>DATKKM010000070.1:0-25631 GCA_035542855.1 Dehalococcoidia bacterium
GGTCAAGCTCGACAAGCCGGGCACCGACGAGCAGCTGTTCGAGACGGCGGCCAACCTCTTCTCCACGATACTGGACCGCGAGAAGCCGCTCTGGGAGATGGCGCTGATCCACGGCCTGGAGGGCGACCGCAGCGCGCTGCTGACGAAAGTCCACCACTGCCTGGTTGACGGCGTCTCGGGAATCGAGCTGCTGATGCTGGTGATGGACGTTTCGCCGGCACCGCCGCCGCCGGCGCAGGTCCCCAACCCGGAGAAGGACGAGATACCGTCACCGGTTGAGCGCTTCTGCGAGGCGATACTGGACAACGTCAGCTCGTCGCTGGACAGCTGGTCCAGCCGCCAGAAGCGGCTGATCGAGGACGTGGGCGGCGCGGGCCACACGCGGGCGACGCTACACGCGCTGGAGACGGCGCTGCCCTACATGCAGGTGCCGGTGGTGCGCGCGCCCTTCAATAAGCCCCTGAGCGTGGGACGCAAAGTGGCGTTCTCCGAGTATTCGTTCCAGGAGATCCGCCAGATCCGTGCGGCGGCCGGCGGCACCGTGAACGACGTGGTGCTGACAGTGCTGGGCGGGGGCATGGCGAAGTACCTGGAGATGCACGGCCAGACGACACACGGCCGCTCCATTCGAGTCCTGACGCCGGTCAACGTGCGCAAGGATGACGAGCGCGGCGCCCTGGGCAACCGAGTCTCGATGCTGCTGATCGAGGTTCCCGTGGGCGTCTCCGATCCGATCGAGCGGCTGAACGCGATCCGCAAGCGGACGGAGGCGCTGAAGCGGCGTCAGGTGGCGGACGGCATCGAAAGCCTGGGCACGGGCATCAACTCGACGCCGCCGGCTCTACAGGCGCTGATGGGCATGCTGCCGACGCCGCCGAACACGTTCGCGAACATGGTCTGCACGAATGTCCCCGGCCCGATGATCCCGCTCTACACGCTGGGCCACCGGTTGCAGGCGCACTACCCCATGATCCCGCTCGGCTGGGAGATGGGCATCAGCCTGGGCGTCACCAGCTACGACCAGAAGCTGTACTTCGGCTTCATGGCGGACGCCCGGGCCGGCAGCGACGTCGCCCGCCTGAAGGAGTTCAGCGACCAGGCGTACGTCGAGCTGCGCAACGCGGCGGGCGTCGGCAAGTCGGACCTGCCGCAGATGGGCGCGACGACTTATGTCGAGCCGAAGCGTCCGCAGCGAGCCGCGCCGACGGCACAGGCCGTGGCCGCCGACGCCGGGTAGCATCGGCAGCGCCCCGCTCATGGGGTTCCTCATCTTCCTCGGGATACTCATCGCGGGCGCAGCCGCGATCGTCGTCGTCGCTCAGTCAGTCCGCCCGAGGGGGCCAATCGTGCCGATCGTTTACCTGGGCGCGCCAGCCTCCTACACGGAGCAGGTGATGTGGATGGAAGCTCTGAGGTCCGCCGGGATTCACGCCCACATCGAGAACCCACAACCGTCTCAGATGAGGTACCTACCCTGGGAAAACCAGGCAATCTATAACACCGAGGTGTGGGTACGGCAGGAGGACTACGAGGGGGCGCGTGCGGTTCTCGGCCTGGATCATGCCGGGAAGGACATGCGCACGAAGCGCGCCCGGCTGCGGAAACAGCCCCACAGGCAGGTCTGAAGACCTGCAGCTACATCTCGGACTCGCTTCAACCCTTGACCCGCGACCCCTGACCCATCCACAATCGTTTTCGCTCATGAGTTTCCTTCACGACAGGCTCGGAGTTCCCCGCAAACTATCGTCGCGGCTTTGGCTGATCACGCTGCCCTCTGCTGTCGTTTCGTTCGAGCGGCGGTCCGACGTCCCGAAGCTGCCGGCGACGGGCAAGGCGCTGGGCGGGTTGCTGGTGGCGGGCGCGGCGGCCGTCGGCGTACTGGCGATGCGCTCGCCGGAGACGAAGCTGGCGTACGAGGGGCCGCTGGCGCCGGTGGTGACGAAGCCGGCGACACTGGCCGGCCTGATGGGCCTGGCCGGGATGGCCTTCCTGCTGCGCTCAACGTCTCTGCTGCTGTACTCGGCCGGGCTGGCTGCGGCTGGCGGTTCGGGGCAGGTGGCGCTGGACGAGCCGTCGCCGGGGACGCTGCTGGGTCGATCGAAGGACTAGGCGGCGTTCGAAGGTAGTGTGGCGTCTAAGGGCGTAGCGCCTTCGGAAGCGGGGTTACCCAGGCCAAGGATCGCCTGGCGACGGGTCCGGGTGTCCAGGTCAAGCTTGGGCGATTCACCCTGGCGCTGTTTTCGTTGACACCCTCCTGAGGCTGCGGGATAATCTGCCGCGCACGTTAAGGTTGCGCAGGCAGGACAGTGCCCTGCCCCACCAATCGACGGAGGATCGCTCATGACGCAACAACAGCAGTCCGTGATCACGGACGAGATGCGAGCCCGCATCGGCGTGGAGTCGGAGCCGGTGCCCTACGAAGTCGACAACACGGGCTGCCGGCAGTTCGCGCGGGCCGTCGGCTACACGGACCCGGTGTTCTACGACGAGAAGGCCGCGAAGGCGCGCGGCTATCGCGGCATCCTGGCGCCGCCGGGCTTCCTCGGCCACCCGGTCGTGGTCCCCGGCCATCCGTCGCAGGTGCCGGAGGCTTTCCGGCTGAACATCCCCTACAAGCGCGTGCTTAACGGCGGCACAGATATCGAGTACTTCGCCGACGTCTGCGCGGGCGACAAGCTGACCGCCGCGACGAAGCTGAGCGATCTCGTCGAGCGCGAGGGCAAGATGGGCCCGATGCTGATCGTGAGCACCGAGACGACGTTCCGCAACGAGAAGGGCGAGACGGTCGCCGTCCAGCGCGGCACGGCCATTCGGTACTAGGAGGGCGTGATGACGCAGGTTCACTTCGAAGACGTAGCGGAGGGCCAGGAGATCCCGAAGGTGGTGCTACCCTGCGACTCGCAGCGGCTGGTCTGGTGGGCAGCGGGCTCCGGCGACTACTACCAGATCCACTACGACAAGGACTTCGCGCAGGCGACAGGACTGAAGGACCGCATCACGCACGGCGCCCTCAAGCACGCGCTGCTGGGCCGCATGGTGCACGAATGGGCCGGCGAGAAGGGCCGCGTTAAGCAGGTGGCCTGCTCCTACCGCGGGATGGACATGATCAACAAGGACGTGACGAGCCGCGGCGTTGTCACCGGCAAGCGCCTGGAGGACGGCCACGGCGTGGTCGAGCTCGAGGTGTGGACGGAGGACCCGGAGGGCAACAAGACGACGCCCGGGACAGCGGTGGTGGAACTGCCGCTGAAGTAGCGTAGCTGCAGGTCTTCAGACCTGCCTGGAGGGGTCAGACATGGCGGGAATGCTGCAGGACAAAGTAGCGATCATCACCGGCGCCGGGCGCGGCATCGGCCGCGGGATCGCGCTGATGATGGCGGAGGAAGGCGCGAAGGTCGTGGTGAACGATCCAGGCGTCGGGCCGGATGGTGTCGGGACGGACGCCGGGCCAGCGGACCAGGTCGTCGCCGAGATCAAGGCGGCGGGCGGCACGGCGGCGGCGAATTACGACTCGGTGGCGACGGCGGCGGGCGGCGAGGGGATCATCAAGACGGCGCTCGACAGCTTCGGGCGGGTCGATATCCTGGTCAACAACGCCGGCATCCTGCGCGACCGCATGGTCTTCAACATGACAGAGGAGGACTGGGACGCGGTGCTGGCTGTGCACCTGAAGGGGCACTTCAACTGCATCCAGCCGGCTTCCGTGCTCATGCGCCAGCAGCGCTACGGCCGGATCATCAACTTCAGTTCCGAGTCGGGATTGTGGGGGAACGCCGGGCAGGCGAACTACGGCGCCGCCAAGTCCGGCATCGCCGGGCTGACGCGAGTCGTGGCGCGGGATCTGGGGCGCTACGGGGTGACCTGCAACGCCATCGCTCCTCGCGCGGCGACGCGGCTCACGGCGACGATCCCGCAGACGCGGCCGGGCGGCTCCGGCCCGCCGCCGCCACCGGACGACGCGCCGTCCGGCGCGTTCACGCACCGCGACCCGGAATACGTCGCGCCGATGACGTGCTACCTGGGGACGGACCACGCCTGGAACATCAACGGGCAGATCTTCCACGTCTACGGCGGCATCGTCTCCGTGCTGCAGCACCCGACGCCATCGCGCACGATATTCAAGCCGGGGATGTGGACGCTGGACGAGCTTTCGGCGCAGTTGCCGGCGATCCTGCAGGGGACGCGGAACCCCGCGCCGCCGGCGGCCGAGGTAGAGGTGCCGGGCCGCAACGGCGCGGCGGAGCCCGCGAAGGCGCAGGGTTAGGGGGCGAAAATGGCAGGCAAACTACAGGGACGCAACGCGGTTGTGACGGGCGCCGGGCGCGGCATCGGCCGGGCGGTGGCGATGCTGCTGGCCCAGGAGGGCGCGAACGTGGTGGTCAACGACCCGGGGGTGAACTCCGACGGGACGGGCCACGACAATGGGCCCGCCGACCAGGTCGTCGCAGAGATCAAGGCGGCGGGCGGCAACGCCGTCGCCAACTACGACACGGTGGCGACGTTCCAGGGCGGCGAGAACATGGTGCGCCAGTGCGCCGACACCTTCGGCCGGATCGACATCCTGATGAACGTCGCCGGTATCCTGCGCGACCGCATGATCTTCAACATGAGCGAGGAGGAGTGGGACGCGGTCATAGCGGTGCACCTGAAGGGTCACTTCAACACGATTCAGCCGGCCTCCATCCTGATGCGGCAGCAGCGCTACGGGCGCATCGTGAACTTCAGCTCGATCTCAGGTCTGCGGGGCATCTCGGGCCAGTCGAACTACGGGGCGGCGAAGGCCGGGATCGCGGGTCTGACGCGAGTGGTGGCGCGGGACCTGGGCAAGTACGGGGTGACGTGCAACGCGATCGCGCCGGGCGCCGCGACGCGACTGACGGCGACGGTCCCGGACAGCGCCCGCCAGCTACGGGCGGCCACCCAGGCGCAGCCGACAGCCCCGCCGCCGGTGCAGGTGGTGCCCGCGACGCCGGAGCACGTGGCGCCGATGACGGTGTGGCTGTGCACGGACGACGCCTGGAACGTGAACGGGAAGATCTTCCACGTGGCCGGCGGCATCGTCTCGCTGGCACATGAGGAGACGCCGGTCCAGACGATCCAGAAGGACGGGAAGTGGACGCTGGAGGAGCTGGTGTCAGTGGTGCCGGGGCAGCTGATGCACGGGATCATGAACCCGGCGCCGCCACCCGCGGACCTGGACGTGCCGGGGCGGCCCGTGGGGGCCAAGGGGTAGCACCGGGCGTCGTTCCCGGGCCAGCCGTCAGGGCGAAGCGCTGTGGGCTTCGTTAGGCGCGGACGGCGCGGCGGTGGGTGCGCTGCGGGGCATGCTGGCGGAGCAGCTCCATCATGACGAAGGTGTGGCCGTCCCGCCAGGAGGTGCCACAGTCGCGGAAGCCGGCTTTGCGGAAGCTGCGCTGGGCGCGCAGGTTCCAGTCCAGCGTGTGCAGGTAGAGGCGCTGGAGCTTGCCCTCAGCGAAGAGCGCGCGGACGAGGGCGCGGAGGGCGTCTGTGCCGTATCCGGCGTCCCAGTAGTCACGCTCGCCGATGCTGATGCCGATCTCGGCTTCGCAGCGGGTCTGGTCGAAGTTGTAGTACATCACGTTGCCGATGTGACGCCCGTTCTCGGCCTCGATGGCGAAGGAGCGGCGCGGCATGTCGGTGAAGCGGAAGTCGAACGCCCAGTTGCGCTCGTAGTTGGCAAAGGGGGTCTGGGCCGGCCGCGAGGCGTCGAAGTGGGCGAGCTCAGCGTCTGAACGCCAGCGGAACTCGTCGGAAACGTCGGTGAGGCGCTTGCGGCGGACGACGGTGCGGTGGCCGCGGGCGACGACGTCGTCGAACAGGCGGTCGCTCATGGCATCGCCTCGATCATCGCGCGCGCTTTCTCCACCATGTTCGCCTCGTTGCGGAAGGTGAGGGTCTTGAGGGCATCCTCCACCGCCCGCCACTCCACTTTATCGTACTCGAGGTCGTGGCGGGATGTATCGCCGCCGGTTGATTTCATTAAGAAATGATGCACCCACTTGTGATAGCGGACTCCTTCGCGAGCGAACCAGTACTCGACGACGCCGATCTTGCCGACGATCTCCACGTCGAGGCCGGTCTCCTCCGAGACCTCGCGGAGGGCGGTCTGCTCCAGGGTCTCGCCTTCGTTAGGAGTGCCCTTGGGCAGGCCCCAGACACCGTCAGAGGTGCGCCCGCAGATCACGATATCGATGCCGTGGTTGCGGCGAAAGACGACGCCCCCGGCCGAGACGGCGCGCTCGACCCGTGAGCGGGGCTTGCCATCGTCGGCGCTACTGGCGGAAGCGGAAGCCGAGCGGGTCTTCTTCAAACTCAATCTCCGAAAGGGCGGCGGCTGCGGCCTCGCGGGTGGCGCTGGATGAGCTGTCTAGCATCTCCATGAGGGCGCTCTTGGCGCGCTCGCCGCCGATCTCGCCAAGGGCGGCGACGGCTGCGCCGCGCACCTCTTCGTCCTCGTCGGTCAGCAGCGGGAGGAGGTGCGGGATGGCAGACTCTTCGGCAACCTGCCCAATGGCGATGGCGGCCTCGTAGCGGAGCTCGGTGTCATCGCTGCTCAGCTCGCGGACGAGGAGCGGGAGCCAGCGGGACTGCGCGCTGCGGCCCATGGCGTGGACGGCGCTCACCTTGAGGGAGCGCTCGCCGCTTTCGTAGGCGTTCTGGATGGCCTGGCGGACCCAGGCGGAGTCGTAGGCGCCGATCGCCTCGATGGCGCGGGCGCGGACGTCGCCGGCCTCCGTGGTGCTGTCAATGACCCGATGGAGGGCGGCCTCCACGCGCTCGAAGTGGCGCTCCCGCAGGCGGCCGAGCTCAGACAGGAGAACGAAACGGCCGAGGGCGAGCGCTGCTTCGGCGCGCACCTCAGGGTTCTTGTCCTGCTCCATGAGGGCGACCAGGCTATCGATCAAGTCTGGCGACTCGGCGTCCCAGAGCCCGCGCAGCGCCTCCAGGCGGACGTCGCTGTCGCTGTCCTGGAGACCGCGGAGGAAGACTGCGTCGAAGTCCATGTCGACGTTGTCTTCGGCCAGCTCCACCAGCTCCTGCATGACGCGGCGGCGGCGGCGGACGTCGATCTGGTTCCAGCGGCGATCGAGCTCATCGCGCTCGGCCTTTTCGAGCCTGGAGAAGCGCTGCAGACTGGCGGACGAGAGGCGCCTGGAGCCGTCGCTAATTTCGTCGAGGTATTCCGAGAAGTCCATAGGTTACGAGCCCTTTGCGGAGACGGCTAGCCGTTCGAAGAGGATCGGCGGAGCGAAGACGGTCCCGCCTACCCATCGCCCCCTGTCACCGATAGCAAGTACGCGCCCTAGCGCATCGTGGACGTTGCCGGCGACGATGGTGTCTTTGACCCGTCCGACGATCTCTCCGTTCTCTATTTTATACCCAAGCAGGACATTGCCCGAGAAATCGCCGCCCATCACGTTGCCCTGGCCGGCGCCCATCAGCTCTTCGACGATGATCCCCTCCTTCACGCCCTTCACCATGTCTTCGAACGAGATGTCGCCTTCCGCGAAGACGAGAGAGGACGGCGAGATGGCGGGCTGCGAGGTGAGAGAGCGGCCGGCGCTGCCGGTGGACTGCGCCTTCGCCAGGCCCGCGGTCTGCAAGTCGTACATGAAGCTGCGCACGACTCCGCGGTCGATCAGGGGGATGACGCGGCTGGCCACGCCTTCATCGTCGCACGGCCGCGAGGCAGGGCGCATGGGAAGGGTGGCGTCGTCCGAGAGGGAGATGCGCCGGTCGTACTTCTCCTCGCCAAGGAGGCCAGCGAGCGGCGACTGGCCCTGGTGCACGAGCCGCCCGCTGAAGGCCATCGTGATCGGGCCCATGAGGGCTTCCGCCACGCCGATTGAGGTGAAGATCACCGGCAGCTCAGCGGTGCGAGACGTGGCGTGGCGGCGGGCGTTCGCCAGCTGGCCGGCCACCGAGGCCTGGATGGCCTTCGTGTCGATCTGGGGCGAGCAGGATGCATCGCCGTCGCCGACGAAGAGCATGTCCGTGCCGCGGATGAGCGTGCCGTGAAGCCAGGCGGAGAACATCGTCGCTCTGTAGGTGAAGTGGGCGCCGGCGGTGTTGGCCAGCGTGACTTCGCCGGCACTGCGGCGGACGGAGACATCGCAGAGGATGTCGGGCTCGGCCGCGATGGTCATATCGATCAGCGATTGACCCAGTCCCACCATCTCATCGACGGAGATCGCGTCGGTGGCGGGGTCATAGACCTCGACGACGGGCGCTTCCGTTTGAGCGGGGAAGTCGAAGTGGGCCTCCGGCCCGAAGGGCGCGGTCTCCAGCGCGGCCTGGACGACGTCCTCGACGTCGCCGGGGCGGGTGCTGGAGGCGAAACCGATGCGGCCGCCCGCGATGACGCGGAGGGCGACGCCGCTGGTGTGGCGGGAGTTCAGCTCTTTCAGGCGATTGGCCTCGAAGCGGACGGGCATCTCTTCGTTGGAGACCTGGTAGACCTCGGCCTGCTGGGCGCCGGCCTTCTTCGCGGCTTCTAGTAGGCGGTTGATATCAGCCAATGCCTTCCCTCCGTTGTTAGCCATTGTATCCGCTCTGCCGGCCCATCGAGCACTGAACCTCGCTGCTGTGCTACGCTCGTCGCCGAAAAAATTGGTGAAAGGCAGGGGTTGATGGCCAGCAAAACGCACATGGCGACGGTGGAAGACGACGCCCGGCATGCGCCGGGGCCGGAGTCGCGGCCGTTGTGGAATGAAAGCTACTGGTTTACGTTCGTCGAGCCGAAGGCGGAGATCGGGTTCGCGGCGCGCTTCGGGATGCTGCCGAACCTGGGCTACGGGAACTTCTACCTGCTCGTTTCGCAGGGCAAAGAGGTGGTCTACTCGCTGATCGATCAGCGGGCGAAGCTGCCGGAGATGGGGGCGCCGCTTTCGATGTGCGGCTACACGATAGACGTCGAGAAGCCGCTGGAGCGCTTCCACCTGACGTACGAAGGCAGCACCGTGGCGCTGGACGTGGTGTGGGAGAGCGCGCTGCCTACATGCATGTGGCCGCACCCGCCGGGGTCAGTCGATCAGTCAACGCGGCACATCGAGCACTCGGGCCGCGTGAAGGGGACGCTGCGGATCGGCGAGACGGTGCACGAGATCGATTGCCCTGGACACCGTGACCACAGCTTCGGTGGCGTGCGGGACTGGAATTCGTTCGAGTACTGGGACTACCTGAGCGGCGAGTTCGGCGACGGCTCCTGGTTCAATGCCGTGCGCATCCGAATCGCCGGGTTCCCGCAGGACCTGTACGTCGGTTGCCTGTGGGACGGCGAAGAGGTGATGGCGGCTTCCAACATCCGGATGGACGTGGCGGAGACGGAGGCCGGCACGCGTGCGACGGGTGCGGACGTGCGGTTCACGGACGAGAAGGGCCGCGAGCACGCGATCAGGGGCGAGATGGCGCTCGCCAGCGCCAACGTCTGGTTCGGGCCGACGTGCCTGCGGGAAGGGTACGCCCGCTGGACGTGGGGAGGCCGCGTCGGGTACGGGGTGCACGAGCACGGATACACGGAGCGCAACCCTTTGCCAGCCTGAGGATGAGCGCGGCTTCCGGTTAATTCTTCTGCGGGCGGATTCGTTTGTAGAGGAGAGGGAGGGACAGATGCAACAGCAGACGATGTCGCAGAGCAAGAGCGGACCGGTGTGGTGGTACCGCTGGGTGTCCATCCTGACCGCGATCCTGCTGCTGATCCAGCCGGTCCTGGCCGGGCAGTTTCTCTACAACGGGCACAGCGGAATGAAAGACGTCCACGAGGCGCTGGCTAACGTCATCTTCATCACCGCGGCGGGGCAGCTTGTGCTGGCATTCCTGGCGCGGCGAACGTACGGGGTCGGCCTCGTCGGGCACAACGCGGGCCTTTTGGTGCTGATCGTCGCGCAGATAGCGCTGGGCTATTCGGGCGAGGATCACCCCAAGAGTCTGGCCTACCACATCCCGCTGGGCGTGCTGCTGTTCGGGATGGGCTGCATGGCGCCGTTCATGGGCTTCTTCGACCTGAAGGCGCAGCGCCGCATCCAGTAGCGGCGGGTCACCACCAGATCACTTCGTCCAGCTCTTCGTCGGCGTGGACTTCCGGCGGGCTGGTCCACATCTGCGTTGTGATGTACTTCCAGCCGCTATCGGCGAAGAGGAGGACGACGTTGCCGCGCGGCAGCCGTTCGATCGCCTTCATTGCGCCGTGGAGGACGGCTCCGGAGGAGACACCCCCGAATATCGCCTCCCGGCGCATGAGCTCGGCGGCGCCGCGGAAGGCGTGGCCGCTGCGGACGAGGATCTTGCCGTCCAGCATGGCGTAGTCCAGGAGCGGCGGGATGAAGCCATCGGCCAGGCTCTTCAGCCCCTGCACCTGGTTGCCGGGGTGCGGCTCGATGGCGATGACGCGCGTCTCCGGGTTCACTTCCTTCAGCCGGCGGCCGACGCCCATCAGCGTGCCGCCGGTGCCCAGCCCCGCCACGAACATATCGACGTGCGGGAGGTCCTCCAGGATCTCGGCGCCCGTGCCTTGGTAGTGGGCGCGGATGTTCACGGCGTCGGCGAACTGATCGAGCATGTACCAGCCTTCGTCGGCGGCGACCTGGCGCGCGACTTCGATGGCCCGCTTGACGCCCAGCTCGCCGGAGACCCAGTGGATCTCGGCGCCGTAGGCCTGGAGGGTGCGCGGTATCTCCGGGAAGACGTTTTCCGGGATGACGATGCGGACATGGTGGCCGAGCGCGCGTCCGACCATGGCCAGCGCGATGCCGGTGTTGCCGGTTGAGGCTTCGATGATGCGCGCGCCCGGGTGCAGGCGGCCGCTGTCGAGAGCCGCGCGGACCATCTCGCGCACGATGCGGTCCTTGACGCTGCCGGTGGGGTTGCGGCCTTCGATCTTGGCGAACATCCGCACTTCCGGCCGCGGGCTGCAGTGCCTCAGCTCGACGAGGGGCGTGCGGCCGATGGCGTGGAGGATATCGTCGTGGTGCATGCGAGGTCGATTCTACGGGCGTTGCCCGCGGGGCAAAAGCTGGTAGTCTTTGCCCAATGAGCTTTGCGGGCTTTGTCGCGATCGTTCTGGCGGTCAATCTCATCTGTGCGCTGGTCTGTTCCTTCGTGGCCGGCCGCTCAGGGCGCGATCCGTTCGGCTGGGTGCTGGCCGGCGGAGTGCTGGGGCCGTTCGCGATCCTCGCGCTCTTCGCCACACGAAGCGGCGGCCGGGCAACAGCGCCGCCGGAGGCGCTCAGCGGCGATGTGCTGCTGCCCACGGACGGTTCGGCGGCCAGCCTGGAGGCGGTCAGGTACGTGACGCAATCCCGGCCGAAGGTGGGCAGCGTGACGCTGCTCGCGGTGCTGCCGCTGGAGCGAGAGGAAGGGGCGCAAGCAGGCGCTTCGTCCCCGCTGCGCCGCGAGTACGAGGAGGAAGTGGACGGCCACACGGGCGAGGCGCAGCGGCAGCTTGCGGCGGCGGGGATCCCCTGCACGGTGGCGATCCGCTTCGGCGACCCGGCCGCGGAGATCCTGCGCCTGGCGAACGAGGGGCGCTTTCAGCAGATCGTGATGGGCAGGCGCGGGCGCGGCGGTGTGGCCAAACTGCTGCTCGGCTCAGTCTCCGACCGCGTCGTGAAGGACGCGCCGATCCCGGTGACGGTCGCGGGCTAGGCGCGTCAGCTCAGGATCAGCACGCCCTTCTGCTGCTCCGGGTGGAAATCGCAGTGGTACAGGTAGGTGCCAGGCCTATCGATCTTGACCAGCACCTTGCCTGACTCACCCGGAGCGATCGACTGCGGGTTCGAGACCCAGTCGTCCAGGGAGCCGTACTCGCCGTCGAGGCCGGCGACGACCAGGTTGTGGTGCACGGTGCCGATGTTGTTGACGTCGATCTCGATGACGTCCCCGGCCTTGCCGGTGATCGTCGTGACGGAGAAAGTTGGGTTCGTCGCCTGGCCCTGGTCATCAGCGTCGACGGTCACAACCTTGTCCGGCGTGGCGTTGCCGATGCGTGGGTCCGGCGAAGCCGTGGGCGTGGGGCCAGAAGAGCCGCCGCCGCCCGCGAAGAGAACGAAGGCGAGGACGACAACGCCAACCAGCGCTGAGGCGCCGATGCCGCCCCAGAGGACAGGCGATGTGGTGCGGGCGGCCGCGCGCTCGCCCTTCCGCTTTTGGGCGGCCCAGTCGCGTTTCTGCTGTTCGCGGCGGGCGGCCTGTTCCTCGGGGGAGAGCGCCGGCCCTTCCTGGGCCGGCGCTTCCCTCCGCGGCTGTGCTTGCTTGCTGCGTTTCTTTTTCGGCACGTTTGCTCCTGCTAGCTGCCGCCCGGCGATGCCGCCGGTGGGCCGGTCACGTTGAACAACCCAATCATACCGGCATCCGCATGCGCAACCACGTGGCAGTGATATAACCAGAGCGCCGGCTGCGTGAACGTGATGCTCACGCTATCCACCGTGCCGGGGTCAAGGGGCACGACGTTCGCCGGCCAGGGTTCTCCGTTCAGCATCTCACGGGAGATGATCTTGACACCGTGGACGTGGAAGGTGTGCACTGCGTCGCCGATGTTGATCAGGTGGATGATCATTTCCTCGTTGACGTTGGCGTTGAAGACAGGCATTGTCTTGTTGAACTGGGCAGCCACGCCGTCGATGCCCTGCTCCTTGAAGATGTTCTCCAGCGTCTGCTCGCCGCCGGGCAGGCCCAGACCGTTCATGATGTACGGCGGGACGTTGTCGCCCTCGGTGTCGAAGCCCATCTCACCCATGAAGATGACCTGCTCGTTGGGGTGCGGCGGCTCGTCCTTGTCGTGGATGATGATCGCGCCGTAGAGGCCCTGGTGCATGTGCTCAGTGATGTGGTGGCCGCCGGACGCGGAGTGGCAGTGGTAGTAGAAGGTGCCGGGGCGCGTCGGCTCGAACTCGTACGTATAGGTCGCACCGGGCTCGATCATGGCGCCGGCGCCTATGCCGGTGATCGTGTTCAGCTGGCTGCCGTCGTTCTCCAGCGTGTAGTTCTCCATGTGGGTGTGGAAGCTGTGGACGATGTCCAGCTTGTTGGTGACGTGAACGACGATCTTATCGCCGACGTTGGCGACGATCGTCGGGCCGGGCACCGTGCCCTTCTCCGCGTTGACGTCCTTGAACGTCCAGGCGTGCCAGATATTCCCGCCGCCGTAGTCGATGTCCGTGGCGACGATCTCCAGGTTGTACTCCCGCACCGTCTGGGCGGACGCGACACCGCCGCCGCCCTTCACGACGACGACCGCGAAGATGGCCGCGACAGCGGCGACAGCGGCGATGAAGAGGAGCCCGAATAATGCGAGTCTGCGTTTGTCCGTGGTAGTCATGTCAGGCGGAAATGCCAAGTTGCTGCTCCTTTCCCTCGCCGTGCCCGGCGCGACCCTGGTGCTTCTAGATGTAGTTCACATCTGCAGGGAGTGGCGCGACAGGTCTGTTTGGCGCATGTAGAGGGGGCCATTCGGCAGGGTGCGTCTGGCCGCTTGACGGGGCGCCGGACAGCGGCCCAAGCTGTACCTGGTTTTGTACATGCGAGAGATCAGATGAGGGCGGACTTCGGCACCGCTCGCGCCATCGACGCGCGCGCTTACGGGCTGCCGGGCCAGCGCACATTCCAGCTGCAAATCGTCGGCGCGAGTGAAGAGTCGGCCGCGCTGTGGCTGGAGAAGCAGCAACTGCAGGCGCTGAGCCTGGCGCTGACCCAGGTGCTGAGCCAGCTGGGCCGCGCCGAAGGCGGCGCCGAAGAGATAGGCGCGTTCCCGGAGGCGCCGGAGCACGACTTCCGCGTCGGGCGGATGCAGATCTTTTTCGACTCCGCTGAGGGCAGCGTAGTCCTGCAGGTGTTCGAGATCACGCGCGAGGAGGAAGAGGAGGAGCCGGATATCCAGGTGAAGCTGACGGAGGACGCCTGCGTGAGCCTGAACGCGCGGCTGCAGGAGATCATCGCCGCGGGGCGGCCGCAGTGCCATCTGTGCGGGCAACCGATAGACCCCGAGGGGCACGCCTGCATCCGCCATAACGGGCACTCCAAGGAGCCGATCCCGGAAGAGCGCTTTGACGAAGAGTCGTAGCGGTGAGGCGGCACCCGGCGCTGGTCCCTCTCTCGCGCGAGCACAACACTGCGCTGGTGCTGGCGCTGCGCATCGGCCGCGAAGTCCCGAGCGCAGATGGGGCAGCGATCGGCGACATCTACGGCACCCTGATCAGCTTCTGGGCGCGCGGCCTGCTCCCCCACTTCCGCGCTGAGGGCGAGTGCCTGCTGGCGCGGCTGGTGCGCCACGTTTCGCCGGAGGACGAGATGGTGATGCGGCTGCACCGCGATCACCTGGGCATCGAGGCGCTGGTGGCGGACATGCGCGACAACGCGGACGTTGAGTGGAGGCGGCGGCTGTTGCTGGACTTCGCGGCCAGGCTGCGGGAGCACGTGCGCTGGGAGGAGGACGTCCTCTTCCAGGCAACACAGGAGGCACTGAGCGAGCCGGAGCTGGCGGCGCTGGGCTCGGACGTGCGGGAGCGCGTTGGCGAGGGCGGTACGCGGCTGGAGGGCTAGGCGATCGGGCCGAGGACGCGATCCAGGTAGGGGTTGGAGAACCGCCCTTCCGGATCGAGCTTCTTGCGGGCGGCCTGGAACTCGTCCCACTCCGGGTAGCGCGGGGCCAGTGTCTCGGCGGTCTGGAAGTGCAGCTTGCCCCAGTGCGGGCGGCCGCCGTAGTCGTCCATGATGTCTTCGACGGCCTCGAAGTACTGCTGGTACTGCGTGTGCTCGTAGACGTGGCAGGCGATGTAGCAGCTGCGGCGTCCGTAGGTAGTGCTCAGCGGGATGTCATCGCCGATGGTGAAGCGCACCTCGATCGGAAAGCTGAGGATGAGGCCGCTGCGCTTGATGTAGGCGCGGACGCGGTTGAACGCCTCGGTCGCCGCCTCGAAGGGGATCTCGTACTCCATCTCGTAAAAGCGGACCATGCGGGGCGTGCAGAAGACTTTGTACGAACTGTCGACGTACTCCGTGGCGCCGGAGCTGGGCATGATCTTGGCCACCCGCGGGATGATGGACGGGCGCACGCGACCGACGCGGCAGACCACCCAGAAGGCGACGTTGTTGAACAGCATATCGTCGCGGAACTGGTGCCAGGCGCCGCGCTTCGGCTGGTCCGCGGCGGTGCGGTTGTTGAACTTGGCGATGGCCCAGCGGGTGCCGGGGACCCAGTAGAACTCGAAGTGGTCGTTGGCGGCGATGTAGTCGTCCATGTTGGCGAGGCACTCTTCGACGTCCATCGGCACTTCGCGGGCGTGGAGGTTGAACGCGGGGACGGCCTTAAGGGTGACCGTCGAGATCACGCCCAGCGCGCCGAGGCCGACGCGGGCCGCGTGGAAGACGTCCGCGTTCTCCTCCGCCGAGCAGTCGATGATCGAGCCGTCGCCGGCGATGATCCGCAGGCCCACGACGTCGCGGGAGATGCCGCCGAGGTCGCGGGCGGTACCGTGGGTGGCGGTGGAGATGGCGCCGGAGATCGACTGGCGGTCGATGTCGCCGAGGTTGGGCATGGCCAGGCCGCGGCGGTCCAGCTCTTCGTTCAGGCGGTGGAGCTTGATGCCGGCCTGGACTGTCACCTGGCCCTTCACGGCGTCCGTCTTCAGCACGCGCTGGTAGTTGTCGAGCTGGACGAGGCGGCCGTCCGTCAGGGCGATGGCGGTGAAGGAGTGGCCGCTGCCAACCACCTTCACGCGCTGGCCTGCGGCTGCGGCGTCGCGCACGATCTGCGCGATCTCCTCCTCGCTGGACGGAGCGTCGATGCGGGCGGGGGCGCACTCCTGGTTGCCCGCCCAGTTCTTCCAGCTGAGGCGCGAACGCCGGGAGGTGCTCGTTGCCATGATGCGCCATGCTATCGCACGCAGGCCTCGACCGACAAACCGGCCAACCGGATATGATAGGCGTGGAGGTTCACTGTGGCACCGAAGACGATGTTCGACAAGATATGGGACGCGCACGTTGTGCATGAGGAGCACGGCAAGCCGGCGCTACTTTATGTCGACCTGCACCTCGTCCACGAAGTGACCTCGCCGCAGGCCTTCGAGGGGCTGCGGCTGAGCGGGCGCAAGGTCCGCCGGCCGGACCTGACGGTGGCCACGGCGGACCACAACGTGCCCACGCGCGACCGCCTGCACATCAAGGACGAGACTTCCCGCAAACAGGTGGAGGCGCTGAAGGCGAACTGCGCGGAGTTCGGGATCGAATACTACGGCGTGGAGTCTGACCGGCAGGGCATCGTGCACGTCATTGGGCCGGAGCTGGGCCTGACGAAGCCGGGGATGGTCATCGTCTGCGGCGACAGCCACACGGCCACGCACGGCGCCTTCGGCGCGCTGGCGATGCCGATCGGGACCTCCCAGGTGGAGCACGTGCTGGCGACGCAGTGCCTGGTGCAGAGCAAGTCGAAGACGATGGAGGTGCGCGTCGACGGGAAGCTGCCGCGCGGAGTGACCGCGAAGGACGTGATCCTGGGCGTGATCGGGATGATCGGCGTCGGCGGGGGAACCGGCTACGCCATCGAGTACACGGGCGAGGTGATCCGCGACCTCTCGATGGCCGGGCGCATGACGATCTGCAACATGTCGATCGAGGCGGGGGCCCGCGTGGGCATGGTCGCGCCCGACGAGAAGACTTTCGAGTACGTGAAGGGGCGGCCGTTCGCGCCGACGGGCGAGGACTGGGACGCCGCCGTCGAGTTCTGGAGGACCCTGCCCTCTGACCAAGGGGCAACGTTCGACAAGACGGTCGTCGTCAACGCGGCCAAGCTGGAGCCGTACGTCACCTGGGGCACGACGCCGGACATGGTGGTGCCGGTGACAGGCGCGGTGCCGGACCCGGCCTCGTTCGCCACGCACGCGGACAAGGAAGCGGCTGAGCGGGCACTGCAGTACATGGGCCTGAAGGCCGGCACGCCGATCCAGGAGATCAAGCTGGACCGCGTCTTCCTGGGCTCCTGCACGAACGCGCGGCTCGAAGACCTGCGCGCGGCGGCGGCGATCGTGAAGGGCAAGAAGGTGGCGGACGGCGTCTACGCGATGGTCGTCCCCGGGTCCATGCACGTGAAGGCGGAGGCGGAGGCCGAGGGGCTGGACCGCATCTTCACCGAGGCCGGCTTCGACTGGCGCGAGGCGGGCTGCTCCATGTGCCTGGGGATGAACCCGGACATCCTGCAGCCGCAGGAACGCTGCGCATCGACGTCCAACCGCAACTTTGAGGGCCGGCAGGGCAAGGGCGGGCGCACCCACCTGGTCTCGCCGCAGATGGCGGCGGCAGCAGCGATCGCCGGGCACTTCGTGGACATCCGAGAGTGGGAGGTGGACTGATGGAGCCGTTCAAGACCGTGACGGGGCGCGTGGCGCCGATCGACCGCGTGAACGTGGACACGGACGCCATCGTGCCGGCGCGCTTCTTGCGCCGCATCGACCGCACAGGATGGGGCGAGGTGCTCTTCAACGACCTGCGCTACCTGCCCAGCGGCGAGCCGGACCCCTCGTTCGTGCTCAACCAGCCGGGGTATGAGGACGCGAAGATCCTCGTCGTCGGGCGCAACTTCGGCAGCGGATCGTCCCGCGAGCACGCGGTCTGGGCTATCGCCCAGTACGGCATTCGCGCGATCGTGGCCAGCAGCTTCGCGGACATCTTCCACAAGAACTGCTTCGAGAACGGCGTGGTTCCGGTGATCCTGCCCGAGGAGCAGGTGCAGAGGCTGATGCGCGCTGCCAAGGAAGGCCCCGCGTGTGAGCTGACGGTGGACCTGGAGCGCTGCGAGGTGTCCGACGACCGCGGCTTCCGGGCGAAGTTCGTGATGCACGACGACCCGGAGACGCACGAGTTCCGCCGCCAGTGCCTGCTGAACGGCTGGGACGAGATCGCGCTGACGCTGAAGGAGTCGGGCGATATCGAGGCGTTTGAGGAGGGGCGGCCGCGGTATCTTGACCCGGTGCGGGCGTAGGGCGCGCCCCACCCCCTGGGCGCAGCGCGCCGCGCCCCTACGGCGCCTCCGTCAGCTCGAAGGTGGATTCGCCGTTGTCGTACCTGACCAGGGTGTGCCTGGCGTCCGTGGTGTACCAGGCGTCCTGGGTGCTGCCACCGGAGTCGATCTTCAGGTGCCAGGCCTGGAAGTCGCCGGCGGGGACACTGACCTGCTCCTGCTCGTCGAGCTTGAGCTTGACCGGGATGCGGTCCGCTTTGGCCAGCGTGCAGGAGAGGACGTCCGTGTACTCCACGTCGTAGCCGGTGCGGAAGTCGATGGTGCGCCAGACGAAGAGGTCGCCCCAGCTGTCGTAAGCGAGACGGGGGATGGTGACCGTGTCGTCGCGCTCGCCGTCCTCGCCGACGCGGTGGGCCTTGAACTGGCCGTTGTCGTAGGTGGCGGTGCACTCGAAGTTGCCCTGCGGCCCGACGATCTTGAAGGCGGATGTCTTCGGCAGCAGCGTCGTCTTGTCGACGGTTACCTTGGCGTCGTTGGTGAAGCCTTTGCCGGGGAAGTCGAAGTACTGGTGGAAGAGCAGCTCGCCGGTGGCGCCGTTGTCGATGCTGAGCTCCAGCGTGCCGACCTCCGTGTCCTTGCTGTCCAGGACGCGGTAGTGCGCGGTCTCCGGCCCGCCCCAGGGGACGGCCGAGACGATGTCGGTTGAGGTGACGTCTTCGCTGCCGGAGCAGGCCACCGCGAGGATGAGCGCCGCCAGGAGGACGAGCGGCGCGAGCCGCCGGATCAAGCGCCCGGCCCAGCCGCCAGGATGTCCCGCGTGCGGGCCAGGGCGTCGTCGATGTCCGCTCGCTCGATGCCGTAGTGGGTGACCCAGCGGATGCGGCCGCCTTCGTCGAAGCAGAGGACGCCGGCGTCATTCAGCTTCCGCTCCAGCTTGCGCGACGACCAGCCCTCCACCTCGAAGTAGAGGAGGTTCGTCTCCGGCGGCGGCGAGAGGTGGACGCCGGGCATCTCCGCCAGGGCGGACGCGGCGTAGGCGGCGTTCGCATGGTCGTCGGCCAGGCGGTCGACCATGTTCTCCAGCGCGTAGATGCCGGCAGCGGCGATGATGCCGGCCTGGCGCATGCCGCCGCCCAGCACCTTGCGGTTGCGCCGCGCCTCGTGGATGAACTCCGCGGAGCCGCAGAGCACAGAGCCGATGGGGCAGCCGAGGCCCTTTGAGAGGCAGAAGGTGATCGAGTCGCCGTAGGCGGCGAGGCGCGAGACCGGCACGCCGAGCTTCACGGCGGCGTTGAAGATGCGCGCCCCGTCAATGTGGACGGGAAGACCGGCCTTGTCGGCGAGGTCGCGGACGGCGGCCATGTCTTCTTCGTTGAGGACGGTGCCGCCCGCGCGGTTGTGCGTGTTCTCGATGCAGATCAGGCCTGTGCGCGGGTAGTGCTGATCGTCGGGGCGAATGGCGCGACGGACGGCGCCCAGGTCGAGGCGGCCTTTGACGTCGATAGGCACCGTGTGCAGGCCGAGGCTGCCGACGAGCCAGGCGCCGCCGGCCTCATGCTCGATGATGTGCGACCCCTCGCCGACGATGATCTCTTTGCCGCGCTCCGGGCAGTGACTGAGCTGGGCGATGAGGTTGCCCTGCGTGCCGCTGGAGACGAGCAGCGCAGCTTCCTTGCCGGTCATCTCGGCGGCCATCTCCTGCAGGCGGTTGACGGTGGGATCGCCGCCGAAGACGTCGTCGCCGAGCTCCGCGCTGGCGATGGCCTGGCGCATCTCCGGCGACGGGAGGGTGACGGTATCGCTCCGCAGGTCTATGGGCGTGTGAGGCACGTTGTCGATTGTACGAGGGGGAGGCGCTGTGCGCGAGGCGGCGGGGCAGCGAGCAAGGGAGCACGAGAGCATCCAGGCGCGACGCCGTGCTGTATTGCCCGTGTGGTTCGCCCGGCGAGAGGTCAGGCGTCGCTGGTGCCGGCGCGGCCGTAGTCGTCGTCGAGGCGGACGACGTCGTCCAGCTCCGGGGTGGAGACTTCGAAGAAGCGGGCGTCCTCCAGAGCTTCCATGCGGTGGATGGCGCCGGGAGGCAGGATGACGGTGCTCCCCGCCTCCACAATGCGCTCTTCGTACTCGTCCGGGCGGTCGATACTGCCCAGCGTGTACTTGATGCGGCCGGCGTCGATGTACTGCACTTCATGCTTGCGCTGGTGGTACTGCAGGCTGAGGCGGTGGCCCTTCTTGAGGATGAGCAGCTTGCCGGCGTAGCGGTCCGTGTGGGCCAGCCAGTGCTCTTCGCCCCAGGGCTTGGGTACGACGCGCAGATCCCCGGGCGCGATGATCATGGCCTCGCGCGGGGCGCCGGTTGTGGCAAGCGGCTTGTCAGGCACGAGTTCGATTGTACGAGGGGCGGGCGGTTAGGGGGAGGGCGGCGCATCTGGAGCGGGAGACGGGGATCGAACCCGCGACCCTCTGCTTGGGAAGATTAGGTCTCCCGTCTCGTATCTGAGCGTGCGCAGATTTCCAGAGATTCCGGGTCTCTTTGGCCCTCTGTTTTCAGCGGCTTGACCCTAAAACTCCAGCCCCAATTGTATCACCGGCAAGCAACGTCGGGTTCCTAGATCCCGATATGGGCTACCGATTGCGGTTCATACCTTCACGCCGGCCAAACTGTGCCGGATACGTGTCCACTGGTTGAGCGACTACAGGTTGTCGTAGTCCGTCGACTCCACTGGCCCCCGACGACAGAAAAGACTTCAGGACGGCCTTGTCTACAAGCGCACGCCGGCGCGCGCTTGTTCATCGTGGGGTCTTGCCTAAACGTCAACTCGGGGCGTCAGGCGACCGGAGGATCTCCTTCACCATTTCCATTCCCCTCTTGGTAGCGGAAATCGCATGGTAGCGCTCATCAGTAAAAGGGGGCAGTTTCCAGTTGTCAGGGTTACCAACTACATCCAGTGCCTCATCGAGTCCAAGTTGCCTGACCTCGCGCACACCGGGAGCCTCGAGTTCGCTTACGTAGATGTATCCCAGATTCAGCAAATGGATTACAGCTTCGCGGGCAGACTCTGCTCCGCGACTCAAAGCCTCGAAGCTTGCTTCTGACAGTGGGGTGTAATCCTCAGACGCGTCTATGAGGATCGCCTTTTCTACTTCTGTTAGATTCGTACTCATTGTAGCGTCTTCAAAGGAATTCGCTGCGGCTTTCCCCGTCCGTCACTAACCCTGGCATAGGGGCCGCTGTGAACGTTGGTTGGGTCGTCGGTTGAGCCCCCCGGTTCGAGCAAGATTTGAATGCCGTCTCTGCCCCTAGGCTTGAGCCGGATTGTTCCCGGCTCTCGCCCGGGACCTATCTCCCAGCTATCTGGCATTGCGTCAATAATCTCCTGCGGCGCAAGTCACCTGAGGGACTCTGGATCATTGATCGCCCCCTCAAACGCCTCTTCCTCAGCTCCTCTTCTGAGATCCCGTCCGAGAAAAGCGTGCCAAAAATGTCTCCGACGCTATTACCCAGATCCTTGCAGTACAAACTGCACAAGCCCGCTGATACGATGGCAATTTTCCATCCCGCGCTGAACTCGCCACCAACAAGCTCCTCAAGTGTCACGATTGGCACTACGGGCGTGGCCGATCCGCGCATCGGATCAAGCCCGCAGCCACGGTATCCGACATAGTCAGGTATGCACGCCCCCGTCGGATCCGTCAGCGTCAGCGGGTTGTTCAACACATATGAGTATGGGTTCAGCGACTGCGGGTCGCTCAAGTCGCCGCCCACCGGGTCGGTCGAGAGGAAGCGGCCGAGGTCAGCGCATTCCCCGCGGTTGGTAGTTGTGTAACCTCTTCGTCACCAAGGTCAGGCACTCCTCCGGATGCTCTACGTACAAGTCAAGGCTTTTCGTGGGCGTTGGCAAACCAGAAACGCGCGTGCCGCTTCGTGACCCCCACCAAGGCTCCTTGAGACCGACTCTAAGCTTGACAATCAAACGCACCATTGATCGTATTCCCAGAATGCGAAATGTCATTCCATTTAACCCTGTTATCGTGTGTGCTAGCTCAACTTCGTTCACATCGTTCCAAGGTATAGCAAAACTACGCCTGCGAGTGGAAACAAACATCCCCTCCGGGCGAAGTTCCAATGTCCCAGTCGTTTGACCTGACAAACGCCACATTGCAACAAGCACGCCACCACACATCATTGCGATGCCTGCAGTCAATGGGGCACCCGTTAGCCCAGTCAAATAAGATACGAGCAGGGTCACCAAGGATAAAGCGCCCAGTCCCACTGATGCTCTGTGTATGAGCCTCACTTGCGGATTGTTATCGATGAGTCGGAATATAATCGAATCCATCTCTGCTCTGCTTTCAATTTGCTGGTCGTGTGTCACTCATATACCGCTCAAGCGCGATCCCGGCAGCGTTGACAATAATGATGCCTGTTCGTGAGTCACGGGTTGCATACCATCCGATAGTTGAAGACGTGAGACTTATCGCGGCTGCGGTGCCGCCTCCTCGCTCGTTCGCATAATAAGCCTTTACACCAGAGGCTGTTAGATAGATTCCACCAGCTATCACGCATCCTGCGCCGACAGTGCCAACGCAGGTAACGCCGACACCTACCCCGGCACCGAGCTGCACTACGTCTGCGATGTTGGCTGGGTCTGAAACCCAATCGCCGGCAGTGTTTGCTACATCTTCGACGAATCCCCAGCCAGCGGCGGGACGTGTTGGCTCATTTGGACACGCACCCCAGCTGTCGATGCTGCAGATCGGCCCATTGGCCCAAGAGGCGCTGCATCCAGCTCCACAGGAAAGCGTCAGCGGCTTTGCCTCCGGAGGCTCAGCACGCGGCCCGTAATACCGGGACAGGAAGGCTGTGTATCTAGCCACGTTTTCGGGAACACCCTGAGAAAGCAACTCCTCAAAGACAGGCGCTTGCGTTCTTTTGTACGCTTCCCAGCTTATGGTTTCGAGGTCAAGGCCACATCCGCCGCGCCCCTCCATGTCCGGTATGCACGCCCCCGTCGGATCCGTCAGCGTCAGCGGGTTGTTCAGCACATAGGAGTATGGGTTCAGCGACTGCGGGTTTCCGCAGTCGGTCGACTCGACCGGATCGGGCGAGAGGAAGCGGCCTAGGTCGGCGAAGTGCCACCCCCGTTCACTGGGACTGGTCCGTAACGCACATCATGGATTGAATTGTGTGGGCGCATTGGTCTGCATCTTCGACGTACAGGTCAAGTCGCCTGACAGGGAGGGTAAGCCCTAGCGTGCGAGTGCCGCTCTTACGACCCCAAAAGGGGAAATGAAGGCCAGGCGGTTGAGGGCATCGTAGGTGTAGTCGTTGGTGCCGTTCAGATCGATGACCTTGTAGACGCTCTCGGCCATGGTCGTCCTCCTTTGGGGTCCGCTAGCCGCTTGTTGGCGCAGCCATGATACTCCCGCCGCGCAAGGAACGGAGGGCGCGGCTACTCAGCGCGTTGCCAGATGGTCTGGTAGCGCTCGTCGCCGCGGATGGCGGAGAGGACTTCCGCCTTCTCTTCCGAGGCCAGGTCGGCGATGGCCTTGCGGACGCTGGCGGCCATCTCCTCGCCGCCGAGGGAGACGAGCCGCGACTCGATGCGCTCGGGCAGGCCGGAGCACTTGAAGGTGTCGATGTGGCGGGGCCAGGTGAAGGACATGATCTTCTCCGGCAGCGGGAAGCGCGGGCGCAGCTTCTTCAGCTCCTTGAACCGCTCCTCCACTGACTCCGCCTTGGGCACGACGGCGATCAGCGGGCCGTCCCCCTTGTCGTTGGTGCGGGCGTCGATCAGCAGGCGCTTATCGAGGATGGCGAAGCGGACGACGAGCACGTCGGCGGAGTCGATCACGCGGGTGACCTCGTTCATATCCAGACCGTAGTCGTCCATGGGGGAATTGTAAGCCGCACTCGCTGCGCGGGCAATCAACTGCAGATCGCCCCGCCGGCCCCCGCTTTGGCCCCAGATCGGCGCGGGCTGTTCGCCGATTTTTTTGGGGGGTTGCTCCTGACCCTCGACCCTCGACCCCTGACCCACGTAGAATCAGGCGCGTGACCACGAAAACTTCCATGGAGACGTTCGTCTCGCTGTGCAAGCGGCGGGGGTTCGTCTTCCAGAGCAGCGAAATCTACGGCGGCATCGGCGGCTTCTGGGACTACGGCCCGCTGGGCGTCGAGATGAAGAACAACATCAAGCGCTCCTGGTGGCGCTACATGGTGCAGGAGCGCGACGACGTCGTCGGCATCGAGACTTCGATCATCATGAACCCGCGCGTCTGGGAGGCCAGCGGCCACGTCGGCACCTTCGCCGACCCGATGGTGGACTGCAAGAACTGTAAGCACCGCTTCCGCACCGACGACCTGAGGCTGAACGACAACGGAGAGCTGCGCTGCCCGGACTGCGGCGGCGAGCTGACCGAGTCGCGCATGTTCAACCTGATGTTCCAGACGTACGTGGGGCCGGTGGCGGACGACGCATCGGTGGCGTACCTGCGGCCGGAGACGGCACAGGGCATGTTCGTGAACTTCGAGAACGTGCTGACGACGATGCGCCGCAAGCTACCCTTCGGCATCGCCCAGATCGGCCGTTCCTTCCGAAACGAGATCACGCCGGGCAACTTCATCTTCCGCGACCGCGAGTTCGAGCAGATGGAGATGGAGTACTTCGTGTTGCCGGGCGCGGACGAGGAAGCGCACGACATGTGGATCGAAGCTCGGATGCGGTGGTGGACGGACGTGCTGGGCGTACGCAAGGAGAATTTGCAGATCCGCGAGCACGCCAAGGACGAGCTTTCGCACTACTCCAAGCGGACGGTGGACATTGAGTACGACTTCCCGTTCGGCGGCTTCTCCGAGATCGAGGGGATAGCGAACCGCACGGACTTTGACCTGCAGGCGCATACGAAGGTGTCCGGCAAGAAGCTGGAGTACTACGACCAGGAGAGCGACACGCACATCGTGCCCTACGTGATTGAGCCGGCGATGGGAATCGACCGCTGCTTCCTGACGACGATGATCGATTCTTACGTAGAGGAAGAGGTGCGCGGCGAGAAGCGCACGGTGCTGCGCCTGAGCCCGCAGATCGCGCCGGTCAAGGTGGCGATCCTGCCGCTCTCCCGCAACGAGCAGCTGGTGCCGCCGGCCCGCAAGGTGGCGGACATGCTGCGCCCGCACTTCATGACGCAGTACGACGACGCGCAGGCGATCGGCCGCCGGTACCGGCGCCAGGATGAGATCGGTACACCATACTGCGTGACGATCGACTTCGATACGCTGGAAGACGAGGCGGTGACGATCCGTGAGCGCGACGAGATGACGCAGGTGCGGGTGCCCATCGCGAACCTGGCGGAGACGCTGCGGGAGAAGCTGCCCGGCTGCTACACGGGGTAGAGGCTACTGTTTCTGGCGGCCAAATAGTAGCCAACGACTTGGGCTGCGATCCTTCGGTGCCTGGCACTCGACCCGTGAAAATGGATTTCGGTCTGACCTGTTGGCCACTGTCCGCAAACTTGTCGAATCAAGAAGACGACCTCTGCTTCGACCGTTTCGATGTCTAGCAGTTGCCTCTCGTGCTCAGGCCCCAGATCACACCAGACATCCAGAAAGACCTCGCTGCGATTGTGCCGCCACTGATATCCGTGATAGCCAGATCGGCCATCC
>DATKKM010000071.1:0-9255 GCA_035542855.1 Dehalococcoidia bacterium
TGCCGGGCATGCACGGGATGTACTGGAACAACCAGGCGATCAGCGAATCCGACCTGCTGATCGCCGTTGGCATGCGCTTCGACGACCGCGTGACCGGCCGCCTGAAGGACTTCGCGCCGAAGGCCAAGGTCGTGCACATCGACATCGACCCGGCGGAGATCGGCAAGAACGTGCGCCCCAACGCCGCAATCGAGGCCGACGTCAAGGTCGCGCTGACCGCGCTGAACCGGACGATCGGCCCGACGAAGGACCACCGGTCCTGGATCGACTGGATCGAGGCGATGCGCCGCGACCACCCTTCGATCGTCATCCGCGACAACGGCGTCGATGTGCTGCCGCAGTTCGTGATCGACAGCATCTACCGCGAGACGAAGGGTGACTGCTACGTGGTCACCGGCGTCGGCCAGCACCAGATGTGGGCCGCGCAGTACTTCTGGTACGACAAGCCGAACAGCTTCATCACGTCCGGCGGCCTGGGCACAATGGGCTTCGAGGTGCCGGCGGCGATGGGCGTGCAGGTCGCGAAGCCGAACGACACCGTCTGGTCCATCTGCGGCGACGGCGGCTTCCAGATGACGCTGCAGGAGCTGGCGACGATCGCCGAGTACAACTGGCCGATCAAGTTCGCCGTGCTGAACAACGGCGTGCTGGGCATGGTGCGCCAGTGGCAGGAGCTGTTCTACAACGACAACACCGTCGCCACGCCGCTCAAGAACCCGGACTTCGTGAAGCTGGCGGAGGCCTTCGGCGTTAAGGGGCTGCGCGCCGAGAAGAAAGAGGATGTCGCCCGCGTCATCGATGAGGCGATGGCCCACAAGGGCCCGGTGGTGGTGGACTTCCGGGTGAAGTACGACGAGAACTGCTACCCGATGGTCCCGCCCGGTGCCTCCCTCTCCGAGACGATCGATCAGCCGGCGCGGGACAAGGTGACGGCGTGATGAGCACAGAGGAAATCCGCAAGATCAGGCCGCACACCATCATCGCCCTTGTTGTCGACCGTCCGGGCGTGTTGAACCGCATCGCCTCCAAGTGGCGGCAGCGCAGCTTCAACATAGAAAGCCTGTCCGTCGGCCACTCGGAGAAGCCGGGGCTCTCCCGCATGACGTTCGTCGTCGATTCGGACGCCAACGCCGAGCAGGTGGTGAAGCAGCTCGACAAGCTGATCGACATCGTCGACGTGCGGGACATCTCTCACGAGGACATCGTGGCGCGGGAGATGGCGATCATCAAAGTGCGCGCCGGCAAGGACGACCGCAGCGCCATCATCGACATCACGGAGGTGTTCAAGGCCGAAGTCCTGGACGTCAGCCCCGATTCGATGATCGTAGAGGCGACAGGCGAATCGATTAAGATTGACTCGCTCGTAAACCTGCTGAAGGACTACGAGATCATCGAGCTCGTGCGCACGGGCAAGGTGGCCATGCTACGAGGTCCCGCCGTCTCGCACGAGATACCGGAGGAAGAACAGTACGATCGCTACCCGGGTGTTTACACATGGTGATGGCCGCAGAGTGCTCCGAGCATTGGTCTGGGGCTCGACTATGACGCTGCTCGCGACGATGGTCGCCTGCGGTGGAGACGTCGCGTCCAGCATCACGCCGTCCGCCACCGCCACGCAAGAGCTCACGGCTGCCGCGACACGGGCACCGACGGCGACCGTCGGCGCGGTGACGGAGACGACGCGCGCTCCGGGCGCCTGGACGGCGTTTGGCTCAGATGCCCACGCGTATGACATCGAGTACCGCACCGGCTGGAGTGCCACCAGCGGCGCCGAGGACGACAACTTCCTCCCCGAACCTTATGACGGGTCGCAGGTGCTGGTCGAATTCGGGCCGCGTGCAGACGGACCGGCGAACGGCGCCGCCCTCGCCGCCACTGCAATCGAGGCGATCCACGGACACTACCACGCGACCGCACACGCCGTCGGCGTCTTCAACCTCGGTTCGCGGGAAGCCCTGCTGCTGGAATGGCAGACGGGGGCGGGGCACAATGGTACATACGGGCTACAGGCGTGGGTCCCCAACGGCGACCGCTCCTGGTTCATCACGATGACGACCCCCGCCGATACAAGAGACAAGTACCAGGAAACGTTCCGGCAGATGCTGGACTCGTTCCGAGCGAAGGAGTAACACCCCGTGCCCAAGATCTACTACGAAAAAGACGCGAACATTGACCTGATCCGCAGCAAGACCATCGGCATCATCGGCTTCGGCTCGCAGGGGCACGCGCACGCGCTCAACCTGCGGGACAACGGCTGCAACGTGATGGTGGGCCTCTACCCGGGCTCCAAGTCCTGGCAGCAGGCGCAGATGGCAGGCCTCCGCGTGGGCACCGTCGAAGAGGTGGCCCGCGACGCCGACATCCTGATGATCCTGGCGCCGGACCAGGTGCAGAAGCAGATCTACGACGAGAGCATCGCGCCGGCTATGAAGGCGGGCAAGATGCTGATGTTCGCGCACGGGTTCAACATCCACTACAACCAGATCAACCCCCCCAGCGAGGTGGACGTGACGATGATCGCGCCCAAGGCCCCGGGCCACAAGGTACGGGAGAACTTCGTGAACGGCATCGGCGTGCCCGCGCTCATCGCCGTGCAGCAGAACGCCAGCGAAAACGCGAAGGAGATCGCCCTGGCCTACGGCGCAGGCATCGGCAGCGCCAAGGCCGGCATCATCGAAACCACATTCGAGGAAGAGACCGAGACCGACCTCTTCGGTGAGCAGTCCGTCCTCTGCGGCGGCGTGACGGCCCTGGTCAAGACGGCGTTCGAGACGCTGGTCCAGGCCGGCTACCAGCCGGAGATCGCCTATTTCGAGTGCATGCACGAGCTGAAGCTGCTCGTCGACCTGATGCACGAGGGCGGCATGGCCTACATGCGCTACTCGATCAGCGACACGGCGGAGTACGGCGACTACACGCGCGGCCCGAAGGTGATCGACGACCACGTGCGCCAGAATATGAAGCAGGTGCTGCAGAACATCCGCAGCGGGGCCTTCGCTCGGGAGTGGATACTCGAGAACCAGGCCGGCCGCCCCAGCTTCTACGCCCTGCGCCGTCAGAACGCCGAGCACATGATCGAGAAGGTGGGCGCGACTCTGCGGGCCATGATGCCCTGGCTGAAGCCGGGCGCCAGGCAGACACCGGCCCCGGCCGCTCCGCCGGTATCGCAGGCGCCCGTATCGCAGGCGCCCGCACCACCGCCGCCCGCGCAGCCCGTTATGTCGCAGCCGGCCCCGGCGCCCTCGCCCGCGCCCGCACCCAGTGAGCCGATCACGTCCTGGTCACCCAAGTCACCTAGCGAAACGCCGCCGACTCCCGGCTACGGGGCGAGCGGCGGCTTTCCCGGCACGATCTCTGACGAGCACCGTAACGAACCCCCGAAGGAAGCGTCATTCTAATTCGATGAACAGCCGGCCATCCCAGCTTCGAACGAACCGCGCGGGCAACCGCGTCCGCGATTCGTTGATGCTGTCTCTCAACCTTACCCGGCCCTCTCTCGCCTTATGCGAGAGGAGGGCCGACACGAGCCGTAGCGGAGGCCTCTAGGCCTCCACGTGGAAGGCTGAAGCCTTCCCCTACATTCGAAGGACAACACAGGAGGTTGAGAACGACAATGGCAAGCGAAGACAAGGTACTGATTTTCGATACGACGCTGCGGGACGGCGAGCAGTCGCCCGGCGTCGCGCTCAACGTTGAAGAGAAGCTGGAGATCGCCCGCGCGCTGGAGCGCATGAAGGTCGACATCATCGAGGCCGGATTCCCGGCGTCCTCGCCGGGCGACCTGGAGTCCGTCACCGCCATCGCCAAGGAGATCCGCGGCTCGGTCATCGCCGGCCTGGCTCGCGCCGTGGCGAACGACGTCGACGCCTGCTGGGAGGCCGTGCAGCATGCCGAGCGCCCGCGCATCCACGTCTTCCTCTCCAGCTCCGACATCCACATCATGCACCAGCTGGAGAAGGACAAGGAACGCGTGCTGGAGATGGCCCGCGAGATGGTGGCCCGCGCGAAGAAGTACTGCGAGGACGTGGAGTTCTCGCCGATGGACGCCACCCGCTCCGTGCCCGAGTACGTATACCGCATGCTGAAGGAAGTGATCGACGCCGGGGCGACTACGGTCAACATCCCGGACACCGTCGGCTACGCGATCCCCGAGGAGTTCGGCCAGTTCATCCGCGACATCCAGGCCAACGTGCCCAACATCGGTAAGGCGCGCATCTCTGTGCACTGCCACAACGACCTGGGGCTGGCCGTGGCCAACAGCCTGACCGCCGTCCAGAACGGCGCCCGCCAGGTTGAGGTCTGCGTGAACGGCATCGGGGAGCGCGCGGGCAACGCCTCGCTGGAAGAGGTCGTGATGTCGATCAAGACGCGGCCGGACTTCTTCCACCTCTCGACGAACATCGACACGACGCATATCCACCGCACCAGCCGCCTGGTCTCGCAGCTCACGGGCATGAGCGTGCAGCCTAACAAGTCGATCGTCGGCGTCAACGCCTTCCGGCACCAGTCCGGCATCCACCAGCACGGCGTCACCAAGATGCGCGAGACGTACGAGATCATCGACCCGGCGACGATCGGGCTGCCGCGCGGCACGCAGCTTGTCCTGAACAAGAACTCGGGCCGGCACGGGCTGAAGGCGCGCCTGGACGAGCTGGGCTACGAGATCACCAACGCCGAGCTCGACGCCGTGTTCGTCGCGTTCAAGGACCTGGCGGACAAGAAGGGCGAGATTGACGACCGCGACCTCGACGCGCTGATCTCCGGGGAGCGCCGGGCCGTGGAGGACGTCTACAAGCTCGACCTCATCCAGGTGTCCTGCGGCAACCAGGCGACATCGACCGCCACCGTGCGGATCATCGGGCCGGACGGCGCGCCGAAGGAAACCGCTTCGACCGGCACCGGCCCCGTCGACGCCGCCTACCGCGCGATCAACCAGCTCATGGGCGTCCCCAACCAGCTACTCGAGTACGCGGTGAACAGCGTCACCGAAGGCATCGATGCGCAGGGCGAAGTCACCGTCCGCATCGACGTCGACGGGCGCACATTCGTGGGCCGCTCCGCGGACACGGACATCGTGGTGGCCTCGGCGAAGGCGCTGATGAACGCGCTCAACCGCGCCATCGCCTGGTCGCCGGACCACGCCGCGCGCGAGGTGCTGAGCAACCCCTGAACGGCAGTAGAGGTTACAGGCAAGAGGCCGGGGCGCGATCCCCGGCCTCTTGCTTCCCTACCGCCTCGCCGGCGCCGGAGGCCGCGAGGCCAGCTCCTGCACCGCCAGTTCCAGCGCCAGGCGGCCGTCGTCCATGAGGCCACGCTTGACATCCAGCTCGGCCTCGATCAGGCGGGCGTAGGCCGCGCGGATGGCCGGTAGCGGCAGGCGCTCGGCGGCCTCGATCAGGCGGTCCAGGCCGAAGCCCATCTTCATCCCGAGCCGCTGCGCGATCGCCGAACCGCTTTCGCCGCGGTCCAGCATGTCGCGCGCGATGGCTATGCGGCGGTAGCGCCCGGCGATGTTGGCCAGGATCAACTGCGATGGCTCGCCGTCCTCCAGCAGCTCGCTGAGCACACGGGCGGCCTTTGCGCCCTGCCCATCGACGACGGCGTCGGCCAGTTCCCAGCCCTTGTGCTCCTTGGCGCGGCTCACCAGCTCCCGCACGTCGCCCTCGCGGACGACATCACCGCCGGAGTAAGCGAGCAGCTTCTCGAGTTCGCTGGCGAGCATCCAGGCGTCCTGGCCGATCAGCTCGGCGAGCAGGCGGGCGGCCGGCGCGTCCAGCCTCAGCCCGATCTTCTTCGCACGGGCCATCACCCAGCCCGGCAGCTCTTTTTCCGCGGGCGGAGTGCAGTGCTCCACTCGCCCCAGCGGCCCGAGCGCGGTGAGCAGCGCGTTCGCCCCGGGCACATCCTCGTCCAGGAGCACGAGCGTGGTCGTCACCGGCATGCGCGGCACGTACCCGGCGAGCGCGCCCCACGGCCCGGCGCCTGTCTCTTCGCTACCGTCAACGGGTTTCGCCTTCGCCCGCGACTTACCGCCGCGCTTAACACGGCCCGCTGTCCCCAGCATGCCTTCGACGACAACCAGCCGCCCATCGCCGAGAAAGGGGACGGTGTCGCACGCCGCCATGACCTCCTGCGGCGAGGCGGCCCGCGCGTCGAAGTTGACGGTGTTGGTGGCCAGCGAGCCGTCCTTGTCCAGGCCGGCGCGCAGCTTGTCGAACGCCTCCTTGCGGGCGAGGGGGTCGTTCCCGTAGATGATGTGCAGCACTGCGAGGTCAGATTAGCACGCAAACGCCGCGCTGCGCGGGCAGGTCTGAAGACCTGCCACTACGGGCGGAGCTCAAGCTCCGGCTGCTACGGTCTCCGCTCGGCGTGATCACGAATCGCGGCGAGGAAAGTCTCCCCGAACTGCTCGGCTTTGCGCGGCCCTATGCCCTGCACCCGCTCCAGCGCCCCGCGGGATGCGGGCCTTGCAGCGGCCAGCGAGCGCAGGGTGCTGTCGTGGGCGATGACGAAGGCGGCGACGCCGCGCTCTCTGGCCAGCTTGAGGCGGGCGGCGCGCAGCTTCTCGAAGAGGGCGGGGTCGTAGCCTGCGGGCTGAGAAGGGGGCCGAGCTGAAGCCCGGCTGCTACCGGCTTCTGCCTCACCCAAGCAGTTGTCGCAGGCGTCGCACTTAGCCGCCTCGTACCGCTCCCCGAAGTAGGCCAGCAGCTCTGTCCGGCGGCAGCGGCGCGACTCGGAGAACTTGACGAGCGCCTCGAGGGCGGCGCGGGCGACGGCCTGCTCACGAGCGGACTCCTTCTCGTCGGCGCGGCGCTCGTGATTGATGACGTCCGCCTTGCCGACGAGCAGCAGGCAGTCCGCTGGGTCGCCGTCGCGGCCGGCGCGGCCCGTCTCCTGGTAGTAGCTCTCGATGTTCTTGGGCAGGTCATAGTGCACCACGAAGCGGATGTTCGGCTTGTTCACGCCCATCCCAAAGGCGATCGTCGCGCAGACGATCTGCGCCTGGTCGCTGAGGAAGGCGTCCTGGTGGCGCGCCCGCAGCGGCTGCTCCAGCCCGGCGTGGTACGGCAGAGCCTTGTAGCCGGACGCACGCAGCTTTTCGGCCAGCGTCTCAGTCTGGCGGCGGGTGTGGCAGTAGACGATGCCGCTCTGCCCCCTGTGGCCCGCGAGGAAGGCCAGCAGCCGCTCGTACGGCGCCTTCTTGGGCTCGATGAGGTACGTCAGGTTCGGGCGGTTGAAGCTGGCGACGTAGACGCCGGGATCGCGCAACCCCAGCTGGGCGATGATGTCCGCGCGGACGCGGTCCGTGGCGGTCGCGGTCAGCGCCATGATCGGGACGCCCGGGAAGCGGAGGCGCAGCTCACGCAGCTGGCGGTACTCGGGCCGGAAATCGTGGCCCCAGTCGCTGATGCAGTGCGCTTCGTCGATGGCGAACATCGAGACGTTCCAGGCGGCGAGCTTCGCCAGGAACGACGGCTGCATCAGGCGCTCTGGCGCGACGTAGAGCAGGCGGATGGCGCCGCGCTGCAGCGCGTCGAGGACGGCCTGCATGCCCTGTGGCGAGACGGTGGAGTTGAGCACAGCCGCGGCGATCCGTCGCTGGCGCAGGAAGTCGACCTGGTCCTTCATCAGCGCGATGAGCGGCGAGACGACGACCGTAAGCCCCGGCCGCACGAGCGCCGGCAGCTGGTAGCAAAGCGACTTGCCGCCGCCCGTCGGCATCAGGGCGAGGACGTCGCGGCCGGCGAGCGCCTCGCTGACGATCTGCTCCTGCAGCGGGCGAAAGGCCCGGAAGCCGAAGTAGCGCTCGAGGACGGAGGCGAGGTCGCGGGCGGGTTCGGCGAGGACGGCGTCGCGGAGGAGCGGGCCGTCGCCCGGGGCGTCAATGGTGCAGGCGGAGGTTGGATACAGCATGCCCGCAGGATCGGCGAGACAGCACGCGCGAGGCAATGGGGAAGTGGCACTGGCGCCCCCGGAACAAGGGATCTGGCACCCGTCAACGAATAGCCTGCGGCGCAGCGAATTAACGAATGGCACGTGGGCTTGCCGGGAATCCCGTTTCGTTAATTCGTTGGCTGTTCGTTGACAGCTCACGCCGGGCGTTGGTACGTTTGCCCGCGCCATGGCAGAGCAGCCCTACGACGTCCTCATCCGCGGCGGAACCGTGATCGACGGGACGGGCACGCCCGGCTTCAAGGCCGATGTTGCGGTGAGGGGAGACCGCATCGCAGCGCTCGGACGAGTGGACGGGGCGGCCTCGCGCGTCATCGACGCAACGGGTCTGGCCGTCGCACCGGGGTTCATCGATGTGCACGCACACGACGACGCCGCCTGCCTTTCGACGCCGATGGACTTCAAGCTGATGCAGGGCGTCACCACGGACATCGTCGGGAACTGCGGCGCGGGCGTCGCCCCGGCGATCGGAGACGGCGTGCGCGGGTTGCCGGGCGGCGAGCTCTTGATGGGCCCGTTGCCGGACAGTCAGTGGACAACCTTCGGCGAGTACATGGACGTCGTCGAGGCGTCCCACCCGGCGATAAACATCGGGTGCTTCGTGCCGCACGGCATCCTGCGCTTCCGCCAGCTGGGGATGGACAGGCGCTCTCCCTCCGCCTCGGAGCTGGCGTCGATGGAGGCGGACGTGGAGGAAGGGATGGCCGCCGGCGCCCTGGGCATGTCCACCGGGCTGATCTACCCGCCCGGCCGCTTCTCCGCGACGGATGAGGTGATCGCGCTGGCGAAGGTCGCCGCGGCCCACGGCGGCCTCTACATGAGCCACATCCGCGACGAGGCGGAGGGGCTGCTCGGCGCGGTCGAAGAGGCCATCGCCATCGGCCGCGAGGCCGGGTTGCCGGTGCAGATATCGCACCACAAGGCAGCGGGCCAGCGTGCCTGGGGCAAGACCTCCGAGTCGATCGCCATGATTGAAAAGGCTCGCTCTTCAGGGGACGACGTAGCGTTCGACGCCTATCCGTACACGGCCGGGAGCACGGTGCTGTCCGCAGTCCACGCCATGCGAGCCGAGATCGATGCCGAAGCGGTCATTGTTGCCTCGGTCAGTTCGCACCGCGAATACGAGGGGAAATCCGTGAAGCAAATCGGCGAGCTTCTTGGAATCAGCGACCCGCGTGAAGTGACCTCCCGCGTGCTTTCGGAAGAGCCGCAGGCAATCGCCGTGACTTTCATGATGGATGAAGACGACGTCCGCCGCGTGCTGGCCCACCCGCTGTGCATGATCGGCTCGGACGGCATCCC
>DATKKM010000072.1:0-18825 GCA_035542855.1 Dehalococcoidia bacterium
GGCGTTATCGCGCCGGAGCCGCGCGGCGAGCACGGTTTCGGCTACGACCCGATCTTCTGGTCGCCGCCGCAGAACGCTACGACGGCGGAGCTTCCTGAGCACGAGAAGGCTATAATCAGCCACAGGGCGCGCGCTACCGCCACCGCCCGCCAGATCCTCCTTGAGCTCCTCCATGACTACCGGGACCCGGACCCCACTTACTCCCGCGCCTGACTCGCTCGGGCGGCCCCTGCATGATCTGCGCATCTCTGTGACGGACCGCTGCAACTTCCGCTGTACTTACTGCATGCCGAAGGAGATCTTCGGGCGGGCCTACAAGTTCCTCGGCCGGGACGAGCTACTGACGTTCGAGGAGATCGAGCGCCTGGCCCGCGTCTTCGTGGCCCACGGCGTACAGAAGGTGCGCCTGACCGGCGGCGAGCCGACGGTCCGCCGCGACCTACCGAAGCTGATCGAGATGCTGGCCGGCATCGAAGGCCTGCGCGACCTCACGCTAACGACGAACGGCTCGCGGTTGCGAGAGATGGCGCCGGGCCTGCGCGCCGCCGGCCTGCACCGGGTGACCGTGAGCCTGGACTCGCTCGATGATGCCACGTTCCGCGCGATGAACGACGCCGAGTTCCCGGTGTCGCTGGTGCTGGACGGCATCGAAGCCGCGCGCGAGGCGGGGTTCTCGCCCGTGAAGGTCAACGTCGTCGTCCGCCGCGGCATGAACGAGGACGGCATCGTCGAGATCGCGCGGCGCTTTCGCGGGCCGGACTACATCGTGCGCTTCATCGAGTACATGGACGTGGGCACTACCAACGGCTGGCGGTTGGACGACGTGGTCCCCGCGGCGGAGATCGTGGAGCGCATCGGGCGGGAGATGCCGCTACGGCCGCTGGGGAGGGCGTATCGCGGCGAAGTGGCGCAGCGTTATGTATACGAAGATGGGAGCGGCGAAATCGGCGTCATCGCCTCCGTCACGCAGCCGTTCTGCGGCGACTGTACCCGCGCCCGCCTTTCGGCGGACGGCAAGCTCTACACCTGCCTCTTTGCTTTCCGAGGACACGACTTCCGCTCCCTCCTCCGTGGCGGACGGACTGACGCCGAGATTTCGGATCTCCTGCGCGGGATCTGGTCCCGCCGCGACGACCGCTACTCCGAGCTGCGCACCGCTGCGACAGGCGCGGGACAGTCCGGCGGCGGCGAGCGGAAGGTGGAGATGTCCTACATCGGCGGGTAATTCACAGACTGTTGATAATCCGTCTGATAATAGGTGGACAAAACTCCGGCAATTTGATTAGGATGTGCGAGTCTTGAGTCAACAAGGCGCCCCAGCAGAAATGTTGACAACTCAATTCGATTAGGGAGGTTGCCCATGCGAATCGGTAGTAACGCCCGCCGTGACTCCGGCCACCAGGCCAAGAGCGACTGGCGCAATCGGCAGGTCATCGACGACGATGTCGAGATCGAGGACGAAGAGGTCACCAGCGCCACGTTCGAGCCGCAGCCGCAACAGCAGCCGCAGCCGGCCCAGAAGCGCTGGGAGGACCAGGTGGAGCGCCCGGCCACGCCGGACCAGTGCGCCAGCGTCGTCGGCGCCGGCACCACGTGGCAGGGCACCCTCACCAGCGACGGCAGCGTCCGCCTGGACGGCAAGGTCTCCGGCGAAGTGAAGGCCGCGGGCACCGTGCACATCACGGAGGGCGCGCAGGTCAACGCCGTCGTGCAGGCCAAGTACGTCGTCGTCGCCGGGACGTTCGACGGGCAACTGTACGCCTCCAGCCGCCTGGAGCTGCTGCCGTCCAGCCGCGTCAAGGGCTCGATCACCACGCCGCAGATCTCGGTCGGCGAGGGCGCCTTCATCGACGGCGAGATCCACATGGTGGAAGAGTCCGCAGTGTCCAACGTCAAGCCGTTCTCGGCCGCCCGCGCCAGCGAGGCGACGGACGCCCTGGCCAAGGACGAGGCGGTGCAGGCGGCGGCCCAGCAGGCCGTGGTCAACCCGACGATCCAGCCGCGCCAGTATCAGCGCAAGTAACAGTACACATAGCTCACCACAGGGGAAGGCCCGGACGCGCGTCTGCAATTCGTGCGCCCGGGCTTAGTTTTGCACGGAGGCTACGCGCCGGCGCTGGGCGCTTCCGCGGGTGCGGCCGGGCGCGGTTCGGGGCGCGCGGGGCGCGGCTTGCCGCCGGCGGCGCGCGTCACCAGGATACGGAAGAAGAGCAGGAAGAGGATCGCCACGCCCGAGACCAGGTAGGACACCTGGACCGCCGCCTGCTTCGAGTCCGTCCCGGCGAGCAGGCCGTGTACCAGGGCACCAACGAACAGCGCGAATGTCCCATAGTGCAGCCAGCGCCAGCCCTTCTGACCGATGACGCCTTTCAGGTAGAAGCTGGCTGTGATGGCGATCGATCCGTAGAGCGTGATGATACCGAAGGCGACAGGCGTTGGCCGGTAGTGCGACTGGAACGGCACGAGCAGCTGCACGAGCGTGAACCTGGCCCAGGGGTCCGGCAGGAGGATGAAGACGTGGAAGACCATCGCCAGCAGCACGAAGATCGAGAGGAACTTATGTATCTCGTACACCCAGCCGCGGTTCAGCATGCCATCGAAGAAGCGTGAGCTGACGGCGATGCCCAGCGCGACGGAGGCGAAGAGCAGCCAGAAGGCGATCAGGCCCGCCGAGCGTCCCAGGTACCAGTAGGCGTGATCACCCAGGTCAGGCAAGGATAGCTCCCGCACCGGCGTGAACGTCCAGGCGCCAATCGCCACAGCGGCCAGCGTGACGAGCAGCGATGCGCCGGTAACCAGCCGCTCCGACCTGTTCGTGGGAGCCTTGGCCTCCACTAGGAGCCCCCCGATTCGATCGGCGTTGGCGCAGGCGTCGGGGCCGGGGTCACCACGGGCGCGGGGGGAGCGGGCGCCGCCGTCGGCACAGGCGTCGCGGGCGTCTCAGGAGCGGGCTGCGGGTCGGGAACCGAAGCGGCCGGGCCGGGCTGCGGGCCGGCGCCCGCGGGTGCATCCCCGGCCGATCCGCTGTCCATGGAGCTGAGCGGCACGTACACCACCCGCCGCACGACGATAGGCGTCGGCGGCGCGGTGGGCACAGGCGTCGGAGCGGGGGTTGGCGCCGGCGTGGGGACCGGCGTAGCGACCTGCTGGACGACGGCCGGCGGTGCGGGATGCCACTCCGGCCAGGCGATCGCCACGTACGATCCCACGATCGCCAGCACAGAGCTGACGACGATGAATACCTTCGAGCGCGCGTACTTCACCGGCTGCCCTCGCTAGTACCAACCATGGTGGCTGTCGTCGTCCTCGGGCTCCTCTGTCTCGCGCGGCTCAGGCGTCTCGCGTGGCTCATGTGTCTCGCGCGGCTCGGCGGTCTCGTGCGGCTCGTCGTTCTCCGGCTCCTGCGTCTCTTGCGGCTCGGGTGTCTCCTGGGCCTCGTGCGTCTCCAGGGGCCCCGGTGTTGAGGGCGGCGGCGGGTTCGAGGTAGGCTCGTCCTCAGGCTCCTCCGTGCGGTGCGGGGTGGGCGTCGGCGTCCTGGTCGGCCTCGGCGTGCCCGGCTGGGCGATGTGCTGTTCGGGAGGCGTCGGCGTCGGCGCGTGGCTGACCCTCGGCGTCGGCGTTGGGGTGATGACGGGGCCGCTCGTCGGGCCCGCGGTCGCGGTAGGCTTCACCTTCGGCCCCGGCGTGCCAGGGATGCCCTGCCATTCGCCGGCGTCATCGGACGCCGGATCGTTTCCCGGCGGCTGGTCCTCGGACACGGCCGGGCTTCCGCCTGTCTGGTCGCCGGCCGGGGCCGGGCCATAGGTGCCGTCGTCGTAGTAGACGTACTGCGTCTCGTACTGATAGCCGGGCTGCTGGCCGGGGCCGTCCACGTTGGAGACGGCCGGCTGCGCCTGCTCTCTGGCCGCGGCGGCGACGTCCGGGAAGTCTCCGCCGCCACCCGCCATGCCGAACAGGCCCGCCCTCACGCCCAGCGTTACGAGCGCCAGCGTGACCACCGTGGTCAGGGCGAAGGCGATTGACATTGCGCTCCGTCTGGTCATCTGCGTCCTCCTCCTGTGCTGGGCATGGGGCTAGTGCGCCGGAATCGAAGGGCCGGAGGCGATCGGCGTCGGGGTTGGCACGGGCGTCGGCGCGACAGTCGGCGCCGGCGTCGGCGCGGGCGTCGGCGGTGGCGTCGGGACCGGCGTTGGCGGGGGCGTGGGTACAGGTGTTCCCTGCGGCGCCGGACCGCCGGTTGGGGGCGGCGCCGTAGGCGACGGCGGCAGGGGGGTTGACGGTGGCGGCGCTGACGTCGGGCGCGCCGTGGGGCGCGGCGTCGGACGCGGCGTGGGGCCACCGGGCGCGGAGCTCGGCAGCGCGACCGGCGTGGGCGTGACCGGTGGCGGCGTCGGGACCGGAGTGGGCTGGTGCGCGTTGGAAGTCGGTCGCGGCGTACCAGTCGTCACGCGGACGGCGGTTGGGGCCGGAGTGCGGCCGCCGCCAGTGGGCTGCGTGCTGCCGGCGCGGTAGGTCGGAGTCGGCGTGAGTACGGCTCCGCCGTTCGCCGCTGCGGCCGCCGGCTGCTGGTTGTTCGAGCCGGCCAGCCAGACGTGCTCCGTGGTGGACTGCGAATCGCCGGGCTGTTGCGGCGCACTCGGGGCCTGGGCCTGGCCCGGGTCGGTCTGGGCAGCCTCGTCCGCTTCACCGGGTGACTCGACGACGCCGGCCACGTTGCCCCGGTTGTCAGACTTGCTCTGCGCCGGCCCGCCCACCACGAGCGCGAAGCTCAGGATGGTAACGGCGGCGACGGCAATCGCCAGCGATAGTCTCATCGTCATCTCGGCTCCTCCCTCTTAGCCGTTCGGCGTGCCGGGCCAGCCTTCAGTGGCGATGATCCGCCCGTCCTCCATGACGAAGAGGCCGTGCGCCTCCTGCCTGTCCAGGAAGTCGGTCCCCGCTTCCGGGCCGAGGAGCAGCGCGGCCTTGGCGAAGACGTCCGCCTCCGTCGCCGAGCCGGTGATGACAGACGCCGAGAGCACACCCGACTCCGACGGCCGCCGCGTGCGCGGGTCGATCAGGTGGTGCTGCAGCCGGCCGCCGCGCTGCCAGCGGCGCACGGCGGTAGTCGAAGTGGCAACCGCTTCGTCGTAGAGGCGGACCAGGCAGACGCTCTGGTCCAGGGCGCGCGGGTCCGTGATCGAAACCAGCCAGCCGTCGCCGTCCGGGCCCTCGCCGGACGCGAAGATGTCCCCACCGGCGTTGACAACGAAGTTCGCGGCGGGCTCCAGCATTCTGCAGGCGGCGTCGACGGTGTAGCCCTTGCCGATCCCGCCCAGGTCGATGCGCATGCCGGCGGGCATGGTGGCGGTTATGCGCGAGTGGTTGGCCTTCAGCTGGGCGATCGAGTGACGATCGTCTGTCTCACGCGGGGCAGAGTCTTCAGCCGGGGCGACCTTTTCGAACGAGCGGTCGTAGCCTGCGGCCTCGAGGGCGGTCAGCACGGCGGGTTCGAAGACGCCGCCGGTGGCGCGGTGCAGCTCTGCGGCGCGCTGCAGGACGTCGAACAGGATGGGGGATATCTCCACCTCCTGGCCGGAGCGCTCGTTGAATTGGGACAGCTCGCTGTCCGGCAGGAAACGGCTGAGGCGCGCCTCCATCAGGTGAAAGACCTGCTCGGCGGCGGGCAGCATGCCCACGTCCTCCACGTCGCGCGTGTACAGCTGGATCGTCGTGTTCATGGCCCGGAACTGCCGCTGTCCCAGGAGATAGGGATCGAAGCGTTCGTACAAGGCGGAGCCACGTGGCTGCGCTGTCACTGAGGGGCCTCCTTCCAGCACGCGAGGACGATTGGGGCTACGCGGAGGCCGGCGGCACTCACCAGGGGGCGTGGTGACGCCGGAACCGCCGTTTTTCGCGCCACAATGAGAGACGCGCGAATCGCCCGGCGTCGTTTGGAAATCGGTTGCGGAGCGGTCAAGATTGCCGGATTCGCGTCAATTCCCGCAGCCAAACGGCGACAGAGGAGCCGTGACCAGCGGCCCCTCTGTCAGGAAGGGAAGACAGGCGTTGTTGTCGGTCAAGTGGTGGCCAGTAGCCCCCAGCGCTCGTTCGCCCAGGCCTCCATGCGGGAGAAGAACAGGCGGTCCGTCGCGATGCCGAGCGCGACGATTGCCAGCATGATCGCGATGACCGAGCTCATGTCGTTAAGGTCGCGGGCGAAAGTAAGCGTCTGACCGAGGCCAATGGCGGTGCCGGTTGGGATAAGCTCCGCGGACATGAGCGAGCGCCAGGCGAAAGACCAGCCCAGCTTTAGCCCCTGGGCCATCGCCGGCACCATCGCCGGGAGGAGCACCCAGAAAATGAGCTGGAACCTGTTCGCGCCCATCGTCGCAGCTGCGCGCCGGTATAACGGCGGGATGCCCTGGACGCCGGCGCGCGCGGAGATGGCGATGGCGAAGATCGAGCCCATCGCCACCACGAAGATGATCGCGTTCTCGTTCAGCCCGAACCAGAGTACAGCCAGCGGCAGCCAGCAGATGCTGGGCAGCGACTGCAGGCCGAGCACGATGCTGCCCAGCGTCTCGTCGGCGTACTTGTTCAGCCCGCAGAGCATGCCGATGATCAGCCCGATGAGGATCGAGATCGCGTAGCCGATGAGCAGCCGCTGCATGCTGGCTTTCGTCGCGCGCCAGAGCTGGCCGTTGTCAACGTAGTGCTCCAGTGAATGCCAGACCTTGACCGGTTCCGGCAAGAGGTATGGCGACCAGATGTGCAGGTCGTACAGCAGCTGCCAGAGGCCGAGCAGTGCTGCGAAAAAGGCGGAGATGCGCAGCGCCTTCAGAATGAGCCCGGCGAAGTCGAAGTCGTTAAATCGCATACGTATCCTCCTGCGCCTGCCCGGCGTATATGTCGTGCTCCAGCTCGGCCCGGATGCGCGCTGACAGGTCGACGACGGAGTGGGCGTCGGGCCCCCGCGGCCGTGGCAGATCTACCCGCAACTCCGTCTTGATACGGCCCGGAGCCGGCGTCATCACCACGACGCGATCGCCCAGGATCACGGCCTCGCGGACGTTGTGAGTGATGAAGATGACGGTTGTGCGCAGGCGGGCCGTGATCTCCTGCAACTCCTGCTGCAGGACGTCCCGCGTCTGTGCGTCCAGCGCCGCGAACGGTTCGTCCATGAGCAGCATACGCGGCTCCACGGCCAGCGCGCGGGCCAGTTGCGCGCGTTGCTTCATGCCGCCAGAGAGTTCGTGGATGTACGCCCTCTCGAACTTGCGCAGGTTGACCAGCGCCAGGTAGCGATCGGCCAGCTGACGCCGTTCCTTCGCCCCCCGTCCGGCGATCCGCAGGCCCATCTCCACGTTGGCGCGGACGTTGAGCCAGGGGTACAGCGCCGGCTCCTGGAAGACGACAAAGCGGTCTCGGCCGGGCTTATCGATGCGACGTCCGTCAAAGGACGCTTCGCCGGACGTCGGCTTGTCGAGGCCGGCGACGATGTTGAGCAGCGTCGACTTGCCGCATCCGGACGGCCCGACCACGCAGACGAACTCGCTCTCGCTCACGAACAGCGAAACATCGTCCAGGGCCAGCGTGTTGTGGCGCCTGCTGCGGAAGTGGCGTGTGATGTTAGTTAGCGAGAGCAGCGTCCCGCCGGCGGGAGGCGCCGTGGCCGGCGGCGCCTCCCCAACTGTTTCGAACGTGTCCAATGCCATGTCTCCCTCCCAGTAAGGTCACCTTCGGGTGGTCAGTCCGAGACCGCGGACAGTCCCTCCTTCGTCAGGACGCGGTTCAGGATGTCCAGGTCGAATAGATCTGTCAGGTCCGGGTTGTCTTGCAGCAGGCCCAGGTCGTATGCGTTCTGCGCGGAAGTGCGCACGCTGTCTGCCACGGGGTCGTATGTGAAGTCCAGGTTTTGCCACGCCGCGTCGATCACCTCGGGCTTCAGGCCCTTGCCGGTGATCGTGGTGATGGCGTCGTTGACAAGGGTCTTGGCGTCGTCCTGGTGGTCCTCAATCCACTGCACAGTCTTCACGTTGGCGGTAATTAGCTTCTGCACGACGTCCGGGTGCTCTTCCAAGAAGTCCGTGCGAACGATTAGCGTCGTCGTCGCGAACTTACCACCGGGCCAGAGCGTCTTCTCGTCGACGAGCACGTGGCCGCCGCCCTCCTGGACAAGGCGCGTGGCCCACGGCTCCGGCACCCAGGCGCCGTCGATCTGCTTGTTCTGGAAGGCTGTCAGAGAATCGGCGTTGGCGGTGGGAATCACGGTGACGTTGCCACCGTTCTCCTGCGCGCCGAGGCCGTTCTTCTTGAGGTAGTTGCGCAGGGCCACGTCCTGGGTGTTGCCCAGCTGCGGCGAGGCGATCTTCTTGTTGGCCAGGTCGGCGACCTTCGTGATCTCCGGCTGCACGATCAGCTGCGCGCCGCCGCTGGCCGCACCGGAGACGATGCGCACGTCGTTGCCGTTCGACTGCACGTAGCCGTTGACGGCGGGGTTCGGTCCGATGTAGCTCGCGTCGATCTCGCCGGCGAAGAGCGCGGTGATGACGTCAGGCCCGGCGTTGAAGGTCTTCTGGTCGATTGTCACGTTGGGGCCGAGCTCCTGCTGGAAGATGCCGTTGTTCAGGCCCACCAGCGGCTCGGCGTGGGTCAGGTTGGCGAAGTAGCCCAGGTGCAACGTGACCGGGCCGCTGTCCGGAAAGTCCGTGGGCGTGCTGGCCGCCGTCGGCGAGGAGCTTACGGCTGCGGCCGGGCTGTTGGTGGTGGCGGCGGCGCCGTCGTCGTCATCGCCGCTGCAGGCCACGCCGGCGGCGGCCAGCACGGCGAGCGATATCAGTATCAGTAGCTTCTTCAAGAGTCTTCTCCCTTGGTTGGTCTGATGGTTGAACAGGCTGGGGGCCCCCGTCTCAGCGGGGGCGAATACAGGAGCAGCCGGGCACAAACGAAAGGCCCCTCGCTCTCTGCGAGGGGCCTCCAGTTGCCTGGTCAGCCGGATCTGATCGCGTGCGATCAGGCCTGCGCGCGGTCAAGCCGCTTCTTCTCCATGGTGTCGATCTGGATCGCCTTGCCGTCCTGCACTATCACCTGGACGTAGCCGTGCCGTACGCGCCGGATAGCCTCCAGCACTTCCCGCAGCACGGCCTCTTCCCGCTTGTCAGGGGACTGCGGGGTCATATCGCGTAGACCTCCAGCGGGGATAGGCGGCGCTGCCGTTCCGCCAGGTCACCGAACGTCGTTCGGTCAAGCACCCCGGCGATCGCGTCCCGTACATCTGCCCAGAGGCCGCGCAGTACGCAGCCGGCCTCCGTCGGGCAGCGGTAGGCCGGGCAGGGCACATGGGCGGACTGGCTGGCGCAGGGGCTGGGCGCCAGCGGCCCGTCCATCAGCCGCACGACCTCGCCGACCGTGATGGTCCCCGGGCGCCGCGCCAGCTCGTAGCCGCCGTGGACACCGCGCCTGCTGCGCACGATGTCCGCCTCCCGCAAGCGCAGCATGATCTGCTCCAGGTACTTGGCGGGGATCCGCGTGCGTGCCGCGAGCTGGTGCACGGACAGCGCCCGCGGGCCCTCGGCGGTGGAGAGCTCCAGCAGGGCGCGAGTGGCGTAGTCGCCGCGTGTCGACAGCTTCATAATCATTAATTCCTACTATGTAAGTAGGGATTCTACCCGTAGGCGTCGCTGGTTGTCAACACGCCTGCCCCCAGGCGTTCGCGCTCGCTATACTGAACGGCGACTCCACAAGCAAAGGAAGCACACTTGGAACGCACGCTCGTCCTCCTCAAACCAGACGCCGTCCAGCGCGGGCTCTGCGGCGAGATCATCGCTCGCCTGGAGCGCCGCGGCCTGCGCATCGCCGCGCTCAGACTGATGCAGATCACCCCCGCCCTGGCCAAGAAGCACTATGCGGAACACGCCGGCAAGCCCTTCTACCAGGGGCTGATCGACTACATCACCTCCGGGCCCGTCATCGCCGCCTGCTTCGAGGGCACACGCGCCGTCGAGGTTGTGCGCAAGACGATGGGCAAGACAAACCCCGCCGACGCCGAGCCCGGCACGATCCGCGGCGACCTTGCCCTGGAGATGGGCCGCAACCTTATCCACGGCTCGGACAGCCTGAAGTCGGCGCGCCGGGAGCTGGCCCTCTTCTTTGGCGAACGCGGCTCAATCAAGTCGTACCAGCGCGACGTCGATCGCTGGATCTTCGAGTAACGTGACCGCACCCAGCGAGCGCCGAGTCCCGCCCGACCGCCTGCGAGCCACCTTCGACGCTTCGTCCCTGGCGTTCGAGTGCACGGACGAGCTGATGCCGCAGACGGAGATGGTGGGCCAGGAACGCGCGATCCGCTCTCTGGAGTTCGGGCTCGGTGTGCACAAGCCGGGGTACAACATCTTCGTCACAGGGCTGACGGGCACCGGCAAAGCCACTGCCATCCTGGAGTACATCCGCCGCCAGGTGGCGCAGCATCCCGACGCGCATGAGGTCCTGGACTGGTGCTACCTATACAACTTCGACGATCCGGACCAGCCGAACGCGATTGGCCTGCCGAAGGGCGTTGGGCGCAGCCTGCGCGACCACCTGGAGCAACTGCTGCGCATCATCCGCACCAACATCGTGCAGGCGTTCTCCAGCGACGAGTACGAGCGGCAACGTCGCGATTCGCTGGAGCGCGGGCAGAGCCGGGCCCAGGCTCTGATGGAAGATGCCCAGCGCAGGGCCGAAGCGGCCGGCTTCCACCTGAACTTCACGGCGGCCGGCGCGGTCAACGTGCCGCTGAAGGACGGCCGCCCGATGACGGGCGAGGAGTACGCCGCCCTCTCCATCGACGACAAGCATGCCCTCACGGAACGCGAACGGCCGATCACAGAGCTCGTCGAGGAACTCGGCGAGCGGTTGCGTGCGATTGAGCGCGAGGTGGCGCAGACGATCACGGCGATGGACCGCGCGGTCGTTGAGGCGATCGTCAGGGCGCCGTTCGACGGCCTCGTCCGGCAGTACGCCAAGTACGATGAGGTCACATCGTTCCTGGGCCAGTTGCGGGAGCACACGCTGAAGAGCGCCGATCTGCTGCGTCAGATGGCGGCGCAGCCGGCGCCGGGCGCCGACTTCATGCAGCCGGGCGTGGTGCCGCTGGACCCATTCCTGGCGTTCCGCATCAACCTCTTCGTGGACAACGCCGACGCGGCCGGCCCGCCGATCATCGTCGAATCCAACCCCACCTGGACTAACCTCTTTGGTCGCATCGACCGCCGCGCATACCTGGGCACCTACCTCAGCGACCACACCATGCTGAAGCCGGGGGCAGTGCACCGCGCCAACGGCGGCTACCTCATCCTCACCTGGATGGACGTCGCCACAAGGCCCGCCGCCTGGGACGGCCTCAAGCGCATGATCCGCACGCAGGAGATCCGCCTGGAAGACCCCATGGAACAGTACGGCCTGCTCTCCCCGCAGACGCTGCGCCCGGAGCCGATCCCCGTCGACACGAAGCTGGTCATCGCCGGGGACGCGCTGGCCTACATCCTGCTCTCAACCTACGACGAGGAGTTCTGGGAGCTGTTCAAGGTGAAAGCGGACTTCGACTACCAGATCCCGCGTTCGCCGGAGAACGTGCTGGCCTACGCCGGTTTCGCCTGCGCTATCTGCGAGCGCGAGAAGCTGCGCCACTTCGACCGCTCCGGCGTCGGCCGGCTGATCGAGTACGGCAGCCGCGTCGTGGAGGACCAGCAGAAGCTCTCCGCCCGCTTCGGCCGCATCCGCGACCTGATCATCGAGTCCGATTACTGGGCCGCGCAGGACGGCAGCAAGCGCGTCACGGGCAAGCACGTGGAGAGGGCCGTGGACGAACGGGTGTACCGCAGCAACCTGATCGAGGAGCGCCTGCGGGAGTTCATCGCGCGCGGGACCTTCCTGATCGACACAAAAGGCGCCGTGGTCGGCCAGGTCAACGGGCTGGCCGTCCTGGACTTCGGCGACCTGCGCTTCGGCCGGCCGCAGCGGATCACGGCGCGCACATACCTGGGACAGCGCGGCGTCGTCAGCATCGACAGGGAGTCGCAACTGAGCGGGAAGATCCACGACAAGGGCGTGCTAATCCTGGCCGGCTACCTGGGCTGGCAGTACGGACAGGAGCGCCCGCTCTCCGTCTCTGCCACGATCTCCTTTGAACAGGGCTACGACCCGATCGACGGGGACAGCGCATCACTGGCGGAGACGTGCGCCATCCTTTCGGCGCTTGCCGGCGCACCGATACGCCAGGACCTGGCGATCACCGGCTCTGTAAACCAGAAGGGCGAGGTGCAGGCGATCGGCGGCGCTAACCACAAGATCGAGGGCTTCTTCGACATCTGCAAGGCCGCCGGGCTGAGCGGCGAGCAGGGGGTCATCCTCCCGGCCAGCAACGTGCAGAACCTGATGCTGCGCGACGACGTGGTGCAGGCGGTGCGCGATGGCCGGTTCCACATCTATGAAGTGCACAGCGTGGATGAAGCGCTGGAGACGCTAACCGGCCTCAGCGCCGGCGAACGCCAGCCAGACGGCACGTACCCGGAAGGCAGCCTACACGCGCTGGTCTCCCAGCGTCTGGAGCAGATGAACGAGGCGATGCGCCGCGCAGGCCCGCAGCCCCCGCACGTGCCGCAGCCGCACGAAGCCGCGCCGCCGCGCGCCCCCGAACCGCCGATGCCCCCCAAGAACGAGGACTAGAACCCACGACCGGCACTTACAGAGGCGGCCTCGGCGCGATTCGCGCTCAGCTGACGCTAGACGATCCGCACGACGGGCACGCCGGTGGCCCAGAGGCCCTCGAGGTCGTAGTAGGCGCGCTCTTCCGGGCCGAAGAGGTGCACGATCACGTCGCCGTAGTCCAGCAGCACCCAGCCTGACTCGGACTCCCCGGCGATGCCCATCGGCCGCAGCTTCTCCTCTTTGCCCAGCCGCTTATCGATCTCGGCCAGGATCGCGTCGAGCTGGCGCTGGCTGTTCGCCGTGCCGATCACAAAGTAATCGGCGAAGGACGCCGAGTTGCGGATGTCCAGCAACAGGATGTCCTCCGCCTGCATGTCGGAAAGGATGTCGGTGATCTTGTGCGCTAGTTGGTCTGGCTGCAGATACTACTCCGAGCGGAACCTGGAACATGGAACATCCGGGCGGGACATCTTCCCTGTCCCCCGTCCCAGGTTCCAGCGTTAAGGTGCGCCTCAGTATAACATTGGATGTGGAAATGTCTGGAAAGCGCGTTGTTGTGGCCATGTCAGGCGGCGTCGATTCATCGGTCGCCGCCGGTCTGCTCGTCCGGCAGGGGTACGAGGTCATCGGCATCACGATGCGCCTCTGGACGCAGGAGGACGCCGGCGCCGCGCGTCACCACAAGCGCTGCTGCTCCGTGGAAGACACCGACGACGCAAAGGCCGCGGCGGACGCTCTCGGCATCCGTCACTACGTGCTGAACCTGGAGCGCGAGTTCAAGGAAGAGGTGGTGGACCGCTTCGTCGGTGAGTACACGCGCGGGCGCACGCCGAACCCCTGCCTGGCCTGCAACGACAAGGTCAAGTTCCGCCCGCTGCTGGAGCACGCCATGGCCCTGGGCGCCGATTACCTGGCGACAGGCCACTACGCGCGCGTCGGCCGCCCCGGGCACACCGGCCAGGACGCTGGCCCTGACCCACGAGTTGATCTGCTACAGGCCGTCGATCCGGCGAAGGACCAGTCGTACGTCCTCTACACGCTCGGCCAGGCCGAGCTGGCGCGCACGCTCTTCCCCTGCGGCGAGTACCCGAAGGACGAGATCCGCCGCCTGGCCCGCGAGTGGAACCTGCCCAACGCCGGCAAGCCGGACTCCGCCGACATCTGCTTTATCCCCAGCGGCGACTACCGCGCCTTCGTGCGTGAGCGCGTGCCCGTTGCCGCAGGGGCGATCGTCGACACCGCCGGCCACGAAGTGGGTCAGCACGAGGGGATCGTGAACTTCACCGTCGGGCAGCGGCGGGGCGTCCCGGCGCGCGGCAACGCCGAGCCTCTTTTCGTGATCGGCATCGAGGCCGACGCCAACCGCGTCGTTGTCGGCCCGCACGAGGAGTTGATGGCGGGCGGCCTCGTCGCAGACGAGCTTTCGTTCGTGAGCGGGGAAACGCCCGCCGGCGAGACGCCGGTGCAGGCCCGCATCCGCTATCGTAGCCCGGCGGTCCCCGCCACGCTTGTCGTATCTGGAGAGCGCGCTGAGGTGCGCTTCGAGGCGCCGCAGCGGGCCGTCACCCCCGGCCAGGCCGTCGTCTTCTACGAAGGAGAGCGCGTGCTGGGTGGCGGGACTATCGCCGCGCGCCTGGAATAGTTACGGCCCCGCCGGCCGCCGTGTGGTACGGCCAGCGGGGCCATGCTAGGGGGTCACCTACGGCAAGGGAGATGCCGGCCACTACGAAGGCGTTACACCCTGTCTGCTATAATCGCCACCGTCGCGTTTGAAGCGACGTACGGAGGTAGGTTTGCTTCTGGGACTGCACGTCGGCTACATAGATACGCCGGAGGAGTGGCGGGACCTGTTCATCATGATGTTCATGGTGGCCGGCACCATCTCGTTCCTGCTGATCATTCTGGTCACGGCGATCAGCGGCCTCATGTCCTGGAGCATCCTGGGCCGCATCCGCCGCATCCTCAAGGAGAACGTGCAGCCCACCACCGCCAACATCCGGGAGACTACCCAGAACCTGAAGGGCACCGTCAGCTACATCTCGGACACGGCGGTCAAGCCGGTGGTCACCGTCTACGGCGTGGCCGCAGGGGCGCGGCGCTTCGTCGGCGTTGTCACCAGGGTTGCCGGCCGCAAGAAGGACAAGGCCTAGGAGATGCGATTCGTATTCGGAGTGCTGCTCGGGTTCGGCATCGGGTTCGCCGCGGCGATCCTCTTCGCGCCGGAGAAGCACAAGAAGGAGACGGCCTGGACTCCACGCTCACAGGCGGAACCGCCGGCCGGGAACGGGCTCGTCGGCACGATCAAGGAGCGCGTCAGCGAGGCGATGGACGAGGCCCGCGAGGCCCGCAAGCAGGCTGAGCGCGAGATGCTGGAGCGCTACGAGCGCTCCGTCGGCCGCAAGACGCCAGAAAACTAGCCGCTCTTCATCGCGCCTTCATCGGCTCGCCCTATACTCTGGTCGGCGCTGTCATGCGTCAACGCACATGCGCATCCTCCTGGTTGAAGACGAAGCTCCCATTGCCGGCTTCATCTCGCGCGGCTTGAGCGAGCACGGCCACGGAGTCGACGTCGCCCGCGACGGCGAGGAAGCGCTCGCCTGGCCCTCGGTCGCCGAGTTTGACGCGATCATCCTGGACGTGATGCTGCCGCTCCAGAATGGAGTCGACGTCTGCCGCACCCTGCGGGGACGCGGCGTCCGCACACCGATCCTGATGCTCACAGCCCGCGACGCCGTGGAGGACCGCGTGACAGGGCTGGATGCCGGCGCGGACGACTACCTGGTGAAGCCGTTCGCCTTCGCCGAGCTCCTGGCGAGATTGCGCGCCCTCAGCCGGCGAGAGCCCGCCCTCATCGGCAACGAGCTGCGCGTCGGCGATCTGACGCTCGATACGGCGACCCGCACCGTGACCCGCGCGGGCAGGGACGTCGAGCTGACCGCCAAGGAGTTCGCTATCCTCGAGTACCTGATGCGGCACCCCAACCAGGTGCTCTCCCGCAGTCTCATCGCAGAGCACGTCTGGAACTACGACTTCGAAAACTCCACCAACGTGATCGACGTGCACGTCAAGAACCTGCGCAGGAAGGTCGATCCGGCGGACACCAGGCTGATCCAGACGGTGCGCGGCGCCGGCTACCGCATCTCAGACCGCGGCGCCGGCTAGTGCTACGCTCCATCCGCGTCCGGCTGACGCTCTGGTACGTCGTGATGCTGGCGGCGATCCTGGCCGCGTTCAGCGCGGGGGTGTACCTGGCGCTACGGGCCAACCTCTATTCAAACCTCAACGATTCGCTGGACAGCAAAGCCGCGGCGATCGGAGCCGCTGTGCAGGACGGCGGCGGCCGTCCCCAGCTCACGCCAGACGCCGCGCCGCCGGACCCGGACGGGGAGCAGTTCGTGCGGCTGTTTGATGCGTCGGGCGCTCTCGTGTTCGACAACTCGACGGTGGAAGCCGGTGTACTCCCAGACAGCGACGCCGTGACCGCCGCGGCGGAGGGCGCAACGGACCGCCGCACCGAATCCGTCAGCGGTGACGACGTGCGAATCCTCACCGTGCCCGTCTACCGCGACGGTAGCGTCTTCGCTATCGCGCAGGTCGGCAAGTCAGAAGGCGACGTGCACGACACTCTGCGGACGCTGCTGCTGATCATCGCCGCCGCTTATCCTCTGACGCTGGGCCTCGCCAGCGCCGGGGGAGTGTTCCTCGCCGGGCGCGCGCTCGGGCCAATCGGCAGGGTGACGACGATGGCCCGGCGGCTCTCGGCGGAGGACCTCAACCAGCGCATCGAGGCGGACCTGCCCGATGATGAGGTCGGGCGGCTGGTCACCACGTTCAACGAAATGATCGCCCGGCTGGACGCGGCGTTTCGCAGGCAGCGCCAGTTCACCGCCGACGCCTCGCATGAGCTGCGCACACCGCTGACCGCCATCAAGGGCCAGACTGAGGTCGCCCTGCAGCAGGAGCGGAGCGCGGAAGGCTATCGCGACGTGCTCCGCGCCGTCAACTCGCAAGCCGACCGCATGATCCGCCTGGTGGGCAGCCTGCTCACTCTGGCGCGCGCCGATTCGGGCGGCGCGGCGCTGACGCTAGAGCAGGTGGACCTGGGCAAGCTCCTCGCTGACGCCGCCGACCAGATCGCCAGCGCCACAGCAGCCGCAAAGCAGATCGAAGTGCGGGTCAGCGGCGGGCCGGAGGTGCACCTCTCCGCCGACGAGGACCTTCTCCTGCAGCTGGTCCTCAACCTGCTGGACAACGCAGTCAAGTACTCGCCACCCGGCGCATCCGTCACCATCTCCTGGGCGGCGGAGGACGGTGACGCGGTTGTGCGCGTCAGCGACACCGGCCCTGGCATTGCGCCGGAGCATCTGAAGCACATCTTCGACCGCTTCTACCGCGTCGAAGAGTCGCGGGCGAGCGAGACAGCGGGATTCGGCCTGGGCCTCTCGATCAGCCGCTGGATCGCCGAGGCGCACGGGGGCACGCTCGCCGCCGAAAGCCTGCCCGGGAGCGGCTCCACGTTCACCCTGCGCATCCCGCTGGAGAGACGGAGCGATTCATCTTGAGTTCACGGGCGCTTCATTCGTAGCCCGTAACGTGGTGGCTGTACGAGGAACAAAGGAGGAAGAAGATGACGCTAAGCAAGCGGTTGTATCTGCTCACTGGGCTGGTAGCCGTGATCGCACTGGCCTTCGCAGCCCTGACGTTCGTGGCGACGAACGGCTTCGCGGACCGCACACCCTTTGACGACAACGGCCCGGCCGCCAACGCCGGCAAGCTGGACGACGGCAAGGACCTGCTCCCGCAGGCCGGCATCACGCTCGACCAGGCAGTCGCGGCAGCGCAGGGCGCGTACAGCGGCAACGTCGGCGAGATCGACCTCGAGTACCACGACGGGAAGCTGGTCTTCAACGTGGACGTGGGCGACCAGGACGTGAAGGTGGACGCCGCAACCGGGGAGGTCCTCGGCGCCGGAAGCGACTGAGCGCCCAAGAACAGGGGCAAGCGAGAGGGCCGGGTTACCCCGGCCCTCTTTCATATGTCATCGAACGGAGCGGTCGCATTCGGTAAACTAGACCTCGTCCCTGGAGGGGTGCCGGAGTGGTTGATCGGGACGGTCTCGAAAACCGTTGTACGTTTCGGCGTACCGTGGGTTCGAATCCCACCCCCTCCGCCAGGGCAGTGACGGTGTACGGCGCCTGCCGTCCACTGTTCACACTGACGGAGGGGTGCCGGAGTGGTTGAACGGGCACGCCTGGAAAGCGTGTGTACCTTCACGGGTACCGCGGGTTCGAATCCCGCCCCCTCCGCCACTCCCGGGATCAGACGTCCAGCCCGAGCACCTTCTTCGCGTTCTCCAGCAGGATCTTTGGCCGCACCTCGTCGGAGAAGGGGGCCGCCTCGAAGTCCTTGAGCCAGCGCTCCGGGCGGATAACCGGATAGTCGGATCCGAAGAGCACCTTGTCCTGCGCCAGCGTGTTCGCGTACTGAACGAGCGAAGGCTGGAAGTACTTCGGTGACCAGCCCGAGAGGTCCATGTAGACGTTCGGCTTGTGCACGAGCATCGCCAGCTGCTCCTCCTGCCAGGGCCACGATGGGTGCGCCATGATGATCTTGAGCTCCGGGAAGTCGGCCGCAAGGTCATCGATATAGGGGATGGGCCGCGAGTACTTGAGCTTGATGCCGCCACCCCCGGGATGCCCCGCGCCAACGCCCGTGGTCCCCGTGTGGATCAAGAGGATGAGCCCCAGCTTCTGGGCCAGCTCCCAGAGCGGGTAGAACTGTTCGTCGTTGGGGAAGAAGCGGCCCATATTCGGCATCAGCTTCAACCCCTTCATCCCCAGATCCTGGGCGCAGCGGCGCGCTTCGTGCAGCGCCGGCTCGCCCTTCCAGGGGTCCACGCCGCCGAACGCGATGAACAGCTTCGGGTAGCGTTTCACGATGCTGGCGTAGTATTCGTTTGGCGCCGGTGGGCGGCCGCTCGCCGTCTCGGCGTCGATGTTGAGCAGCACGCCGAACAGGTCGAGCTGGGCGTACAGGTCAGCCATCTCATCGGCGCTCCTGGGTGGCGCAGCCGTCCGGAAATAGCGCTGCGTCTCCTCCGAGGACGTCAGCGACTGGCCGGAGGGGTCAGGCGGGTGGACATGGACATCGATCGCT
>DATKKM010000073.1:0-3454 GCA_035542855.1 Dehalococcoidia bacterium
ACACCGCGCGGCCTACGCAACCGCGCGATCCTGGAGTTGATGTACGCGTCCGGCGTGCGCCTGAGCGAAGTCGTCGGCGTGGACCTGCGGCACCTCGACCTTGCGGAGCGCACGCTGCTGGTGCGCGGCAAGGGGAACAAGGAGCGGCTGGTGCTCGTCGGGGGGAGGGCGGAGGAGGCGCTGCGGCGCTACCTGGCGAAGGGCCGGCCCCGGCTGGCCACCGGCGCCGAGTCAGGGCTCTTCGTGAACCGCGACGGCAAGCGCCTGTCCGGCCGTTCGATCGAGAAGATCGTCCGGCAGCACGCGCTGAAGGCCGGGCTGGATGAGCGCGTGTGGCCGCACTTGCTCCGGCACTCGTTCGCCACGCACCTGCTGGACGGCGGCGCGGAGTTGCGCGTGGTGCAGGAGCTGCTGGGCCATGCCAGCGCCCAGACCACGCAGATCTACACGCACGTCACCGAAGAACGCCAGCGCGACAAGCTGGAACGCGCCCGCGAGGCGCTGGCCGCCGCCACACGCCGCAACCTGGAGGCGCGGGCCGCGAAGCGGCGGGCCGGCTAACCGTCAACCGCTCGCGTCGGCGCCGCCCAGGTAGCCGCGGCCGCCCTGCAGTCCCTTCAGACAGGCGATCTCCCCGCCGTGCATGCGGATGTGGTGCTGGCCGTGCAGGTCGAATAGGTCCAGGCCGCGCCAGACGCCGAGCCACTCCGGCACCATCTGGAACTCCCGCTCCAGCTCCTCCGCCGCCAGCCCATCGAGGAGTTCGACGATCCAGTGGTGGACCAGGCGTCCGTAGTCTCGCAGCGTCTGCCAGTCGGCGCCCGTTGCCAGCGGTACGTCGTCCAGGTGAAATGCGTCCAGCCGGAATTTCTCCGCCCACCCGTCCTCCAGGAGCGCCGCCCGCCCGAAGAAGTAGCGGTTGATGTCCACGTCCGCCCAGATCATCGCATGCGCATAGTTTTCCGCGATGGTGTTGGCGGTGCCCGGCGGCTGCCAGAGCGCCTGATCGGGGGTGACATCGCTCACGGTCAGCTCCAGCCAGTCGTATGCGGTCCTGGTCTGCCAGCGCAGCAGCTCGATCGCGTCCACAGATGCCTCCTCGGGCCCGGTCTGTCCTCGCGATGACTGTAACCCGCCCGCCGAAACTTGTAACCTGTACGCATGCGCATTCTCCTGATCAACGGCCCGAACCTGAACATGCTCGGCAAGCGCCAGCCGGAGATATACGGCTCGATGACGCTGCAGGACATCGTCGACCGCGTGAACAAGCGCGCGGGCGAGATGGGGATCGAGATCGTGCCGTTCCAGGCCAACAGCGAGGGCGCTATCGTCGACTTCCTGCAGGCGAACGGACCGGCGGCGGACGGCGTGCTGATCAACGCCGGCGCCCTGACGCACTACGGCCTCTCCCTGCGGGACGCCTTCGAGGCGATCCAGAAGCCGTTCGTGGAGGTGCACATCTCCAACATCCACGCCCGCGAGGAGTTCCGGCACCACTCGGTGCTGGCGGACATCGCGGTGGCGCAGGTGGCCGGACTGGGCTGGCGCGGCTACATCGCGGCGCTGGAGGCGCTGGCCGGCATCCTGGAGGAGCGCAAGAAGTGACCACAGACCGGCTGACCCGCCTGCGCGAGAAGATGCAGGAGCACAAGCTGGACGCGTTCCTCGCCGGCTGCGCGGTGGAGGACACGTTCCACATCATCGGCATGAACCGGCGCTACATCTCCGGCTTCACGGGCTCGACCGGCTGGGTGCTGGTCACCGCGACGCAGCAGTTCATCGCCGTCGACTTCCGTTATTTCGAGCAGGCGACGAAGGAGTGCCCGTCGTTCACGATGTTCCCGACGACGGGCGGGATCGACCGCTGGTTCCCGGGCATCGCCGGCGAGGCGGGCCTCGGGGGCAAGCAGATCGGCTTCGAGCCGGGCGACATGTCCGTCGCCTCGCTGAACGGCATCCGCAAGGCGATCGACGAGATGCCGGAGGCCGATCGCCCGAAGCTGCTGGCCGCGCCGCCGCTGATCGGCGAGCTGCGCGCGATCAAGGAGCCGGGCGAGATTGAGACGCTGCAGCGCGCGGTGGACCTGGGCGACGCGGCGCTGGCGCACGTCGTCGCCCGCCTGCAACCCGGCTGGACCGAAAAGCAGGTGGCCTGGGAGATCGAGAAGTACGCGCGCGAGCACGGCGCCGAGCTGATGTCTTTCCCGACGATCGTCGCGGCGGGCCCGCACGGCGCGATGCCGCATGCCCAGCCGACGGACTATGCGATCCAGGAGGGCGACCCGGTCGTCATCGACATGGGCGTCATCGTCGACGGGTACTGCTCTGACCTGACGCGGACGGTGGTCTGCGGCGGCGGGCCGGGCAGCGAGAAGTTCCGCCAGGTGTACGACATCGTGCTGGCGGCGCAGCGCACGGCAGAGGAGCTGCTCCGCACGGGCATGGGCGGCGAAGAGGGCCACATGCTGGCGCACAACGTGATCGCGGAGGCGGGCTACGGCGAGAACTTCGGGCACGGGCTGGGCCACGGTGTCGGCCTGCAGGTGCACGAGGCGCCAACGCTGGGCAAGACCTCGAAGTCCGTCTTCGAGGACGGGATGATCGTCACCGTCGAGCCGGGCATCTACCTGACCGGCGAGTTCGGCGTGCGCATCGAGGACCAGTGCGTCTTCGAAGGCGGCAAGCTGCGCGTGATGTCGCGGGCGGCGAAGTAGCTAAGCCGCCGGATTTCGCGGATCTTGCGCAGGTTGTGGTGACGTGGCTCTATCTGTCAACGAATGCTGACCGAATTACCGAATCTATGGGGTTGGCGCCGACCACGCGTGATTCGGTTATTCGTTGCGCTACAGGCCATTCTTTGACAGCCACGTCGACAGGTCATGCCGATAACCGGTACGCTAGATGTGGCCACCCAGAACACTTAGCGAGGACTACATGATCGAGACCGGTGACCTCAAGAAGGGGTCCACAATTGAAATTGACGGCAACCTGTACACCGTGATCGAGGTCGATCACCTGAAGATCGGCCGCGGCAGCGCGCAGGTGCGGATGAAGCTGCGCGACGTGCGCGCGGGACACATCATCGACAAGTCGGTGCAGGCAGGCACGCGCTTCACGCGGGCGCGAGTGGAGCGCCAGGCCGCGCAGTACCTGTACCCGCAGGACAACCTGTACTACTTCATGAACACAGAGACGTACGACCAGTTCCCCGTGGGCAAGGACATCCTGGACGATGCCCTCGACTACATCGTCGAGAACGGGGAGTGCAACCTGCTGATGTACGGCGACGAAGTCATCGGCATCGAGCTGCCCGCCGCCGTCACGCTGGAGGTCACGCAGACCGACCCTGGCGAGCGCGGTAACACGGCGCAGGGCGGCACCAAGCCGGCGAAGCTGGAGACGGGCAAGGTCGTGCAGGTGCCGCTGTTCATCAACACCGGGGACCGCCCGAAGA
>DATKKM010000074.1:0-8624 GCA_035542855.1 Dehalococcoidia bacterium
ACCTCGTCCTCTACGGTGACGAGGACGGCATCACCCTCGAATACACCTCTTCCGGCGGCCACGCCAACCGCTGGGACACCCGCTTTGAGGGCGTGATCAACAACCTCTCCCGCCGCTACAAGGAGACCGACTCCGAGTACGTCCGCACCGAGATTGAACGCTACATGGCGGAGATCCCCTGCCCGGCCTGCCACGGCGCGCGCCTCAAGCCGGAGTCGCTCGCCGTGACGGTGAACGATCTCAACATCTCGCAGGTCACCCGCTTCTCCGTCGGCGAGGCGCAGGAGTGGGTGGAGCGGCTGCGCGGCCCGAAGTCCCCCCTCAGCGAGCGCGAGATGACCATCGCCACGCAGATCTTGAAGGAGATCGCGGCGCGCCTGACCTTCCTGCGCGACGTCGGCGTCGACTACCTGACGCTGGACCGGCGCACCGGCACCCTGGCCGGCGGCGAGGCCCAGCGCATACGGCTCGCCACGCAGATCGGCTCCTCCCTGATGGGCGTGCTCTACGTCTGCGACGAACCGTCGATCGGCCTCCATCCGGCGGACGACGAGCGCCTGATCGCCACCCTCAAGCGCCTGCGCGACCTCGGCAACACGGTCCTCGTCGTCGAACACGACGAGGCGATGATGCGCGCCGCGGACTGGATCATCGACCTCGGCCCGCTGGCCGGCGCGGGCGGCGGCCATCTCGTCGCGGAGGGCACGCTGAAGGACATCCTGAAGCACCCCGAATCGCTGACCGGCGCCTACCTCAGCGGCCGCAAGGAGATCCCCGTGCCCGCCATCCGCCGCACCGGCAACGGCAAGGCTGTCGTCATCCAGGGCGCGCGGGAGAACAACCTCAAGAACATCGACGTGCGCATCCCGCTAGGAGAGTTCGTCTGCGTGACCGGCGTCTCCGGCTCCGGCAAGTCGACGCTGGTGACGGACATCCTCTCGAAGAAGGCGTCGCAGCTCCTGTACGGCGCCCGCGAGCGCCCCGGCGAGGTCGACGCCATCATCGGCCTGGAGCAGCTGGACAAGGTCGTCGTCATCGACCAGTCGCCGATCGGCCGCACGCCGCGCTCCAACCCCGCGACGTACACCGGCACATTCACCCCGATCCGCGAGATGTTCGCCTCGGTGCCGGAGGCGCGCCTCCGCGGCTACGGGCCCGGGCGCTTCTCCTTCAACGTCAAGGGCGGCCGTTGCGAGGCCTGCCAGGGCGACGGCTACATCCAGATCGAGATGCAGTTCCTCCCCGACGTCGAGGTGCCCTGCGAGGTCTGCCACGGCGCCCGCTACAACCGCGAGGCGCTGGAGATCCTGTTTAAGGGCAAGAGCATCGCCGAGGTCCTGGACATGACCGTCGAAGAGGGATGCCAGTTCTTCGAGGCGTTCAACCGCATCAACGCCAAGCTGAAGACGCTGAACGACGTCGGCCTCGGTTACATCAAGCTGGGACAGCCGGCCACGACGCTCTCCGGCGGCGAGGCGCAGCGCGTCAAGCTGGCCACGGAGCTCTCCCGCCGCGCGACGGGCCGCACCCTCTACATCCTCGACGAACCGACCACCGGTCTCTCCTTCGACGACGTGAACGCCCTGATGGGCGTCCTCCACCGTCTCGTCGACTCCGGCAACACCGTGCTCGTCATCGAGCACCACATCGACGTCATCAAGCAGGCCGACCACATCATCGACCTCGGCCCCCTGGGCGGCGACCGTGGCGGCGAGATTGTCGCCGAAGGCACGCCGGAGCGCGTCGCCCGCACGCCCGGCAGCCTCACCGGCAAGTACCTCCGCATCGCCCTGGAGCGCGCCGAGGAGCGCGAGGAAGCGGCCGCGAAGTCCAACGGCCGCAAGAACGGCGCGAAAGCGAAGGCGCCAAAGCGCGCGAGGGCGGGCGCGGGCGCGACTCGCTAACAGCCTCACGGAAGGGGAAGAGTGCAGAGACGGGGCGCGGCCCCATCTCTGCCGGGGTCCGGGGGCGTTTCCCAGGTGTCGCAACATGCCGGGCGGGTGGCACGGCCTCCGCGCTAGACCAAAGTGGAGTTGTCGCGGCTGCCCGCCTTCATCTTCCCGCCAGCCCAGGATCAGGCAGACCCCAGCAGTTCCTCGATCTGCTCCACATGCAGACCTTCGTGCGAGGCGATCCGGTCCGCGTAGGCCAGCACGGTCTCTTGTTTGCCGTTGATGGTTGCGGCGCGAGACCAGCCGCTGGGAGAGAGCGCCAGCAGCGTCTTCAGGAGCTCATCCCGTTGCGCGGCGAACGCGGCGAACGACTCGCCGAACCCCAAGGTCAGGTAGTTGGTCTTGTGAAGATACCCGCGCGGCGAGACGTATCGCCAGGCCGGGTTGTCTTCGCCGAGCATCCTGGCGATGCCCGTGCCCCAGACGTCGGCGCAGGCGCGCAGGTGGGCCAGGTTCTCCCTCGCCGACCAGTCCTCGCTCAAGGGCTTGTAATCGAGCCGCTTCTCACCCAGCCGCCGGGCCGCTTCTGCGATGCGACCGGGGTACGCCGTGAGCGCGGCCAGCACGGCCTCCGCACCATCGAACACCTCGGGCCGCTTCCTCGCGGTTCTGCTCCTCCCGGGCATATCTACAGGATACCGCGCAGCGCAAGGTGATTTGGCAGACCGCGGCAACGGGCAGTACCATTCCATCGGCATGACCTCGTTCCGCATCACCCTCCGCCAGCACCAGGCCAAGCTCGTCTCACTTGCCATCGGCTACCACCTGGCGCGGCCCGGCTCCGAGATCGACCACGGCACGATGTCGGCGTACAAGCACGGCCTCGCCGAACTGGCCCCGATGGTCGAGGCGCAGCTCGAAGAGGCGCAGGCAGTGTTCGACCTCAGCCCGCTGCAGGGCATGCTCCTCTCGACGGCCTTCTCATCCACCCTCAGCGAGCTCAAGATGTACTCCGTCTTCGACCGCATGGCCGGGGACAGCCGCCGCCCGCGTTCGACCGCGCCCGGCTTCGACGACCACCTGCGCGAGCTCTTCCCCGCCATCGCCGGCGACCCCAGCTACGCCTCGCGGCTGGCGGAGGACATGGCGATGCTCCGCCGCGAGATGCCCTTTGCCCGCGCCCGCGAACTCTATGAGCTGGAGCGGCAGGCCGCGGAGCTTGCTCGGCAGCAGCGAAAGCCCTGGCAGTTCTGGAAGCGGGCGTAATCTTGACCCCCATTTCGGCGCACGATACAGTTTGATTGGCTGCACAATTACACAAGTTTCGACTGTCCATCGTTCCTAAACTGCGACGGAGGAAGAACCCGCGATGACCTACGTAATCACCGAACCCTGCATCGACACGCGAGACAAGTCCTGCGTCGAGGTCTGCCCCGTCGACTGCATCCACGAGGAGGAAGGCTCCGACCGGATGCTCTACATCGACCCGGACGAGTGCATCGACTGCGGGGCCTGCGAGCCGGTCTGCCCGGTGACCGCCATCTTCGCTGAGGACGACGTCCCCGACGCGCAGAAGGAATACACCCAGCTGAACGCCCAGTGGTACAAGGACAAGGACGCCGTCCGCGCCCGCGTCAACGAGCTCAAGCCCCCGGCGTGAGCTGACCTGCAGTCAGGAATCAGCGAGGCGGTCTTCGGGCCGCCTCTTTCGTTTGACCAGGCGTTCGCAGCTCAGCCGCCCGCGGCCGGCTCCACCGCGCCAACGATGCTCTCCGAGGTGAGCGCCGCCCGGATGATGCGGCGGTCCGTGTAGGCGTGCCCGAAGACGGGATCGCCGGTGTAGTAACGGGTGCCATCGCAGGTGATGACGGTGATCACGTCGCCGGATGTCGGCCCCATCACGGCGCCCGCGCCAGGGTCGTTTACGTCCACCGTGTACGAATCGGTAACGGTGTACGTGAGCACACTGCCCGTGTCGGCCACGAGCTTGATCGAGTCGCCGGGAGCGAGCTGGTTCAGCGAATAGAAGACCGCCGGCCCGCCCCAGGTGACGTGCCCCGCGAAGACTGCGTTGCTTCCGGTCCCCGGCTGCGCGGAGAACGTGTACCAGGCCACCTGGTACGAATTCAGGGGCACCACCGGCACGTTATCCGCGTCCACCCCCTCCGCAACGACGGGCGCGTCCACTCCGATACGATCGATGACGATGTGGATGGGCGAGTCCTCCAGCGGCGGAGGCACGGGCGTCGGTGATGGCGTCGGCACGGGCGACGGCGACGGCGTCACCGGCACGCGGTCGTAGACCCCGCCCGGGTCGGCCGCCAGGCGCGCGGCGTCGACTGCCACCGGTCTCGCGTGCTGCCCGGCTGTAGTCACCAGCGACTGATAGCCGGTCAGCGCCACCGCCGAAACGATGGCAAGCAGGGCAAGCCCAGCCAGTCCGCGCTTGACGCGGTGCCCGGCCAGCCAGCGCCGGACTCTGCGCCCGGCCGCTTCCCCCTGAGGCTGCCCTTCCCCCGTATTCACTGCTACTGATTCAACCCCCTGCGTCGGCGGTCATTATAGCGAGGCGCGCTTCGTATCTGAAGTCGTATACCGAGCGCTCACTCTATTCACCGAGCGCTCACTCAATTCACCGAGCGCTCTTTATCTATCGGCGACGCAGGGGCCCAATGAGTGACGAAATCTATTGACGCCTTTGGCGGGCGGGCCTGTAATAGCTTTCGTAAATCGAGCGCATAGATGCAGAAATGATGACGAGCTTCAGGGGGCAGCAAGAGATGAAAGAACTAGAAGCCGCGGGCATCAAAGGGAGGGGGCACTATGCGCTCGCCACTCCACTCGCCCAGGGGTGGTCAAGCTTCGGCGTCTTTACAGAAAGGGGTAACGCCGCACCCCGGAGGGTTAGCCGCCCTCTCTAGAGACGCACAAAGCCGCCGAGATAGTTGGGCTCCTCGGCGGCTTCCGGTAACGGGAGGGCCGCCCCGTACGGGGCGGCCCTGCTGTATGCGTCTACTTGGGCATCGCCAGCGCGGGCATGTTCGGCGTCAGGCGGCCGGCGTGCATCATCGCGAAGGAGCGCAGCGCCCCGCTCAGGTCGAACTCCTCGCCCATCAAGCGCCCCATCCGCAGCCCCAGCCAGATGGCGATGAGCAGGCTGGCCATGGCCCGCGGCTCCACGACCTCAGCGTCGTAGATCCCCTCAGTGATGCCGCGCGCCACCAGCGCCTCCAGCCACTTCATGCGCATCGCCCAGGCCTTCTTGCTCTTCTCCAGGAGCTTGTCGTTCTTCAGGCCTTCCACCCAGATCTCCAGCTCCAGCCGGGTGGCGTTGTCGATCTCCCCATCCTGCATCGTCTGGAAAAAGATCGAGCCCACCTGGCGGAACGCGGACTCTGCGTTCATCGAATCGGCGATCAGGCTGCGCATCCGTTCCACCGCCGTCTCGGCGGAGCGATCGATGACGGAGGCGATCAACTCTTCCTTGCTGCCGAAGTAGTGGTACAGGCCGCCGGGCGTGATGTTGGCTTCGCGGCAAATCTCGTCAGTTGTGGTCTTGTGGAAGCCTGACTTCAGGAAGCAAGCGCGCGCCGCATCGATGATCTCGCGTCTTCGAGTCTCCAGCTCTTCAGGTTTGAGCTTGGGCATCCGGACCCCCTGCGAATGCTTATGGATAGCGAGCGCTCGGTTTTAACCATTATGCGCCGTGCGAACCCACTGTCAAGGTTCAAGGCTGCCGATTCCTGAATCTTTCGCCCTGCGTTAGGCGGCGCGAGGGACTCGCCGGGTCAGCTGAAGTCGCGCGCGCGGAAAATCGTGAGCGTGTAGTCGTCGTACACCTGCTCCATGCCCAGCACGTCCCGCGTGTAGTTCGTCATCGCCGTGATCTCCGGCTCCCCGATGTAGAAGAGGCCGCCGCCGTCCGGTTGCAGCTTGTGCACGATCACGTACTTGATGTGGTTGTCGCGGAGCACCTGCTGGACCGCTTGCTTATCCTGGTCTGCCGCGTCTCCGTTGCCGCCGCAGCCGCTGGGACAGGACAGGAAGTGCAGCCCCGGCTGCTGGAGGAACCAGTCGAACCCCTCGCTCTTCACGCGGGATAGGTACCCCCCGATGCTCGGCTTGTGGTACAGCGCCTCGTAGTAGTTGGCCAGCGGGCCGCCGGTCGGATCGCCGGCGTATGTCCAGCCGTTGCGGCGGCCCAGCGGCGCGTCGACCACGGTGAAGTCGTCCGGGTCGTCGCGGATCATGTCGATCCCGGGCGGCGTGGCCAGCGGCGTCAGGTAGACGGGCGGGCTCCAGTACTCCAGCCATACCAGGCCCAGCGCCACCACTGCCACGGCAGGGGCGAGGTAGCGCGCCCGCGGCTTCAGCCACTCCATCGCCGTCGTCAGGCCAATGCCCGCCAGCACGCTGAGCGACATGATCCCGAAGACGATCATGCGCGCAGGTACTCTCCGCGACCCGAAGAACGGCAGCTTGTCGTACAGCTGGTACGGCATCGGCACGGAGAACGACACGCCAAGCAGGTGATGGTGCCGCGAATCGTTGATGTACAGGTACGGCCCCATCGCCAGGATCGCGAACGTGAAGAGGGCGATGACCCAGATCAGCGCCCGGTGCCGGTCTTTGCGCAGCGTGACGAGCGCGATCGTCGCCAGCAGCAGCGGCGTCCCGCCCAAAAACGCAGTGTCCTCCACGCTGCCCACAGGCAGGTGGTTCGGGTTCGGGCCGCCGATCAGCGGCGCGTCGCCAGGCCCCCAGAGCGGGCTCGGCGTGAAGAAGGTCAGCAGATCGGCCGAGAATGACTCTGCCTGGTCAGTCGGCTGGTAGTAGTCGCCGCTCTCCAGGTCACGCACGGAGCCAATCAGAGCGGGCGAGCTGAGCACAGCCCAGACGACGATCAGCACTCCGGCCCCGCGCCAGAGCACGCTGAGCTGCGCGGGATCGCTGCGCCGGAAGTAGACGGCCGACCAGTAAGCGAAGAAGAGCGCCAGGAAGAGGGCCGCGTCCGTCGCGAACTCCAGCCAGTTGAGCGTGATGACCGCCCAGAAGACGCCGGTGAACGCCGCGTCCCGCAGGCGCCCGGTCTCCCGGAAGCGCAGGAGGAAGAGCAGCATGAAGGGGATCGGCCAGGTGATGAAGATGTTGTAGTGCCCGCCGAAGCGCATCATCGTGAACGGCGCGAAGGCGAAGATAAACCCCGATACGACCGCCGCCAGGTGGTTGCGGCTAACGTGGTACGAAAGCGCGGCCGCCCCGACTCCCGAGAGGACGAACGAGATCAGCGCCACGATGTTCCAGGAGAGCACGAGGTTGCCGGTCAGCAGTTGGAACGGCATGGACATCACGCCGTTCACGAACGTCACCGGGTGCAGGTAGAGGTTGGACCCCTGCGGGTAGAACAGCTCGCTCGTATGGAAAGGGTTGCCGAAGTGAAGGAGCCGGTCCTTCACCCACCAGAGGTTCCACAGCGATTGCCACGCATCGTACGGGAAGAACCACCAGACGGTGATGCTGCTCTTCAGGTGCTTGGCCAGCGGCCACGTCTGTACGACCGCCGCCACCAGGAAGAACAGCGCGATAGCCGGCCAGCGGGCACGCTGGGCCCACAGGGCTAGCCGCTCCATCGAAGCGGCCACGGACGGGCTCGGACCGCCCGCGGCGCTATCGATCGCCATGCTGCGGGGATGTGCGCGGCTGCCGGAAGGTCACCAGGTAATCCAGTGGATGTTGGCGACGTGATGCGGATCGAACTTGTTGACGTAGAGGACGCCCATCAGGTTGATGAAGATGCCGGCTCCGACGATGACGAAGTGGTACCACTTGACCTTGGGCCCCATTCCCTGCCACGTCAGCAGGAAGACGAACGGCACGTAGTCCAGGATGTACCGGTACCCGAACTGCGGCCAGCCGGTGACGCCGACGGTGAAGTGGACGGGGATCGTAAAGAAGATCGCCAACCAGCAGCCCAGGATCATCTTGTTCCCCGTCTTGACGCCCCGGTACATGCTGTACAGTGCCAGCACCACGAAGGGCAGCAGGTTCATGTTATGCGGCGGGTTCCACTGCGCCCAGCCGAACCACGGCTGCGTCGTCGGGCCACGGCCCAGGTTCGGGATGATCGAGACACAGACGATGCTAAGCAGCATCGACGCCGCGCCCACCCAGCGGACTACGCGGTTCGTGATCCCGGCCAGGAAAGCGTAGAGGAACGCCGGCGTCGTCATCCAGAAGGCGGTGCCGCCCCACGAAGGGAACACGTATGGCGCGTCCGCCGACGTCATGTACAACGGCTGCTCCAGCATCGCGATCACGTGCCTCGGCGGGTACTTCAGATCGAACAGCCCGTAGTTGAGCACGCCCGTCGGCGTTTCCAGCGAGGCCAGCGCGTGCCAGTGGTAGTACGTCGCGGATGGGCTGAACTGGTCGAACCGGACGTAAGTGAAGATCGCCAGCGCCACCACCCAGAACCCCGCGCCCGCGGCGAACTTGGCCAGCGTCGCGTAGTCCACGCGCTTCCAGATCGGCTGTCCTTCCGTGTTCGGGCGGTACTGCCAGAACATGATGAGGAAGAATGGGAACGTCATCCCGGACGGCAGCCGGGTGATGTACGCGAAGCCAAGCGCCAGCCCCGCCGTCAGCGGCCGCTTGCTGACGAGCGTTTCGTAGACCGCGAAGAAGAGGAAGAGGACGGCAACGGCGTGGTTGAAGTACCACACCCCGGCGAAC
>DATKKM010000075.1:0-37300 GCA_035542855.1 Dehalococcoidia bacterium
AGCGCGCTCCAGTGGGTGGTGGCGCGGCGGCCGTTGAGGAAACCGGCCTTGTGCAGGACGAGCGCACCGGTGCAGACGGAGGTGACGTACTGGCAGCGGGCGCCCTGCTGCTGCACGAAAGCGATGTGCTTCGGGTTGTCCATCTCGGTGCGGGTGCCCATGCCGCCGGGGATCAGGATTACGTCCAGCGGCGGGCAGTTCTCGTAGCTGTGGTCGGCGAAGTAGCGTGTGCCGAGGAATGACGTCACCGGCTCCCCGTCCTCGGAAATGAGCACGACCTGCCAGTCACCGCCGCTACCCCTGGCCATCATCGTCAGCGCCTCCTTGGGGCCGATGGCATCCAGGTCCTCGAAGTCTTTGAACAGCACGATGCCGATCGTCTTTGTCATGAGTCGTCTCCGATCTGAATCACGTCGTTGTCGGGAAAGACGAGCCTCGCGATCTTGAAATGCTTCCTGGTCGAATTGGGAACGTGCACCCAGTGCTCGCCCTCAATGTGGTGGGCCTCCATAAACCCCTCCAGTTCCTGCGGGTCCACCTGCAGGCCCTCGTCCTCCAGGGCCTGGTGCAGCCCATGGTGGCCCAGGTTCGGGTGGCGGTTGTGGAGTTCGACGATCAGCTCCGCCACCTCGTCGTCCAGTCCGTCGTACTTCCGGGACGGGCTCATCGCACCACCACCTCGGCGCCCTCGTGGCGGCCGCGCCAGGCGGCGAGAGTGCGGCGGACGAAGGCGCCGGCGCCGATCGGGTCCTTGCGGATCATCGGCGTCTCGTGCAGGCTGCAGACCGCCTTGTAGCCGAGCTTCGTGTAGACCGCGACGGCGGGCTCGTTCTTCGCCTCGACCGTGAGCACCACCAGGTCGCAGTCGCGCAGCAACTCGCCGGTGACGGCGCTCGTCGCGACCGTGGCGAAGCCGCGGCCGCGGTGGTTCGGGTGCGTGAAGACATTGCCGACGACAGCGATCCGCTCCGCGCGCGAGACGACGTGCGTGCCGGCGATCGAGACAAGGGTCCCGCCGACGTAGACGCCGTAGTACAGCCCTTCCTCCAGATGCGAGGCCCGGTAAGCCGTCGGGCCGCCTTCGATCGAGTAGATGCGGTTGACGTCCTGCAGCTCGGACGGGCCGAGGCGGACGGCAGGGCCGGCCACGGGCGCAAACGCTTCCCGGGTGACCGACATCCGCGTCATCAGCTGCGGGCGGCTCATCACGAAGTGCTTCTCGGCGACGGCGCGGTGCTCCAGGCGCAGGCTGCCGAAGGAGAAGCGCGGCCCCGGGTGCAGGCTCAGTGCGACGTCCAGCGCCGCCGCGTCGCCGATGGCGAAGAGCGCGTTCCCCAGCCCGCTGGTCGAGTGGACGAGCAGCGCCTGGCGTCCGGCCGGGCCGGCTGCCAGCCACCACTCGTTGTCATCGAAGAGGCGCGGGTCCAGCTGGGCGATGGCGTAGGCGGCGTAAGCGCGGTCGTGCTCCAGCAGGGCGCGGATCGCCTGCGGGTCGTGTAGAGCCGTGACCGCGAAGGCGGCGCCGGCAGCCTGGCTTTCGTGCGAGACGGCCGTCATCCGCCGACCCCGGCCGTCACGTACTTGCCGATGATGGGCGCGAGGCGGCGCTTCGTCTCCTCCGGCACGATGTCCAGCGAGGTGACGATGGCGTCCTTCAGCGCGTCCTGGCAGGAGCATTCCCGCGGGGAGGGCAGCCGCTGCAGCGCCAGGCGCACCGCCCGCCGCGACACTTCGACGTTCTTCAGCAGGTTGGCGACGATCATGTCGGCCGTCACCACCTCGTGCGTCTCGTGCCAGCAGTCGTAGTCGGTGGAGCAGGCCAGGATCGCGAAGCAGATCTCGGCCTCGCGGGCCAGCCTGGCTTCGGGAAGCGCGGTCATGCCGATAATGTCGGCGCCCCACTGGCGGTAGAGGAAGGACTCCGCCTTCGTCGAGAAAGCCGGGCCTTCGATGACGACGAGCGTGCCGCCGCTGTGTACAGTCGCCTCAGCCTCGCGCGTGGAGTCCGCGACGACGCCGCGCAATGCATCGCAGAAGGGCTCGGCGAAACCGATGTGGGCGACCATCCCTTCTCCGAAGAACGTGGACGGCCTGCCGCGGGTGCGGTCAATCAGCTGATCGGGCACGACCATGTGCAGCGGTTCGATGTCCTCGCGCAGGCTGCCGACGGCGCTGACGCTGATGATCTGCTCGACGCCGAGGCTCTTGAGCGCCCAGATGTTGGCGCGCGCCGGCAGCTCGCCGGGAAGGATGCGGTGGCCGGCGCCATGCCGTGGCAGGAAGGCCACGCGCTGGCCGTCCAGCGTGCCGGCGACGATCGCGTCGCTCGTGGGGCCGAAGGGCGTGTCGATGTGGAGCGTCTCGATGTCGCCGAGGCCCTCCATCTGGTAGAAGCCGCTGCCGCCGATGACCGCGGCGCGGACCGGCTCCGAGCTAGCCACGAGTCGCCACTCCCTGCTTGCACAGCGCGCGCAGGCTCTCTTCGTAAGGGGCGTGCGCGATCCCATTCTCCGTGATGATGGCGGTGACGTAAGTGTTCGGGGTCACATCGAAGGCCGGGTTGGCCGCCTCGACGCCATCGGGAGCAATCGGCGTGCCGCGCACGGAGCGCACCTCGTCGGCGGAGCGCTCCTCGATCGGGATGTGGTCTCCGTCCGGGATACCGAGGTCGATCGTGCTCGTCGGGGCCGCGACATAGAACGGGACGCCGTTCTCGCGCGCCAGGACCGCAAGCTGGTAAGTGCCGATCTTGTTGGCGACGTCCCCGTTGGCCGCGATGCGGTCCGCTCCGACGACGACGGCTCCCACCTGGCCACGGCGCATCGCCTGGCCGGCCGCGCTGTCCGGGATCAGCGTGAAGGGGATGCCCGCTTCCCGCAGCTCCCACGCCGTCAGCCGCGCGCCCTGCAAGAGCGGCCGCGTCTCCGTCGCCGTGACTTGTGCGAGCCGTCCGTCCGCCCAGGCAGAGCGCAGAACGCCGAGCGCGGTGCCGTAGCCGCCGGTCGCCAGGGAGCCTGCGTTGCAGTGGGTCAGCACCCGCCCGCCGGCCGGGATGAGCTGTGCGCCGTACTCCCCGATGCGCTGATTGCCGGCGATGTCCTCTTCGTGGATGGCGCGGGCGCTGTCGATCGCATTCTTGCGGATGTCATCGATGCAGCCGGCGTCCTTCACCGCAGCGAGCACGCGATCGAGCGCCCAGGACAGGTTTACCGCCGTCGGCCGCGTCGAGCGCAGTGTGTCCGCGGCGGCGCGAAGGTCGGCCAGCATCCCGAGATCGTCGTCCGCCGTCGACTCGAAAGCAGCGAGGGCGAGCCCGTAGGCGGCGGCGATGCCGATGAGAGGGGCGCCGCGCACTTCCAGGCGGCGGATGGCCTCGGCCAGGCGGCGATAGTCGGCGGTCTCGATCCAGACCTCCTCCTGCGGGAGGCGGGTCTGGTCCAGGAACCGGACCTTGCCGGCTGCCAGCCATTCGATTGGTCTAAACATTTCTCCGCTCATCCTGAGGCTCTCAAAGGATAGGCACAAAAAAACTTCTCGCGGTGGAGAAGTCCTGCAGATCACCCTCATCTTTGTCCGCCCAGGCGGACCGGAGTTGGCACCGCTGTCGCCGCCGAGGCGGGGACCGGTTGCCGGGCTTCGTTGGGCCGTTCCCTCCACCGCTCTAGATGAGAGCGTTTCTATTCGGTTTTACGGTTGTGATGCTAGCTGCGTCCCCATAGTGTGTCAAGGCGAAGGGGGCGCTCAGCCATACGTGATCAGGGTGAAGATGTCGTAGCCGCCCAGCGCCTCCCGGCCCTGCAGAAAGCCCAGCTCTATCAGGAAGGCGAAGCTGTGCACCTGCGCGCCCAGCATCTCGACGAGCTTCGCCGCGCCCAGCGCCGTGCCGCCGGTGGCCAGCAGGTCGTCGATGATGACGACGCGGTCGGCCTTCGTCAGCGCGTCTTTGTGGATATCGAGCTGTCCGGTGCCGTACTCCAGCGAATACTCGACGCTCATCGTCGCCGCCGGCAGCTTGCCCGGCTTGCGCACCGGCACCAGGGGCAGCCCCAGGTTGTAGGCCAGCGGCGCCCCGAACAGGAACCCGCGCGATTCGATGGACACGACGGCGGTGATGCCCGAGTGGCGGAAGTGTTCGGTGAAAGCGTCGATCACGTAATGCACGGCGCCGGCGTCCTTCAGCAGCGGCGTGATGTCACGAAAGAGGATGCCGGGCTGCGGAAAGTCAGGGACGTCGCGGATGTACTTGGTCAGGTCCACGCGTAGGAGACTAACTGACAAACCTGCGAACGACAAACGTGGCGGATGCCCTCCGGTTTGCCGGCTTGTCTGGTTTGTTGGTTTGCCACCGTCGTATCATCGCCCCATGACCGACCGCAAAGCCCTCAAGTCCAGCGCCGCCGCGGGCATCGACCGCATGAAGGACGAGCTGATCGCCCTCTCGCTCCGCATCCACGAGACGCCGGAGATCGCCTTCGAGGAGCACAAGTGCTCGGCGATGCTGGCCGACTTCCTGGCCGAGAACGGCTTCGAGGTGGAGCGCGGCTTCTGCGAGCTGCCGACGGCCTTCCGCGCGACGTTCGGCTCGGGGTCGCCGCGCATCGCCTTCGTGGCCGAATACGACGCGCTGCCCGGCGTGGGGCATGGCTGCGGGCACAACATCATCGGCACGGCGTCTACGGCGGCCGGCATCGCCGTGAAAGACCTGCTCTCGGAAGCGGGCGGCGGGACGGTGCAGGTGATCGGCACACCGGCCGAGGAGGCCGCGGGGGGCAAGGTGTACATGATCGCGCGCGGTGCGTTCGATGGGCTGGACTGCGCAATGATGGTGCACCCCGGCAACCGCGACACCGCCGTCGCCTTCGGGCTGGCCTGCCTGGAGCTGGACGTGGAGTTCAACGGCCGGCCGGCGCACGCGGCGGCGCGCCCGGACGCCGGCGTCAACGCGCTCGATGCGATGGTGATGGCCTTCGCCAGCCTGGGGCTCATGCGCCAGCAGATGCGCGATTCGGCGCGGGTGCACGGCATCATCACGGACGGTGGGCAGGCGGTGAACGTCATCCCGCACCACACGGCGGCCAAGCTGCTGGTGCGCAGCGAGGAAGACGACTACATGGACAACGTCCTCAAGCCGAAGGTGCTGGCCTGCTTCGAAGGTGCGGCGAAGGCGACCGGCTGCGAGCTGGTCCACAAGTGGAACGAAGAGGCCCGCTACAAGACGGTCCGCACGAACATGGCGCTGGCCGGCGCCTACAAGGCGAACGTGGAGTCACTCGGGCGGAAGACAGTGAACCCGGAGTCGAAGCGCTCGATGGGCTCGACAGATATGGGCAACGTCACGCAGGTCGTGCCGGGCATCCACCCGGCCATCGCCATCGCGCCCTGGGACGTGCCGATCCACACTGTGGAGTTCCGCGAGTTCGCGCGCAGCGAGGCGGGCCACAAGGGGCTGCTGGACGCGGCGAAGGCGATGGCGATGACCGGCATCGACGTGCTGGTGGACGCCGACCTGCGGAAGCAGATGAAGGCCGAATTCGACGGCGCCGATGGCTGATTCCCCCGCCGATCCCGTAATCGCCCTCGACGCTATGGGCGGCGACAACGCGCCGGCGGCGATCGTGCAGGGCGCGGCCTGGGCCGCCCGCGACCTCAACATCCGCGTGGCGCTCGTCGGGCCGCAGGACGTGATCGAGGCGGAGCTGGCCAAGCACACGCCGCGGCCGCCGACGGTCTCGGTCATCCACGCGCCGGAGGTCATCGGCATGGAGGACGAGCCCGCGCAGGCCGCCCGCCGCAAGAAGGACTCGTCGATCGTCGTCGGCCTGCGTGCGGTGAAGAACGGCCAGGCGGACGCCTTCGTCTCGGCGGGGAATACCGGCGCCGTGATGGCGGCCAGCATCATGTACCTTGGACGCATCCGCGGCATCGAGCGGCCGTCGCTGGTGGGGCTGTTGCCCCTGTCGGGGACGCTGACGGCGTTCCTGGACGTTGGCGCCAACGCGGACGTCAAGCCGGAGTACATGCTGCAGTGGGCGCAGATGGCGGCGGCCTACATGTCGCAGGTCTGGAAGCGCAAGAACCCCAGCGTCGCCCTGCTGAACATCGGCGAGGAGGCGGGCAAGGGCAGCACGCTGGCCCAGGAGGCATATGAGCTGCTGGCCAAGAGCGGCCTGCGCTTCATCGGCAACCTGGAGGGCCGTGACGTGCCGTTCGGGAAGGCGGACGTCATCGTCACCGATGGCTTCACCGGCAACGTGGTGGTGAAGACGATGGAGGGGATGGCCGACTACCTGATGGGCGAGATCCGCGGCGCCATCAAGAGCCGGCCGTGGTACATGGCCGCCGGCGCCCTGCTGATGCCGGCGTTCAACCAGGTGCGCAAGACGACCGATTACCGCGAGTACGGCGCCGGCCCGCTGCTGGGCGTGAACGGGCTCGTCTTCATCGGCCACGGGCGGAGCGACGCCAAGGCGATCTACTCTGCGTTACGGGTCGCGCGGGAGGCGGCCCGCTCAGGCATGCTGGAGGCGATCCGCAGCGTGGCGCCGGCGCGGGCGGGCGCGGAGGAGCCGGCGGAGGAGCCGCTGCTGCCGTAGACGGCGCAAGGGAGGCCGCGAATCAGGGTCGCGGCGCCGGCTAACGCTTCGAGATCAGCTCGCTGAGGAGGTGGGCGAAGTCGTCCATGCGGCGGTTGAGGCGCAGGTGCTCCGGCGCCAGGTTGGACTGGATCATCCCGCCCTCCATGATCGCCATGATGGCAGAGGCGAGGAGCGAGACGTCGATGTCCTCACGGACGAGACCCATTTCGCGGCCGGCGGTCAGCGTCTCTGAGACGAAGGCGTGCCAGCGGCCGTACATCTCGGACAGGCGCTCCTGGACCTTCTGGTTGCGCATGCCGTGCGCGGCGAACTCCAGGAAGACGGCCGGCCCGAGCGGGTCGTCGTGGGAGGCGAACACCACCTGCAGAATGCGCTTTTCGTTCTCCTCCACACTGAGCGAGACGTCGATGGCCTGGCGGAAGAGCTCCTGCTGCTTGTCGATGCGCTCCTGCAGCATCTCCCAGAAGAGGTCTTCCTTGCTCTCGAAGTGCACGTAGAAGGCGCCCTTGGAGAAGCCGGCCTCGCGGACGATCTCGTCGACGGTGGCGCGCTCGTAGCCGTTGCGGGCGAAGACGGCGAGCGCGGATTCGAGGAGGCGCTGGCGGGTCTCGCCGCGGTCCCGGCGTTTCCTTGTGGCAGGAGTGGTTTCGGTAGTCATTCGTGATACTGACTGGTCAGTATGCTACGCCCAATTGTGATGTCGCGCAAATCAAAACACGCGCGGGCGGGAGTACAATCCGCGAAAAGCTCACACAGGAGGGTCAGCAAGTGCAAACGCTACTCAAGGCGCTAGATTACATCCACGAAGACGAGAGCGGTCACGCCGTGCCAGGGTTCTTGTCGCTTGTCGCGGCGGTTGGCGCCGTCGTGCTGGGCATCGGGGCCGCCTCTGACAGCGACGTAGCGTCTATCGCCGGCGGCGTGGTGCTTGCTCTCGGGATACTGCTGGGCGGCGTCGCCAACCACATGACGATCGACTACGACATCTACGCGCGGCTGGAGAAGGTGGAAAGCAAGAAATAGGATCGAGCGGGACTCGCGCACGCCGCCCCGTCCAGGGCGACAGCCGGTCGCCCCTGCAGCTTGCGTTATTCCGTCGCCTGCGGGGCGCCCAGCTTCATCCACATCTTGAGCGCGGCCTGCATGTTGCGCATGGCCTCTTCGGGCTCGGCGTCCTTGCACATGCAGCGCTGCACGTGCTGGTCCAGGATGTGGATGCTTACCTGGTCCAGTGCGGTACGTGCGGCCATCACCTGCGTCACGATGTCCTCGCAGACGCGGTCCTCTTCCAGCATGCGCTGGATGCCGCGGATCTGCCCCTCGATACGCTTCAGGCGCGCGATCAGGGTCTGGACGTCCGGGTTTGCCTGCTGCTCGCTATCTACTGCCATCTATTTCCTCCCGGTCAGGACAGGGTCCTGGCCTCCGGTTGAGAGGTGGTTTGACATACCCCTCGGGGGTATGGTAGCATACAGCCGGAAAACAACGCAAGCGACCAGAAAGGGAGCCCCACATGAGCAAGCCGGCAGAAGTTAACGACAACACCTGGGACAGCGAGGTCCTCAAGGCAGATCAGCCCGTGCTGGTCGACTTCTGGGCGCCCTGGTGCGGCCCCTGCCGCATGGTGGCCCCCATCGTGGAAGAGCTTGCGACGGAGTACGACGGCAAGGTAAAGTTCCTCAAGCTGAACACGGACGATAACGTCCAGACGGCCAGCCGGTACGGTGTCCGCAGCATCCCTACGCTGATGATGTTCAAGGGCGGCGAGGCTGTCGACCACGTGATCGGCTTCCGGCCCAAGAGCCAGCTCAAGCAGACGATCGAGAAAGCGCTAGCGTAAATGGCCGAGACAAGAGAATACGATGTCGTGATCATCGGCGGCGGGCCTGCGGGTCTTGCCGCCGGCCTCTATGCCGCGCGCGGCCGCCACAAGACCGTCCTCATCGAAAAGGGCGTGATCGGCGGCCAGATCGCCCTTACGGAACTCGTCGAAAACTACCCGGGCATCCCGCAGGTCAACGGGTTCGACCTGGCCCAGACGATGCTCCAGCAGGCGGAGAGCTACGGCCTGGAGACAGAGTACACCTCCGTCACCGGCATCACCCAGGAGCCCGCTGACCAGCGCGGCAAGCGCCGCTGGACAGTCCAGACCGAGGCCGGCGACTTCCGGGCCAAGGCGCTGATCGTCACCGCCGGCGCGGAGTACAACCGCCTGGGCATTCCGGGCGAAGAACGGCTCACCGGCAAGGGCGTCTCCTACTGCGCGACGTGCGACGCGGCGTTCTTCAAGGACCAGCCGGTCGCCATCGTCGGCGGGGGCGATGCGGCGCTGGACGAAGGCATCTTCACCACGCGCTACGTCTCTAAGGCGACGGTCGTGCACCGGCGCGACGAGCTGCGGGCCAGCATGATCCTGCAGGAGCGCGCGCTGGCCAACCCGAAGATGGAGATCGCCTGGAACACCGTCGTCGACGAGGTGGTTGGCGACAACCAGGTGCGGTCGATCAAGCTGCGCAACGTGGTCACCGGCGAGACGAGCGAGATGCCGGTCTCGGCCGTGTTCATCTTCATCGGCAACCACCCGAACAGCGACTTCATCGGCGACCTTGTGCCGAAGGACGCCGCCGGCCACATCATCGTCGATGACTGGATGGCGACACCGCTGCCCGGCCTCTTCGCCGCCGGCGACGTTCGCCAGAACTCGGCGCGCCAGGTGGCCAGTTCCGTCGGCGACGGCGTGACCGCGGCAATCGCCGCGGACCACTACATCTCGAGCGAGTTCCACGAGGAGTCGCCCGCGCCGAAAGCTGAGACGGCGCAGGCCTCGTAGCCCCGGGGCCCTCGGGCCCAGAATCGCCTCACCGGTTAGCGCTAAACTCAGAATAGGCATGTCAGAAAACAGGAGAAGCGCACGATGAGGTTCGGAGGCGGCGGTGGCGGCGGCTGGGGCGCCCACATGGCCGCTGATGAGCGCCGGCCCACGCGGCCGGCCGGCCCCACGCTGCGCCGCTCCATCGGCCTCTTCCGGGACCACTGGGCGCTGGTGGCGCTGCTGGCGCTGGCGATCACGGCGGCCAGCCTCATCGGGCTGATCCCCCCGCTGCTGATCCGCGCCATTATCGACGACGCGATCCCCAACCACGACGGCGGACTCGCTGACCTGCTCGTCATCGGCATCATCGTGGCCACGCTGGGCGGCTCGCTCGTCGGCGTGGCGCAGAGCTGGCTGAGCAACGTGATCGGCCAGGGCGTGATGGAGGACGTGCGCAACCGCCTCTACGCCCGCCTGCAGAAGATGCCGCTGCGCTTCTTCACCACAACGCGCGGCGGCGAGATCCTTTCCCGCTTCTCCAACGACGTCAACGCCATCCAGGACGCCGTCACCAACACCTTCAGCTCGCTGCTGTCCAACGTCATCACCGTCGTCAGCACGGTCATTCTGATGTCGATCCTGGACTGGCGGCTGACGCTGCTGGGGCTAGCGGCGCTGCCGCTCTTCATCTGGCCCACGCGCCGGGCTGCGGCGGCGCAGCGGCGGCTGCTGGCGCGGCAGCAGGAACGGCTGGCCGACCTCTCCGCGCACACGCAGGAGACGCTTTCCATCAACGGCGTCCTGCTGATGAAGCTCTTCGGCCAGGAGTCCTACGAGATGGGCCGCTTCCGTGGCATGAACCACGATGTGCGTGACCTCTCGATCCGGCGGGCGATGATCGGGCGCTGGTTCTTCATGTTCCTCGGCCTGTTCGGCGCGCTGGCGCCGGCGCTCGTCTACTGGTACGGCGCACACGCGATCATCCGCGGCGACATGCAGATCGGTACCGTGGTGGCGATGGCGGCGTACCTGACGCGGCTGTTCGGCCCGGTGACGCAGCTCTTCTCCACCCACGTGACGGTGCAGAGCAACATGGCGCTCTTCGAGCGCATCTTCGACTACCTGGACCTGAAGTCCGAGATCGAAGAGAAGCCGGACGCCGTGGAACTGCCGCGCGCCCGGGGCCGCGTCGAATTCGACCACGTGTCGTTCGCCTACACGAAGCACCGCCTTGCGCTGAACGACGTCTCGTTCGCCGTCGAGCCGGGGCAGATCGCGGCGCTGGTGGGCCCGAGCGGCGCCGGCAAGACGACGATCTCTTACCTGATCCCGCGCCTCTTCGACGTCACCGAGGGCGCGGTGCGGCTGGACGGCATCGACGTGCGCGACCTGACGCTGGCGGGCCTGGCCGCGAACATCGGCATGGTGACGCAGGAGCCGTTCATTTTCCACGCCTCGCTGCGGGACAACATCGCATACGCGCGCCCCGGCGCAACCGACGACGACATCCTGCGCGTGATGGACGCCGCGAACCTGTCGGACCTCCTGGCCCGGATGCCGAAGGGGCTCGACACGGTGGTCGGCGAGCGCGGGTACCGGCTGAGCGGCGGCGAGCGGCAGCGCATCGCCATCGCCCGCGTGCTGCTGAAGGACCCGCCGGTGCTGGTGCTGGACGAGGCCACGAACTCGCTCGATTCGGAGTCGGAGTACGCGGTGCAGAGCGCGGTGGCCAAGCTGCTGGCGGGCCGGACGACGATCGTCATCGCGCACCGGCTGAGCACGATCCACTCCGCAGACCAGATACTGGTGCTGGAGGACGGACGAATCGTCGAGCACGGCGGGCACCGCGAGCTGCTGGCGCTGGGCGGCCTCTACGCCCGCCTCTACGAGCGCCAGTTCACGAGCGAGCGCGCCCCGGCCTCGCTGGCGGAAGCTGAGAACGGGTAGCGCAACCCGGCGCCGAGCTGCCATAGAATAGCGGCGATGGGAGAGCTCACCCAACTCGACGGCGAACTCCGCGCGATGGCTTCCGGATACAGCGGCAAAGCTACATTCGCGCTCACAGACCTCGGCTCCGGCGAGCACATCGGCCGCGACGAGGACGACGTCATGCCCACCGCCTCGCTGATCAAGGTGCCGATCCTCGTCGCGCTCTACCGGGCCGCGCAGGACGGGCTGGTGGCGCTGACGGACCGCATCGCCTACCGCGAAGACCAGAAGGTGCTGGGCTCCGGCGTGCTGGTGCACCTGACGCCGGGCGTGGAGATGACAGTGCGGGACGCCGCCACGCTGATGATCATCATCTCCGACAACGTAGCGACGAACATGATGATCGACCTCGTCGGCCTGGAGCGCATCAACCAGACGATGCGTGGCCTGGGCCTCACGCAGACCACGCTCTTCCAGCGGCTGGGCGACCGCCAGGCCGGCCTGGACGCGCGCAAAATGTCGGTCAGCACGGCGCGCGAGATGGCGCGGTTACTGGAGCTGATCGCCCGGCACGAGGCGGTGTCAGCGGAGGCGTCCGAGGATATGCTGCGGATCATGCGCCGCCAGGACTACCGTCACGAGCTTTCGAGCCGCCTGCCCTGGAACGAGCTGAACCGCCTGGACGACCATAAGAACAACTGGGTCGCGGAGAAGGGCGGCGCCTTCCTGAACGGCATCCGCTGCTCCGGCGCGGTCTTCCACGGGGTGCGCGGTTCGTTCGTGCTGGCCGCCTTCTGCGAGGGCGGAACAGGCTCCGGCCGCGCCGCCGAGGGCAACATACTGCTGGGCGACCTGGGCTACGCCGCCTGGCGGGGCATCCTCCACCCGGCCCAGCCCCCCGCTGCGCCCTTGACCACTGGCCACTGACCACTGACCCTATCTCCGGGAGTGGAAGGGTCCCGGTGGGCTCCCCGGTCTTCAAAACCGTTGTGAGGCGCCTGGCGTCTCAGGTGGGTTCGACTCCCATGCACTCCCGCCACCCACGCTGTTACAGTACGACGCAGTGAAGCAGGTCATCGCCCGCAACGCCACGACGGGGGCGGCGCTCGCGCCGCAGACGTCAGTCGCCGACTCTATGTGGCCGCGTTTTCGCGGGCTGATGCTGCGGCGGCCGCTGGAGGAGGGCGAGGCGCTGCTTATCCGGCCCTGCAGCTCCGTGCACATGTTCTTCATGCGCTTCGCGCTGGACATCGTCTTCATCGATAAGCAGGGGGCCGTGGTGAAGATCGTCACCGGGCTCAAGCCGTGGCGGATGGCGCTCGGCGGCAAGGGGGCATGGAGCGCGCTGGAGATGCCGGCGGGCGCTGCGGCGGGGCGCGTGGGCCTGGGCGACCGCCTGGAATTCGACGCCGCGACTTAACCTGCGGGTGTTCGAACGGGGGCTGCGGATGCCCTACCCTGATAGCGGCGGGACAGTTCAGATGAGCGTTCGCTTGCTGGCGGCCGGTGCGTTGTTCACAGCGCTTGCCTTTGTCGCACTGGCTCTCGCTTCGCCGGACGGGCGCGTTACCGCCGCCGGGACCTGCTCGCCGGCCAGGCCGCATGCTTCCGGGAGCAGCAACGAGACGATCACTGTCGGCTCCGGCCAACGAGAGTACATCCTGCACGTCCCCACCGGCTACGCCGGGGCCAGCGGCACGCCGCTGGTCTTCGTGGTGCACCCGCTGGGCGTCTCGGGAGCGGTCACCAACGCCTTCATGGAGGGCTACACCGGCATGAGCGACGAGGCGGACACCGCCGGCTTCATCGCGGTCTACCCGAAGGCGCTTTCCTGGGGGCCGCAGGGGAACTTCCAGTGGAACTACTCGCTGCTGGGCCATGCGACGGGCGCCCCGGACGATATGGCCTTCTTCAGCGCCCTGCTGGACCACCTGGAGTCGGCGCTCTGTGTCGATACGGCGCGCGTCTACTCCACCGGCTACTCTGACGGCGGCTACATGTCGGTGCGGCTGGGCTGCAGCATGTCGGACCGCATCGCGGCGATCGCGCCGGTGGCAGGCGAGTTCTTCCCCAGCCTGCCGGGCGAGCTTGGGTGCCCGGCCCAGCGCGCCGTGCCCATCGCCGTCTTCCAGGGGACGGACGATCCGATCGTCTCCTACAGCGGCAACGCCCTGGAGCAGAGCATCCCCGACGAGGTGATGCCGGCGTGGGCGGACCACAACGGCTGCGACGCGGCGCCGGCGCACTCGCAGGCGGCGCCGGGGATCGAGCTGATCGCTTACGGCAACTGCACGGACGGCGCCGACACGCTGCTGTACGCGATCGAGGACGCGGACGGGGCGGGCGAGGGCACGTCCGGCGGCGGCCACCAGTGGGTCGATCCGGTGTATGACCTGGTAGGCGTAGGCCCGGCGACGCACCAGATCGACGGCGACGCGACGATCTGGCAGTTCTTCGCCGGGCACCCGCTGGGAGGCGCCTCGAACCCGTTCGCGCAGGGCGACCTGGACTGCAACCAGCTGGTCGACGCGAGAGACGCGCTCCTGCCGGTGCGCGCCGAGTTGGCGTTGGCCGGAGCGCAGTGCCCGGCAGTCGGCTCGGGCTCGCCGAAGGTGGGGGACGTCAACTGCGACGGCGATGTCGACGCGCGGGACAGCGTGGCGATCCTGGAGTACGCCGCCGGCCTCGGCATCGTCCCGACGCCGCAGCCGGGCTGCACGCCCATCGGCGCATAAGCGAAGAGGGCGCCTGGCGGCGCCCTCTTGCCTGCCGGTCAGCGTGCGGTTCTAGCGACGGTAGACCAGGTCCGAGGACCCATTGCGGGGGCCGTGGTGGAAGCTGCTGCTCGAGCTGGAACTCGAGTCGCTGCTGTTCTCATCGCCCATGTTCGGACAGTTGGCGTCGTCGTACTTGCCGTTGCCGGAACCGGAGTCGTCGGAGTTGGAGTCGGTCGGCGCCGGCGTCGGCGTCGCGTCGCCGCTCGAATCCGTCGCAGCCGGAGTCGGCGTCGGATCGCTGGTCTGGGCCGAAGTGACGGCGCCCGTCGCCAGCAGGGCGCCGGCCGCGAGGGCTATGGCGGCGATCCCGCCGAATGCCCAGGTCTGTACTTTGCTCATTCTGTTCTCCTTACTAATCCGTTGTCGGTTCTTCTGTTGTCGCATGGGGCTTCCGCTTCCGTTACACCTCCTTCAACCGGCCGCCACCACCTCCCTCGTCGCTGGCCGCGGGGCTTGTCTGGGTTTTCGAGTTGACATCCGGTAGGCGAACATCGCGCCGGCGGCCGCGGTGCAGCCGCCATAGAGGGCCAGCGCCCACGCCTGGCCGGTATCGCTGCCGGCGAAGAGGCCGTGGAAGGTGCCCAGGACGAAGACGCCGAAGCTGGCGTAGTGGAAGGCGCGCCAGGCCTTGTAGCCGATCAGCGAGCGCAGGTAGAAGCTGGCGTAGACGGCGATCGCCAGGTAAGCGGCGATGATGCCGAGGCCGGTCCACAGCGTCCGGTACCACGTGAAGAACGGGACGAAGAGGTCGGCGGGGCCGAACTTCGCGTAGCTGTCGAGCGCCAGGAACAGCGTGTGCGCGCCGATGGCGACGATGGAAAGCAGGCTCAGCGCGCGATGCGTGTCCGCGACGTTGGCCTTGCCGAGGAGTTTGCTGCCGGACTGCGTCGTGATCGCCATGCCGAAGAGGACCGAGGCCGCTGCCAGCAGATAGGCGAGCATGCCAGAGGCCCGCGCCCCGTACCAGGCGAACTGCCCTGGCGCGCGAATGCCGAACAGTAGCGACAGTACGGCTACGCTGGCCACGCTGCCGATCAGGCAGGCGACTGCCGTCGCACCGAGGCCGGGCAGGGCTTCTCCGGACGCCGTCTCGGTTCTCATCACGAGCCTCGCGTCTGGGTGTGGGTAGTGGTCGTGTGTGAGCCGGCGGCGACGGTGGGCGCCGGGGTCGCCGGCGCCGGGGTAGCCTGAACGACGGCCGAGGAGTCGTCATCGGACTCTGAGTCGTCGCTGGCTGACGCGGCGACCACAGCCGGCGCGGGCGTCATTACCGCCTGCACCTGCGGGAGCGAGCCGCTCGTGCTGGACGACACGGCGTGGCCGGCGACGAGGGCGTACAGCCCGCCGAAGGCCAGGGCCGACACCGCGCCGAGGCCCGCCGTGATCCGGTTTCTCCGTTGTGCTCCGCTTGTCATGACTGGTTTCCTTTCGCTTGCCTCAGTTGGCAGATTAGGCAGCGCGCCTTAACCGTCATTTGGAGGGGCGTTAAAGTTCTTCAACGTAGCCGGAGCGCGGAATCAGATACGGACGGGCGGCAATTCGTATCTGGCCGGCTCCAAACATTCCTTAATGTTCGCGACGCACACTTAATCCTGGACACAACGATGAAGATCCTGCTTGTCGAGGACGACCGCCGGCTGGCGCGGGCAGTCGTCGCCATGTTCGAAGAGGAAGAGCACACCGTGGACGTCGCCCACGACGGCGAGCGCGGCCTGGAGCTGGGCCTGGCGCAGCAATACGACGCGATCGTCCTGGACCTGATGCTCCCGCACATGGACGGCTTCGAGGTGTGCCGCAATCTGCGCACCAACAACGTCGAGACGCCGATCCTGATGCTGACGGCGCGGACCGGCGTCGACGACCGCGTGCACGGGCTGGACTCCGGCGCCGACGACTATCTGCCGAAGCCCTTCGCCTTCAACGAGCTGATGGCTCGCCTGCGCGCGCTTACGCGGCGCCAGATCGACTCCCGTACCGCCGACAGATTGAGCGTGGACGGGCTGGAGCTGGACCTGCGGCGGCGGCGCGCGGAGTACAAGGGCAAGACAATGGAGCTGAGCCCGACGGAGTTCTCGCTCCTGGAGGCGCTGATGCGCAATGAAGGGCGCGTGCTGAGCCAGTCGCAGATACTGGACCACGTCTGGGGCTATGACTCCTGGCCGGAGTCAAACCTGGTGGCGGTGTATGTGACGTACCTGCGGCGCAAGTTCAAGCAGCTCAACATCCCGGTCCAGATCAAGGCGATCCGCGGCGTCGGATACGTGCTGGGGCAGTAGCGTGTTTTCGGCTGCGCGGTGGCGGCTGACAGCCGTCTTCACGGGGATCCTGGCGGTGATCCTGGTCATCGCCGGCGTCGTCGTTTACTTCACCACCAGCAGCCTCATCTACAGCCGTGTCGACGCAGAGCTGGCCGACAAGGCGAACAGCCAGATGTTCCTCCTGGACGATCACCACGGCCCCGGCGGCGGGCCCGGGCAAGGGCAGGATGAGGACGACGCGCCGCAGTTTGACCCGGGCGGCTACTTCTACGCAATCGTCGACCCTACGGGAAACGTGAGCGAGTCTTCGTACGGCTTCGACACCGGCTGGGTCGTCTCACAAGGGACGATCGACGAAGCGCTGAAGAACGGCACGGCGATCGCCGACGTCTCGACAGAAGGCGGTGAGTCGCAGCGCGCCTACGTGGTCGCGTCACGGTCGGACTCCGGCGACCAGTTGCTGCTGGAGATCGGCCGCAGCGTCAAGCCGGAGCAGGACGACCTGAGCCAGCTGCGCAACATCCTGCTGATCGTCATCGCGCTGAGCGCAGTGCCGGCCGTGGCAGGCGGCTACGTGCTCTCCGGCCGCGTCCTCCGCCCGATCAAGAGCGCCGTCGACTCGCAGCGCGCCTTCATCGCCGACGCCTCCCACGAGCTGCGGACGCCGGTCGCCGTCGTACGCACCAATGCCGAGTTGCTGGAACGGCGCATGGCGTCGGGCAAGATCGGGCAGTCGGAGAGCGACGCGATGGCGGTGGGGGACATCCTGGCGGAGACGGAGCGCCTGGGCAAGATGGTGAGTCAGATGCTGACGCTGGCCCAGGCGGACGCCGGCCAGTCGCCGATGGTGCGCACCGACGTGGACCTGGACGAGGTCTCGCTAGAGGTGGTGCGCTCGCTGCGGGCCATCGCCGACGCCAGGGGCGTCGCGCTCAGCGTGGAGAACGGCGAGGCAGTCTGGGTGCACGGCGACCGCGACCGCCTGCGCGAGGTGATCGTGACGGTGGTGGACAACGCGGTGAAGTACACGCCGTCCGGTGGCCGCGTGGAGGTGCGCGTGGCGCGCCGCCACCGCAGGGCAGTGATCACAGTATCCGACACCGGCGCCGGCATCCCGGCGGAATCGCTCCCGCACATCTTCGAGCGGTTCTACCGGGTGGACAAGGCGCGCTCCCGGGACGAAGGCGGCACGGGCCTGGGGCTGGCCATCGCGCGGCACATCGTGCATGCCCACGGCGGCGACATCCGCATCGAAAGCGCACCGGGCAAAGGCACCACAGTGACGATCGAGCTGCGGCTGCTCCACCACGAGCAGCCCGAGGCGCCGCCGCTGCCGGACGCAGCGCGCTAGCGGTCAGCGGCCAGCTCTCAGCCATCAGGTCGTGCGCGAGGGGAAGGCGGCCCGAGTGCTGAACGCTGAGAGCTGAAAGCTGACCGCTCAACGTCAACATCCGCTGTGCTCTGAGTCATTGTTGCTAACACGTTGCGCGCGTAGACTTGATTTTCTCTCCCACAGTTATGTCTGAAGAACTTGATCTAGGCGCCGGCGCGAGGCTGATCGGTAGGCAGCTGCGGGCCCAGTGGTTCTCGCTGGGCGCGGGGCTGCTGTCCGGCCTTGTCTGGAGCGCGGCCCGCGTCGCTATCCCGCTGCTCACCGGCAAGACGATCGACAAGGCGATCGACCACGGCGACAAGTCCCTTCTCCTCATCCTGGCGCTGTCTGTCGTCGGGGCGGCGGCCGTCCAGGGGCTGGCCAGCGGTGTCCGCCGCTACTTCGCGATGAGCAACAGCTATCGCGTGGAGTCCAACCTCCGCGCCGAGCTGTACGACCAGGTGAACCAACTCTCGCTCGACTACCACGACCGGACGTCCACCGGGCAGCTGATGTCGCGGGCCAGCGCGGACCTCCACGAGATCCAGCAGTTCCTCGTGGTGATCCCCATCAACACCGCCTTCTTGCTCATCGCCTTCGGGGCGTTCGGGGTGCTGCTCACAATCCACCTGCCGCTGGCGCTCCTGGCGATGCTGGCCTACCCGCTGATCACGTGGGTATCGGCGCGCTTCTTCCGGCAGCTGGGCCCTGCGGCCGCGCGCGTACAGCAGGACGTGGCGGACATCGCGCACGTAGTCGAAGAGAACATTGCGGGCATCCGCACGATCCGCTCCTTCGGCCGCGAGGACGATGAGGTGCGCAAGATCGACCGCCTGGCCGAGCGCACGTTCGTCGACAGCATGGAAGCCGCCCGCCTGCGCACGATCTACACGCCGCTCTTTTTCTGGCTGCCATCGATCAGCCAGCTGGTGATCCTCTCCTATGGCGGCTGGCTGGTGCTGGAGGGCCACGTCACTGCCGGCGAGTTCGTGGCGTTCTTCCAGTACCTGAACATGCTCGTCTTCCCGGTGCAGAGCCTGGGCGAGATGGTGCCGATAGGCCAGCGCGCGGTCACGGCCGCGGCGCGCGTTTGGAACGTCCTCCGCCAGCGTCCGACGATCGCGCCGACGGCGCACGGGCGGCCTCTACCCGCGGGCGGCGGCGACCTCCGCTTCGAGGATGTCTCCTTCTCCTACCAGGCGGGCTACCCCGTGCTGCGCGACTTCAGCCTCCACATCCCGGCCGGGCAATCGGTGGCGCTGGTCGGGCCGACGGGCTGCGGCAAGACGACCGTCGCCAAGCTGCTACCCCGCTTCTACGACGTCGATTCCGGGAGGATCACAATCGATGGCGCGCCCGTACAGGAGATCCGCCTCGACGAATTGCGACGCAACGTCGGACTCGTCTTCCAGGAGACGTTCCTCTTCTCGGACAGCGTGCGCAGCAACATCGCCTACGGCCGCACCGAGTCCTCGCAGAGCGAGATCGAGCAGGCGGCCAGGCTGGCGCAGGCCGCGGAGTTCATCGACGAGCTGCCGGAAGGCTACGACACGATCGTCGGCGACCAGGGCTTCTCGCTCTCCGGGGGGCAGCGCCAGCGCATCGCCATCGCCCGCGCGATCCTGATCCGGCCGCGGGTGCTGATCCTGGACGACGCCACGTCCAGCGTGGACGCGCAGATGGAGGAGGAGATCCGCACGGCGTTGCAGCGGGTGATGGAGGGCCGCACGACGATCATCATCTCGCACCGCATGAGCACGATCGCCCTGGCCGACCAGGTTGTGCTGATGGACGAGGGCCGCGTCGTGCAGGCCGGCACGCATGAGCAGCTGCTCCGCGAGTGCCCCCGCTATGCCGAGGTCCTGGGGCAACTGGTGGCCGCCACATGATGCGCGGAAGGATGATGGATAGCGTCACGCGGCCGGGCGAACGCTCCGCCCGCCTGAACCCGCACGCCCTGCGCGGGGCGGGGCAGATGCTGGCGCCGCGCTGGCCGCTGGTCCTGCTCTCGACAATCTCGATCGTGGCGTTTGCGGCGGTGAACCTGGCGCGGCCGCTCGTCGTCCAGCACGCGATCGACTCCGGCATCATCGGTGGGCACCGGCACAGTCTGGTCGTGAGCTCGGTCATCTTCTTCGGGCTCACAATGGGCGTTTACGTCACGCAGGCGCTCAGCGTTTACACGACGGCGCTGATCGGCCAGCACCTGCTGCGCGACCTGCGTGTGCGGCTATTCAGCCACCTGCAGAAGCTCTCGATGTCCTTCTTCGATGGCGAGCACGCGGGCCGCCTGATGTCCCGTATGACCAACGACATGGTGGTGATCGCGGACCTGGTGAACAACGGCTTCCTGATGGTCGTTCAGTCAGCGCTGCTGCTGACCGGGACGGTGATCATCCTGCTCACGCTCAGCCTCAAGCTATCGCTGGTCACGCTCGCCGTGATCCCGCCGCTGATCGCCGCCACCCTGATCTTCCAGAAGGCCTCCGAGAAGGCGTACGAGAAGGTGCGAGACCGCATTGCCGACGTGATGATCCACATGCAGGAGTCGTTCTCCGGCATCCGCGTCGTGCAGGCGTTCGCGCGGGAGCGCCACAATGCGGAGCAATTCAACCAGATCAACGAAATGAACTACGACGCGAACGTGAGTACCGTCCGCATCTCCGCCCTGTACATCCCGTTCGTGGAGTGGCTGGGCGGGCTTGGCATCGCGCTGATCCTCTACTTCGGCGGACGCGGCGTGATTGGGGAAAGCGTCAGTCTGGGGACGGTGGCAGCGTTCATCTTCTACCTGGACTTCATCTTCCAGCCGATCCAGCGCCTCTCCCAGACGTACGATGTAGTGCAGGCCGCCACGGCCGCCCTGAATAAGGTGTTCGGCCTGCTGGCGGAGAAGCCGCAGGTGGCCGAGCCGGCGGACGCCCGGCCGCTCCCGCAGCCGATCCGCGGCGAGCTCACCTTCGATCACGTTGGGTTTGCGTACGGCGAGACGCCCGTGCTGGAGGACGTTGACCTGCGAATCGCCCCCGGGCAGCGGGTGGCGATCGTGGGCGCGACGGGCGCCGGGAAGTCGACGATGGCCAAGCTGATGATGCGCTTCTACGACCCCCGCCGGGGCCGCGTGCTGCTGGACGGCATCGACCTGCGGGACGTGCGCGGCGCCGACCTGCGGCGAACCATGATCATGGTGCCGCAGGAGGGGTTCCTGTTCAGCGGCACGATCCGCGACAACATCCTCTTCGGGCGGCCGGACGCCACGGAGGACGAGATGCGCGCCGCCTGCCGGGAGCTGGGCATCGACGCCTTCATCGAGGCGCTGCCGGAGGCCTACGACACGGTCGTCAGCTTCCGCGGCTCGCGGCTCTCAGGCGGCGAGAAGCAGCTGGTATCGATCGCGCGGGCGTTCGTGGCTGACCCGGCCGTGCTGATCCTGGACGAGGCGACATCCAGCCTGGACCCGGAAACGGAGGGCCTGATCGAAGCGGCGATCCGGCGGCTGCTGCAGGGCCGGACTAGCGTGGTGATCGCCCACAGGCTGAGCACGGCGGAGACGGCGGACAGGGTGCTGGTGATGGCGCACGGCCGCGTGGTTGAGGATGGCCCGCACACGCGCCTGGCGGCGGCAGGAGGGGCGTATTCAGCGCTCTACGCGCAGTGGCGCCTGGGCACGGACAGCGGCAACGGCGCCCATCAATAGTAGCGGCAGACAGGCCACGGGGTCAGGGGATCTCCGTGGGCCTGGGCGGGCAGGTACTTGTTGTAGTAGGCGAAGGACGCGTTCGTCAGCGGATCGTCCCAGCCGTCGATCTGGTTGCTGATCTGGAAGAGGCCGTAGTAGCCGGCCGGGTTCATGGAGCGCGGGTTGAGGCCGGACTCGCAGGAGGCGATGCGCACCATCTGCTCGCACGGCCAGGGCAGCGAGCAGATCGCCGCGACCACCTGGTCGCCGGATGGCGGGATGTAGGGCGCGGCGGTCGGCGGGGCCGGCGTCGGCTGCGGGACGATGACGGGCTCCGGTGTGTCCTGCACGGCCGCGGCGACGACGGCCTCCGGGTCGGGAGGCATGGTGAAGTCTGCGGCGGGGACCGGGATCGCCAGCACCCAGTCCAGCTGCAAGTAATCGTCGACGGCGAACCCGTTGACGGACGCGATATCGAAGGGTGAGACCCCGAACCAGTTGGCCAGCGCGATGAGCGTATCGCCGGGGCGGACCTGCATCGTGGGCATCGGCTCCGGCGTAGGAGTTGGGGCCGCGGTAATGACCGGCTCAGCTGTCGGCGTTGGCGCCGCTGATGCCGTGGCCAGCCGTAGCGCCACGGTCCGCGCCCGCGCGGCCTCCGCGGAGCACGGCATCGCATCGCTGAACGCAGTGCAGGAGCGAACGGTGGCGGACCTTGTGGGGAGCTCCGGGATCAGTACGGCTGACTGAAGAGCGTGTGACCCGCCGTTGGCGATGCCGGGGAACAGGATCACCCCCAGCAAGGCCAGCCCCACCACGAGGCCGTGTTTCGCTATCAGCTGTTTCTTTCCCCCTTGCCGCCACCTTCGCCCCGTTTCAAGCCAATCTCCGGTTCGGCAGCAGTCGGTTGGGGGCGAGGCGCCGGAATTGCCCTTCGTGCGGGCGAGGCGCAATCCCCGGTAGTTTGCCATAAGTCGCCGCGTTATTTCAAGTTCTGCACCTATGTGCGCCGCGCGGTAGAATCTGGGCCCGGAGGTACCTATGGCTGACAAAGGCACGCGCCCCAACCGCCAGATCCTGCTCGTCGAACGCCCTTCCGGGCGGCTGGAGGAGCGCCACTTCCGCGCGGTGGACAGCACGATCGGCGAGCCGGGGCCCGGCGAGGTGCTCTGCCGCACGATCCTGCTCTCGATCGATCCGGCGAACCGCGCCTGGATGCGCGGCCGCACCTATCGCAGCCAGCTGGCAGAGGGCGAGGTGATGGCGGGCTTCACGCTGGCAGAGGTCGTCGCGGAGAACCACTCCGGCGTTCCCGTGGGCAGCATCGTGGCGGCGGACAACGGCTGGCAGGAGTACGCCATCCACCCGGCGAAGGCGGTGCGCAGGATAACGGTGCGGGGGCCGCTCACACACCAGATGAGCGTGCTGGGTATCACCGGGCTCACGGCGTACTTCGGGCTGCTGGAAGTCGGGCGGCCGGAGGAGGGCGAAACCGTGGCCGTATCGGCGGCGGCGGGCGCGACGGGCAACGTCGCCGGCCAGATCGCCCGCATCATGGGCTGCCGTGTCGTCGGCATCGCCGGCTCCGACGCGAAGATCGCGATGCTGCGGCGCGACCTCGGCTTTGAAGCCGTGGTGAACTACAAGAGCCCGACGCTGCGGGAGGACCTGCGCGAGGCCGCCCCCGATGGCATCGACATCTACTTCGACAACGTGGGCGGGCCGCTGCTGGACACGGTGCTGCCGGTGATGAACCTGCACGGGCGCGTCGTTTGCTGCGGGACCGTGTCGCAGTACGACGCGGAGGGCCAGGCCGTGGGCAGCCGCCTGGTGCCGGGCCTCCTGGTGGTCAGCCGGCTGCGCATGGAGGGCTTCATCGTCGGCGACTACGAGAAGCAGTTCCCTGAAGCGGAGGAACGTCTGGCGCACTGGGTGGCAAACGGGCAGCTGAAGGTGCTGGAAGAGGTGCTGGAGGGACTGGACGCGGCGCCGCGGGCGCTGATCGGCCTGCTGGCGGGCGCCAACACGGGAAAGCGCATGGTACGCGTCGCCCCGGACCCGGACTGAACCGCGCCCTGGTTATCCGCGGCCACGACACGGCCGCCCAACGGCAGCGGCCGCTCGGTAGCCTTTCGCCGCGTGCGCCAACCGGCCCTTCCCTTTCGCAGGCCACCCGTGAAGGGCCGCGACGCTCCCGCGAACCGGGCCTTCACCGGGCGCGGGCTACAATGTAACCGGTGATCGCATGGCGCTGGACACCGCCGCTGAACGGTCAATTCACGAGCTTGAGGAGCGGCTGCGGGCCGCCGCGACGTCTCACCCGCCGCTAGTCCTGACGCCGGCCTGGTTCCAGCAGCACCTCCTCGACTGGGCCTCGTCCGACCCCGACTTCCGCGTCAAGCTGCTGCGCTTCGTCGACGTGCTGCCGGCGCTGCGCAGCGCGTCCGCCGTCTCCGACCACGTGCGCCAGTACTTCCGCGGCGTGCACCAGCCGCTGATCGGGGCGACTGCCGGGATCGCCTCGACGCCCGTCTTCCGGCCCATCCTCTCGCGCGTGGTGCGCGAAGGCGTCTTCGCCATGGCCGGCCGCTTCATCGCCGGCGCCACGCCGGAGGAGGCGGTGCCGGCCCTCGCCGCGCTGGCCCGGGATGACGTCGCCTATACCGTCGACCTGCTCGGCGAGGAGACGCTCTCCGACGCCGAGGCGGACGCGTACCTGGAGCGCTATCTCCAGTTGATACGAACGCTGTCGGCTGCTGAGAACGTCACGCCGCCTGGCGCACAATGGGCGGACGTCCCGCACGTCAACATCTCGGTCAAGCTGTCTGCGCTTTGCCCCCACCTGGAGCCCGCCGCGCCCGAGTGGGTGAGCACCGCCGCCCGCGAGCGCCTGCGCCCGCTCCTTCGCCAGGCGATGGAGAGCGGCGCCTTCATCAACTTCGACATGGAGCAGTTCCGCTACAAGGACCTCCTGCACACGGCCTTCGCGGACGCGTTGCTGGAGCCGGAGTTCAGCGCGTATCCCCATGCCGGCATCGTCGTTCAAGCGTATCTGCGCGACGCCGCCGCGGACGTCGGCCGGCTGCGCGAACTGGCCGAGCGGCGGGGGACGCCGTTCTCGGTGCGGCTGGTGAAGGGCGCGTACTGGGACGAAGAAGTGATCGTGGCCGGGCAGAACGGCTGGCCGGCGCCCGTCTTCACCGGGAAAGCGGAGACGGACGAGTCGTTCGATCGCTGCACCGATGCGCTCGTCGCCGCGTGGCCGCACCTGCGGCCGGCCTTCGGCACGCACAACCCCGCGTCGATCGCCCAGGCGATCGTCAAGTGGCGGGAGGCCGGACTGCGACCGCAGGACGCCGAGTTCCAGATGCTCTACGGCATGGCGGAGGGGCTGCGCGGCGCGGTCGCCGGGCTGGGGCTGCGCACGCGGGTCTATGTGCCGGTGGGGCAGGTGATCCCGGGCATGGCCTACCTGGTGCGCCGTCTACTGGAGAACACCTCCAACCAGGCCTGGTTCATGGCCGCCCCGAGCGAGACCGCGAAGAGCGCCATGCCCGCCCGCCCCGCCGTCGGCGCGCTCGACCGCATCAACAACTCGCCGCCGACGCCGCTTTTCGAGCCGCAGATGCGCGCAGAGATGCTGGCTGCGCTGGCTCAGCGCCGCAAGGACTTCGGACGCGAGTACCCGCTGCTCATCGGCGAGCGCGCAGTGCTCGACCGCCCGCGATCACGCATCGAGTACCAGTGCGAGCCGGGGACGATCATCGGCGAGGTGGCCCAGGCCACGCTCGCCGACGTCGACGAGGCGGTGGCCGCCGCCAACGCCGCGTTCCCCGCCTGGCGAGATACTCCGGCGGCTGCGCGAGGCGACATCCTGCGCCGGGCGGCCGGTCTGCTGGAGGACAGGCGCTTCGCCCTGGCGGCGCTGATGGTCTACGAGAGCGGCAAGCCCTGGCACGAGGCCGACGGCGACGTCAGCGAAGCGGCGGACTACCTGCGCTACTACTCGGCGCAGGCGGAGGACCTGGAGACGCCGCGCCTGATGGGCCACGTGGCCGGCGAGCACAACGAGTACTTCCACCGCGGGCGAGGCGTGGCAGCGATCATCGCCCCATGGAACTTCCCGCTGGCGATCATCTGCGGGATGGCAGTGGGCGCCATCGCCGGTGGGAACGCGGCGATCCTGAAACCCGCGGGCCAGTCACCGCTGATCGCCGCCGAGCTGGTGAGCATTCTGCGCGAGGCAGGCGTGCCGCCGGGCGTCGTCCAGTACCTGCCGGGGCGCGGCGGCGAGGCCGGGCAGGCGCTGGTGGAGCACCCGGGCGTCGACATCATCGCCTTCACCGGCAGCAACGCCGTCGGGCTGGGCATCATCGAGGCGGCGGCGAAGACGAAGCCGGGGCAGCATAACGTGAAGCGCGTGATCGCCGAGATGGGCGGCAAGAACGCCGTGATCATTGACGAGGACGCGGACCTGGACCAGGCGATCGAGGGCGTGATCGCCTCGGCGTTCGGCTACGCCGGGCAGAAGTGCAGCGCGTGCAGCCGCCTGGTCATCGCCGGCTCAGCGTACGAGGAGGCGGCCGCGAGGCTGGCCAACGCGGTGCGGAGCCTGGTCGTCGGGCCGCCGCACCTGCCGGAGACGTTCGTGCCGCCGGTGATCAACGAAGACGCGCGGCGCAAGATCGAAGGCTACATCGAAGGCGCGCGCGGCTACGCGAAGCTGCTGGTGCAGGGGCGAACGCCGGATGCGCCGGGACCGTACGTCCCGCCTACCGTCTTCAGCAACGTGCCGCTGGACTCTCCGCTGGCGCAGGAAGAGGTGTTCGGGCCGGTGCTGGCCGTGTTCAGGGCAGACACGTTCGATGAGGCGCTGGCTATCGCGGCGGACTCGGCGTTCGCGCTGACCGGCGGCGTGTACTCGCGCAACCCGCGCAACATCGCGCAGGCGCGTGCCTCGATGCGCGTGGGCAGCCTCTACGTCAACCGCAAGGTGACCGGCGCCATCCCCGCGCGGCAGCCGTTCGGGGGGATGCGCATGTCAGGCATCGGCGAGAAGGCGGGCGGGCCCGACTACGTGCGGCAGTTCATGGAGCCGTACACGCAGAGCGAGAACACGATGCGCCGCGGTTTCGCGCCGGAAGAGGGTTAGGCGAACCCCTTCCGGTACATCGTCACGACAACAGCGCCGCCCAGGCCGATGTTGTGCTGCAGCGCGACCTTCGCGCCCTGCACCTGGCGCTTGTCCGCTTCGCCGCGCAGCTGCCACGTCAGCTCCGAGCACTGAGCGAGGCCGGTGGCGCCCAGCGGGTGGCCCTTGGAGATCAGCCCGCCGGACGGGTTCACCACGACCTTGCCGCCGTAAGTGAAGGCGTCCTGCTCCACCAGCTTGTGCGCGGTGCCCTCCGGGGCCAGGCCCAGCGCCTCGTACGTGATCATCTCGTTGGCGGAGAAACAGTCGTGCAGCTCGATCACGTCCACGTTCTCCGGGCCCAGGCCGGTGTGCTCGTAGACCTGCTGCGCCGCCTTGCGCGTCATCTCGCTGCCGATGAGCTTGATGCTGCTCTTGCTGTCGAACGTGTCGTGCATGTCGGTGACCATGGACTGGCCGAGTATCTCGATCGCCTTGCCCTGCAGGTTGTGCCTCTTCACGAAGTCCTCGCTCGCCAGCACGGCCGCGCCGGAGCCGTCAGACGTCGGGCAGCACTGCAGCTTGGTTAGCGGGTCGTGCACCATCGGCGCCGCGATGATCTGCTCCAGGCTGTACTCTTCCTGGAACTGGGAGTAGGGGTTGTTCACGGAGTGGGCGTGGTTCTTGTAGCCGATCTTCGCGTAGTGCAGCGGCGTGGAGCCGTACTTCTCCATGTGCTCCCGCCCGGCGTTACCGAACAGCTGCGCCGCCGGAGGGTGCGGCTCGAAGCCGCGCATCTGGACCATGGCGTTGACGTGCTGGTCCATCGGGTTCACGCGGTCAGTGAAGGTAGCGCCGAGCGAGCCCTTCTGCATCTTCTCGAAGCCCAGCGCCAGGATGCAGTCGGCGATGCCGCCCTCAATGAGCTCCTTGCCCATGAAGAGCGCCGTCGAGCCGGTCGAGCAGTTGTTGTTCACGTTGTAGACGGGGATGCCGGTCAGGCCCAGCTGGTAGACAGCCCGCTGCCCGCACGTCGACTCGCCGTAGACGTAGCCAACGACGGCCTGCTCGACCTCGCTGTAGGGGATGCCGGCGTCGGCCAGCGCCTTGGTGCCGGCCTCCTTGGCCATGTCCGGGTAGTCCCAGGCCTTTGAACCGGGCTTCTCGAACTTCGTCATGCCCACGCCGACGACATATACCTTGCGACCCATGTTGCTCCTCTCGCGTGAGGCGGTCTTACGCCTGCCTCCGCCTGTTCTGGACGTTGACTATACCGTCAGACGCGGTGTCAACGCCAGCGGGCTTTGGTCAAGCACGCCCACGCGCTGCCTTGAGGCGATGTCTGGCGCACCAGATCAGGAAGAACGGCACGCCGGATTCAGGCCATCAGGCACTCCACGCCGAGCGGCAGCGACGGTAGCTTGTGCTGGAGAAAGGAAAGGAGGTAAACGCAATGCCCAGCGGAAATGGTAAAGGCTCGACGGCAGTTGAGGAGCGGAAGCCCCGCCGGCTGCTCGCCTGGCCAGAGGAGTTCGAGCGCTACTTCGACAGGCGCATGCGGGACTGGCCGATCCGATTCTGGCGACGCCCCAGCGAGGCTGGGGCATGGATGCCTGAAGTAGACGTCTTCGAGAAGAACGGCAAGGTCATCGTACGCACGGACCTCCCCGGCATGAGGCCGGAGGACATCGATGTCTCGGTCGAAGGCGACATGCTGACGATCAAGGGGCACCGCGCAGAGGAGAAGGAGGTCAAGGAAGAGGACTACTACTGCTCCGAGCGCGCCACGGGCGAGTTCCTGCGCACGATCCGCCTCCCTGAGGGCACAGCGGCCGACCAGGTGGAGGCCCACTACGAGAACGGCGTTCTCGAGGTGACAGTGCCCAAGCCGGCGGCGGCCGGAACGGCGGCGGTCAAGGTGCCGGTCAAGTAGTCACTCCCTGGGTTCGGACATGAAGAGGAGCCGGTTGACACCCGGCTCCTCTTCGTCTGCCGGGTCATTCGTGAGGCGCAGGTAGGGCCGTTAGGCCGGTGGAGACAGGCCGTTCCGCACTGCACCGAAGCCGGCGATAGATACAGAATCGGTACGGAAGGAGAGAACAGGAGGTAGCTATGACTCAACACGCAGACGCGCCCGCCACCATTCGCGTGGTGGAACTGGTGGGCGTTTCCGACACGAGCTGGAGCGACGCGGCGCAGCAGGCGGTCAGCCGCGCTTCGGAGACGCTGCGTAACATCACCGGCGTAGACGTCATCCACAGCACAGGCATAGTTCGCAACGGCCGCATAGTTGAGTACCATGTGAACGTGAAAGTGGCGTTCATCGTGGACCGGCTGGACGAGGAGTTCTAGATAGAGGAGGCGCACGATGAAGTACTGGTTGAAGGCCTGCCCGAAGTGCTCTGGCGACCTGCGCGAGGAGTCGAACACCTTCGGCTCGTACATTGCGTGCATGCAGTGCGGTTATGCGCTGACGTACGCACAGGAGGCGGCGATCCTGGCGACGGGAGTCATGGAGCCGCAGGTCCGCGAAGAGGAGCCCCAGCACGCGGCCAAGACCGCAGCGCACAGGACAAAGGGTTGAGCCCAGCCGTTAGTGCGATGGCGGCCTACCCGGTAGTGCACAAAGCGCCGGGTGCGGTAACCCCCAACCTGCTGGACTACGAAGCCGCCTGCCGGTCGTTCAACTGGGAGGCGGCTCGCCACGAGTTGAGCTACCTGCCGGGCGGCCACGGGCTGAACATCGCCTACGAGGCGGTCGACAGGCACGCCTCGTCCCCAATTGCGGGGAAGACGGCGATCCGCTGGATCAGCCGCGATGATCGCATAGTGGATATCTCATACGCGCGGCTGCGGGCGCTTACCAACCGCTTCGCAAACGTCCTGGACTCGCTCGGCGTGTCGCGCGGCGACCGCGTCTTCGCGCTGACGGGGCGCATCCCGGAGTTGTACGTCACCGCGCTGGGCGCCCTCAAGCACCGGGCCGTGTTCTCGCCGCTGTTCTCGGCCTTCGGCCCGGAGCCGGTCAAGACGCGCCTCGCCATCGCCGAGGCCCGCGCGCTGGTGACAACGACGGCGCTCTACGAGCGGAAGGTAGCGCCCATCCGCGACGAGTTGCCCTCGCTGGAGTTCGTGCTGATAGTTGACGGCGCGGGCGTTCCCGATACGCCCGGCACGTTCGACTTCAGGCAACTGATGGACGCCGCCAGCGAGGAGTACGCGATCGGGCCGACCGCGCCGGAGGAGCTGGCCCTCCTCCACTTCACCAGCGGCACCACCGGCACACCTAAGGGCGCGCTGCACGTGCACGAGGCCGTTGTGGTGCACAACGTCACCGGCAAGCTGGCGCTGGACCTACACCCGGACGACATCTTCTGGTGCACGGCCGACCCGGGCTGGGTGACCGGCACCTCCTATGGCATCATCGCCCCGCTGAGCAACGGCGTAACCAGCATCGTCGACGAGGAGGAGTTCGACCTCGACCGCTGGTACCGCATCCTGGACGAGCAGGGCGTCTCCGTCTGGTACACGGCGCCGACGGCGATCCGCATGATGATGCGCGCGGGAGTAGAGCCGGTGAAGCAACGGAAGTACCCGGCGCTGCGCTTCATGGGCAGCGTCGGCGAGCCGCTCAACCCGGAGGGCGTGGTGTGGGGACAGGAGGCGTTCGGGCTGCCCTTCCACGACAACTGGTGGCAGACCGAGACCGGCGGGATCATGATCGCGAACTATGCCAGCATGGACATCCGCCCCGGTTCGATGGGCCGGCCGCTGCCGGGCATCGAAGCGGCGATCGTTCAGCGCACGGACGGCGGCGTGAAAGTGATCGAGGGCGCGGACGTGGAAGGCGACCTGGCGCTGAAGCCGGGGTGGCCGTCCATGTTCCGCGGCTACTGGAACGAAGAGGAGCGCTACCGCAAGTGCTTCGTGGGCGGCTGGTACCTGACCGGCGATCTGGCCCGCAGAGACAAGGACGGCTACTTCTGGTTCGTCGGCCGGGCCGACGACGTGATCAAGACTTCGGGTCACCTGATCGGCCCCTTCGAGGTGGAGACGGCGCTTATGGAGCACAAAGCCGTGGCCGAAGCAGGCGTGATCGGCAAGCCTGACCCCGTCGCGCTGGAGATTGTGAAGGGGTTCGTCCTCCTGAACAGCGGCTTCGAGCCCAGTGACGCTCTCAAGAAGGACATCCTCCTCTTCGCCCGCAAGAAGCTGGGCGCGGTGGTGGCGCCCAAGGAGATCGAGTTCGTGACGGACCTGCCGCGGACGCGCAGCGGCAAGATCATGCGCCGCCTGCTCAAGGCCCGGGAACTGGGCCTTCCGGAAGGCGACACCTCCACGCTGGAGGCGGCGCGTGACTGAGCCCGCCGTCCGGCGCTCAGACATCGGGCGCGAGCGTGGCCTCGAGGTGTACGAGCAGATGCTGCTCATCCGCCGCTTCGAAGAGAAGGCCGCCGAACTGTACCAGCTCGGCAAGATACGCGGCTTCCTGCACCTCTACATCGGCGAGGAGGCCGTGGGCGTCGGCGCCATGCGCGCGCTGACCCCTGACGACTCGATCATCACGACCTACCGCGACCACGGCCACGCGCTGGCGCGGGGGATATCGCCGCGCCTGCTGATGGCAGAGATGTTTGGCAAGAGCACCGGCTGCAGCCACGGCCACGGCGGATCGATGCACTTCTTCGATGCGGGGCACCGCTTCTACGGCGGCTACGCCATCGTCGGTGGCGGCCTGCCGATCGCGACTGGAATCGCGCTGGCCGACAAGATGATGGGGCGCACCGGCCGCATCACCGCCTGTTTCTTCGGCGACGGCGCGGTGGCCGAGGGCGAGTTCCACGAGACGATGAACCTGGCCGCCCTCTGGAAACTGCCCGTCCTCTTCCTCTGCGAAAACAACTACTACGCGATGGGCACGGCGCTGGAGACCGCCCAGTCAGAGACGGACATCACCAAGAAGGCAAAGGCCTACCAGGTGCCGGCCGAGGCGGTGGACGGCATGGACGTCCTGTCCGTGGAGCGGGCGGTGCGCGCGGCGGCCGATCTCGTCCGCACCGGGGAAGGCCCGCGGCTGCTGGAGCTGCGGACGTACCGCTTCCGCGGTCACTCCATGGCCGACCCGGAGCTGTACCGCGAGAAGGCGGAGGTGGAGGAGTGGAAGGAGCGCGATCCGCTGAAGACGTTCCCGGAGCTGCTGATGGACCTGGAGCTGGCGACGTCCGAGGATGTACAGCGCACGGAGGCCGTGATCGCGGCGAAGCTTGACGATGCGGTCAAGTTCGCGGAGGAGAGCCCGTGGGAGCCCGTCGAGAACCTGGAGAAGGGCCTGTACGGTGGCCAAGCTTAGTTATCGCGAGGCCCTCCGTTCCGCTATGCGCGACGCCATGCGCGACGATCCCCGCGTCTTCCTGATGGGCGAGGACGTGGGCGGGTACGGCGGCGCTTTCGCCGTCAGCCACGGTCTCCTGGCGGAGTTTGGCCCGGAGCGCATCATGGACGCTCCGCTGTCAGAGTCGGCGTTCGTGGGCGCGGGCATCGGCGCGGCCATCAACGGCATGCGGCCCATAGTCGAGGTGATGACGGTCAACTTCAGCATGCTGGCCATGGACCAGGTCCTGAACAACGCCGCCACGCTGCGTCACATGTCCGGCGGGCAGATCGGCGTGCCGCTGGTCGTCCGCATGGCCACCGGCGGCGGACGGCAGCTGGCCGCCCAGCACTCACACAGCCTGGAGGTGTGGTACGCGCACATCCCCGGCATCCGCGTGCTGACACCGGCGACTGTTGCGGACGCGCGCGGGATGCTGCTGGCCGCGCTGCAGATGCAGGACCCAGTGTTCATCTTCGAGCACGCCACGCTCTACCCATTGCAGGACGAGATCGACGAGAAGGCCGCCGCCTGCGATATCGATCACGCCGCCGTGCGACGCAACGGCTCAGACGTGACGATCGTCGCCTTCAGCGCGTCTGTCTGGCGCTCGCTTGAGGCGGCGGAGGAGCTGGCGAAGGAAGGCATCGAGGCCGAGGTGATCGACCTGCGCACGCTGCGGCCGCTGGACATGCCAACGGTGCTCGAATCCGTAAGCCGGACACACCGCGCCGTGATCGTCGACGAGAGCTGGCGAAGCTACGGGGCGGCGGCGGAGATCTCCGCGCGCATCATGGAGGAAGGGTTCGACGACCTGGACGCGCCGGTCGCCCGCGTCTGCAGCCGCGAGGTGCCGATGCCCTACGCCAAGCACATGGAAGACGCGGCGCTGCCGCAGCCGGCTCGCATCGTCGAAGCCGTGAAGAGTATGCTTCGCTAGCAATGGCGGAGTTTCTGATGCCGATCCTCGGCGCGGACATGACCGAGGGCAAGCTCGTCTCCTGGCGGAAGCACCCAGGCGACCGCGTGGAGCGGGGCGAGATCATCGCCGAGGTGGAGACTGACAAGGCCAATGTCGAGGTGGAATGCTACGTCCCCGGCGTCATCGAGCGGCTGCTGATCGAGGAAGACACGACTGTCTCCGTCGGCACGCCGATCGCCCTGATCAAGGCTGACGACGAGGCAGCCGCGGCCGCTGCTCAGCCCGCAGCCGCCCCAGCCGCAGCCGCACCCACCGCGGTCGAAGCTCCTCGCCCGAGTGAGCGCCGCGCCGCGCCGCCCGCCGAGCGCGTTCGCGCGTCACCGGCCGCGCGCCAGCTGGCGGAGGAGTCCGGAATTGACCTGACGCAGATCACGGGCACCGGCCCCGGCGGCCGCATCACCCGCGAGGACGTGGAGGCGGCCGCGTCCAGGCCGGCAGCTGCTCCCGCCGCGCCGGCCGCTGACGAGCGCCAGGCGCGCATGCGGCAGGCGATCGCGGCCTCCATGAGCCGCTCCGCGCGGGAGATCCCGCACTTTCACCTGACCCGGGAGATCGACATGAAGGCGGCGCTGGCCTGGCTCTCCGCCACCAACGAGGGGCGTTCGGTGGCGGACCGGCTGCTCTATGCCGTGCTGCTGATCAAGGCCGTCGCGCTCGCGCTCAAGGAGACCCCTGACCTGAACGCAGAGTGGCAGGACCGCGTGGTGCGCAAGCCGGAGATAAACGTCGGGATGGCGATTTCTCTGCGTGGCGGCGGGCTAGTGGCGCCGGCCCTGCTGGGGGCCGACAAGCGTTCCCTGGCAGACCTCATGGCCGGCTTCCGCGACCTAGTACAACGCACACGCTCCGGCAAGCTGCTGGGATCGGAGATGACGGAGGGCACGATCACCATCACCAACCTGGGCGAGCTGGGCGCTGACTCCGTCTACGGGATCATCTACCCGCACCAGGTGGCGCTCGTCGGGTTCGGGCGCATCACAGAGCAGGTGCGCGTGGCCGATGGGATGATGGGACCGCGGCCCGTGATCATCGCCACGCTGTCCGCGGACCACCGGGTGGTGGACGGCCACCTGGGTAGCACGTACCTGGCGGCCGTTGACCGCCTGCTGCAGGAGCCGGACAAGCTATGACCAACGACGAACTCGAGAGCACACTACGCCGGATACTCGCGGACATCACCGCCGACAGCGACGCGCTGACGATCGACGCCGGTGAGCGTATCCGCGACCAGCTCGACCTCGACTCGATGGACTTCCTGAACTTCCTGATCGCCGTGGATGAAGAGCTTCACGTCGACATCCCGGAGGCCGATTACCCGAAGCTCCGGACGCTGGACGACATCGTCGCCTACCTGGCGGCGAAGAGCGCTTAGCCGGCCGCCGCTACCGGCGCAGCCGCCACGGCGAGAACTTGAGCGCTTCGATCAGGACGAGCGGCACCAGCGCGATTCCGATCGCCATGGCCCACTTTGCGGCGTCCAGGTTGACCGTCTCGAAGGCGTCCTGGAGCGGCCGCGCGACCACTAGCAGCACAAGCGCGCCCAGGGACACCACCACCGCGACCAGCAGCTGCGGGTTGCGCGCCAGCGGCAGCTTCCAGGCCGGCAGGTACAGAGAGCGGCAGGTGAATGACTTGAGCACGTGGGCGGTGACCAGCGTCGTGAAGGCGATCGTGCGGGATGTGGCGAGGTCGTAGTCCAGCACCTTGTACGAGAGCGTGAAGGCGAACAGCACCGCCAGCGCGAGGAAGATGCCCCGCGCGATGAGGACGCGCCAGATCGCCAGTGTGAGCATCGGCTCGTTGCGGGGCCGCGGCGGGCGCCGCAGGGCGGCCGGGTCCGCGGTTTCGACGGCCAGCCCGATCGCGGGCGGGCCGTCCGTCACCAGGTTGACGAAGAGGATCTGCGTGGCGAGCAGAGGCAGCGGCAGTCCGGCGATCACACCGCAGAACAGCACCAGTATCTCGCCCAAATTGCCGCCGATCAGGTAGACCACAACGTTGCGGATGTTGTCGTAGATGCGCCGCCCCTCCTCCATCGCGGCGACGATCGAGGCGAAGTTGTCGTCGGTCACGATCATGTCGGACGACTCCTTCGCGACGTCGGTGCCGGAGATGCCCATCGCCACGCCGATGTCGGCCCGCTGGAGCGCGGGCGCGTCGTTGACGCCATCGCCGGTGACCGCCACCACCTCGCCGGCAGCCTGCAGCGCCCGCACGATCTGCAGCTTCTGGGCAGCGGACACCCGCGCGTACACGGTGTGGGTGCGGACAGCCGCTTCCAGGCCGGCTTCGCTCATTTTCTCGAGGTCGACGCCGGTCATCGGGACATCGCCCGCGCCGGCCAGGCCCACGCTCTCGGCGATAGCCATCGCTGTCGCTGCGTGGTCACCGGTCACAATCAGCGGCCGCACGCCAGCGGCGTAGCAGGCCTGGATCGCCGCAGCGGACTCGTCGCGCGGCGGGTCATCGATGCCCACGAGCCCGAGAAACACCAGGTCGGTCTCGGCGCCGGTGACGGGTGAGTCGATGGCGGGAAGCTGCCGGTATGCGAAGGCGATGACGCGCATACCGCGTGAGGCCATCGCCTGCGCCGACGCCAGCACAGCCTCGGCATCATTCCCCGAGAGCGGCAGCACGCCGCTGGGCGTGCGCCGGGACGCGCACACGGCGACGATACGCTCCGGCGCGCCCTTCGCGTACTCGATCCGCCGGCCCGGCAGCTGGTGGACGGTGATCATCGCCGCCCGCTCGGAGGTGAACGGGATCTCGTTGACGCGCGGCTGCAACTCCTCCAGCCGCTCCCAGGACAGGCCGGCCTTCATCGCCAGCACCATCAGCGCGCCTTCCGTCGGATCTCCGACCACACGCCACCCGCCGTCGTTTTCTTCGAGCCGGGCGTCGTTGCAGAGCACCGCCGCGGTGAGCAGCAGGTGAAGGCCTGGTTCGCCAGCGGGATCGATTGGCCCGCCGTCGCGGCGGAACTCGCCCGCCGGCTGGTAGCCCACGCCAGTGACCGTGACCGGCGCCTCGCCCGGGCCAAGGACTATCGCCGTCGCGGTCATCTGGCCGGTTGTGAGCGTTCCAGTCTTGTCCGTGGCGATCGTCGTCGCGCAGCCGAGTGTCTCGACTGCGGTCAGCCGGCGGATCAAGGCCCGCCGGGAGGCCATGCGCTGCATCCCCAGGGCGAGGGCGATGACGACGATGGCCGGGAGCCCTTCCGGTACGGCGGCTACAGCGAGGCCGATCGCCGCGAGAGCCAGCTCGTTGGTGTCCAGCCCATGCAACAGACCGGCCACGAAGACGGCGGCCGCGCAGGCGACGGCGGCCGCCCCCAGGGAGCGGCTGAGCGACGCCATGGAACGCTGGAGCGGCGTGGTCTCCGCGCGGTCTCTGCTGATCAGCTCGGCGATTGCGCCCAGCTGCGTGTCGCTGCCCGTGGCGAACGCCACGCCGCGCCCGCGTCCGTATACAACGGCAGTACCCGCGTACGCACAGTTGGCGCGGTCCGCCAGGGGCGTCTCCTCCGGCAGCACGACGCCGGCGTCCTTCTCCTCCGGCAGGAATTCGCCTGTGAGCGGCGCTTCGTTGATGCGCAGCACGTGCGTTTCGATTAGGCGCAGGTCGGCCGGGACGGCGCTGCCTGAGTCCACGAGGACGATATCTCCCGGCACGACTTCCGCGGCCTGAATGATGACGGTCTGCCCGCCGCGTACGACGTGAGCTTGCGGGGCGGCGATGCGCTGCAGCGCGGCGATGGCGCGCTGCGCCCGCCAGTCCTGCACAGCCCCCAACGCGACCGCCAGTACCACGATGGCCACGATCGTTCCGGCTTCCACCAGCTCTCCAATGGCCAGCGCCAGGGCAGTGGCGGCCAGGAGCAAGAGGATCAGGAAGTTGCGCACCTGGCCGGCGATGGCGCGGAGCAGCGTGTTGCGCTGGCGTGCGCCGGGCAGGCTGTTGGGCCCGAACCGCAGCAGGCGCTCCCGCGCCTCTTCCGGCGAAAGGCCCCTGCCGGCAAGCACGCCCAGGCTCTGCAGCACCGCATCGCCGGGGACCGCGTGGGCCCGCGAAGCGCCGGGATCCAGTTGGGTCGAATCGATCGTCGTCATGCGGTTGTGGCCCCCGCCAGCGCGGGCCGGGTTTATCCGTGATCTATGGTAGGCCCGCGACCGGGCTGTCCGGCAATGGCGGGCCGCACGTGCCTGCCGGGACTGACGGCCCTGAAAGAGGGGCCGAACGGCACCCGATTGTTAACATTGAGGGGGTATAATGATAGTGGAGGCATGGTCCGATGGGTTGAGGCTCCGATGACCTCTGAAAAACGAGGCGAGCATCCCCAGGAGGCGGTGGTAACTCCGATAGGACAGTGCCTCACCGCGGCGACGATTGGATC
>DATKKM010000076.1:0-2673 GCA_035542855.1 Dehalococcoidia bacterium
CGAAGGGCCGGTGCTGGTGTATATGCCGCCGTGGCCCTGGAGTCACGTCGCGGAGGAGTGGCGCAGGCCCGAGTGGGCCGCCAACTACGAATACTTCGCCGGGTTCTCGACCGTCGTCCGCTTTGACGGGCGCGGCTGCGGACTGTCCGACCGCGACGTCGCCGACCTTTCGCTCGACGCCCGCGTGCTGGACCTGGAGGCCGTCATCGAGGCCGTTGCGCCGGGCGAGGACGTTGCGATCTTCGGGGCGCAGAGCTCCGGGCACGTCGCCATCGCCTATGCCGCACGGCACCCGGACCGCGTTTCGCACCTGGCCCTGGCCGGCTGCTCCGCCAACGCAATCGACCTCCTGCCGCCGCGCGTCGAGTCGCTGCTGTCGCTGGTCGAGCGTGACCTGGACGTCTACGTCGACACGCTGGTGAGCCTCATCTTCGGCGCCGGCGCCCGCGAGCGGGCCGCGGAAGCTGCCTCCCTGATGCGCGAATGCGTGTCCGCCAGCGGCGCCGCCGCGGCCGTGCGGGCCGAGCTCGATATCGACGTCACGGACCTGCTGTCGAAGATCAAGTGTGAGACGCTGCTCATCGCTTACACGGGCGAGGCGCTGCCGCCGCCCGAGGCGATAGTGAAGCTGACCTGGCAGATCGAGAACTCACGCTTTGTGGTGGTTGACGGCACCTCGCTGCACTCTTCGGAGGCGCTGGAGGAGACGCGCGACTTCCTCGGCGCGGGGTACGAACCACGCGTCCACGCAGCCGACTCGACGGCGTTCCGCACGATTCTCTTCACGGACCTGGTAGGCCACACACAGATGATGAACCGCCTGGGCGACACGCGGGGCCGCGAGGTCCTGCGCCAGCACGAGCGCATCACGCGGGACGTGCTGCGGATGCACAACGGCGCCGAGGTGAAGACGATGGGCGACGGCTTCATGGCCTCGTTCTCATCGGTCACGAAGGCCGTGGAGTGCGCCATCGCGCTGCAGCAGGCCTTCAACGAGTGGTCGCGCGGCGCCGACGAGACGCTGACGGTGCGGGTTGGCCTGGACGCCGGCGAACCGATTGAGGACGAGGGCGACCTCTTCGGCGCTACCGTGATCATGGCGGCGCGCATCGCGGCCAAGGCCGGCGCCAACGAGATCCTGGTCTCGGACGTGGTGCGGGGGCTCTGCTCCGGCAAGGGTTTCCTCTTCGCGGAGCGCGGCGACTTCGTCCCCAAGGGGTTCGAGGAGCCGGTCCGCGTCTTCGAAATCGGCTGGCAGGGCTACGCGTAGCGCCGCCTGCTTTCCCGCCTCTGCCATCATCCCACAGGCAAAGGAGGGCCCATGAAGTACGGCGTCATCATGTTCCCCACCGCCTACTCCATCGATCCCGTCTCGCTGGCCCGCGAGGTTGAGGCGCGCGGCTTCGAGTCCTCCGCCTCCTCCCGTGGGTGGCGTGTACTCGACGCCGTAGAGAGGCAGCGAGGCTACTCCGCGCCGCCTGGCGTGGGGCTCGCGTCCAGCAGGTGCCGATCCCTCTCGCAGGACTGGATAGCGTCTGGTATTTCCTGCTTCAGCGACTCGGCGCCAGCTATCGCCGCCAGAATGTCGATCGCTACGCCGTAGCAGTTCTGGAAGGCGATCACCCACGTCAGCGTCGGTACCGGGCCGGCTGATGGTTGATGCGCCTGGAGGTTCTCATACGCGGTTATGAATTCCCGTGCGGACTCATGGGCGACGTCATCAGAAGCATCGCCGTCGTTCCAGGAGGCCGCAGTCGATAGGAGATTATCAACAAGGCCTTGAACGAATTCGACGGAGACGGCCGGCGTCTCTGTGACTCCAGTCGGCGTCACGCTCGCGTGAGGGGTGCCTCCGCCGCAAGCGGCAGCGCCCGCCACCACGCTAAGTCCAAGCGCGGCACAAAGTGCCGCCTGGCATATGAACGGCATGGAATGCGGTCTAATCTGGGAGAGAGTATGAGATGCTGGACTCCGCGCCGCCCGGCGTCTGTGACGACGGCGCGACCGAGATGTCAGCCGATGACGCAGCAGCACGGCCGGACTGTGAAAGTACGAGCAAGAACGCGACGACCGCGAGGCCCATGGCAGAGAAGGCACGCATCACTACCCCTGATTCGCGCGTAGTGTAGCAGACGAATGTGAACAGCAAGCCCCGCCGTGCAAATTCGTGGCAAATTCGTGGCGGGAGTTTTCGCCGTCACGTCGCCTCGCCCCTCTGCTATCATCCGACAGGCAAAGGAGGGCCCCATGAAGTACGGCGTCATCATGTTCCCCACCGACTACTCCATCGATCCCGTTTCGCTGGCCCGCGAGGTTGAGGCGCGCGGCTTCGAGTCGCTCTTCTTCCCGGAGCACACGCACATCCCGGCCAGCCGGGTGACGCCATGGCCCGGCGGGGCCGACCTGCCGAAGGACTACTGGCACCTGTATGACCCTTTCGTCGCGCTGACGGCGGCGGCCATGGTCACCGAGAAGGTCCTCATCGGCACCGGCATCTGCCTGGTCACCGAGCACGAGCCCATCGCCCTGGCGAAGGCGGTGGCGAGCATCGACAACATATCGGGCGGGCGCTTCCTCTTCGGGATCGGCGCAGGCTGGAACGTGGAGGAGATGGCGAACCACGGCACGGACGCTGACCACCGCTTCGGGGTGATGCGGGAGCGCGTGCAGGCG
>DATKKM010000077.1:0-7800 GCA_035542855.1 Dehalococcoidia bacterium
GGATGGAGCTGCCGGCGTGGTTGACGAGGGACTGGACCATGGGCGGGGCCTCCTCCTCAAGACTGAGCGTAATGCGAGCGGGGTTATCTTACATCCGCTTTCACGGGCCGAGATAGAGACGTGGATCACAACGTAGTGAAGGTTGTGTGGGGACTTGCCTCCGGGTTGGCCGCGTAATCTCAGCCCGTGACTGTAACGGCGTGGCCCATTGGCGGGCAAGGCAATTGTGGTTCACCGGGGACATCCGCCATGTAGAGCAGCACGAACAAGGCATCGAGCGGGTCGACCACGGCGTCGCAGTTGACATCGCCCCATGGACGCGCTTGCAGGTTCACCTGGACGGACTGGGCGATGGCCGGGAAGCAGCCTTGAGGCTCGCCGGGGACGGCAGCGGCATGGATCAACAGGACGATCGCGTCGTTCGCATCGATGTCGGCGCCGCAATCGTTGTCGCCCCAGACCTTGGAGAAGGCGCCGGGATCGAACTCGAAGGCGCCGGCGTCACAGGCTGTCCCCCTGGGACGGGCGAGGCCACGCTGATCATCGGCGGGAGGAGGGCAGCCAGAGGAGACGAGATCGATCGCGACGCTGTCCGGTCCAAGGGCGTGGGTCATGGTACCGCCGCCGTTATCGGCGAGGGCAAGAAGACCGGCGTCTGCGGTGGTCTCATCGTGCGCGGCGTTCAGGCCGCAGTCATCGCCGGTCTCGACGTTGAAGTCCAGCGAGGTGAGCGCGGAGTTGCAGCCCGGTCCGCCGGCGGGATCGGCGAAGATGGACGCGCGGGTTTCGATTGCGCCGTAGGCACCAGTGTTGAAGACGTTCGCGCCGCTGCCGCCGGTGTTGGCTGCCACGGTCACGTGGCTGAGTGAGAGCGTGCCGGGGCCGGCATCGCCCTGAATCACGACCTGCGCCTGGTCCTTTTGGCCCTTCCAGATACCTGCGCCCTCTGACGCGGCGTTGCCGCTGATGGTTGAGTTGGTAACGGTCTGCGCACCGGCGATGACCATCAGTCCGCCGCCGCTGCCAGCGGTGGTGTTGCCGGAGATCGTGCTGTGATCGATCGTCGCCGCGTCGGCGATGCGAATGCCGCCGGCGCTATCCGTCGCAGTGTTGCCGCTGACTGTGGTCCTTGAGAGGGTGGCGGCGAGGAGGTCGAGTCCGGCGGCGTTCTGGGCTTGATTTCCAGAGATTGTGGCGTCGGTAATTGTGGCGTTCCGGGCGTAGACGCCGCCGGCGTCCCAGAACGCGGTGTTGTTGCGGATGACGGTGCCCGCAATCGAAAGGACCTGGCCGCCAAACGTGGAGCTGACGATGCCGCCACCAGAGGCGCTGGCGTGGTTGCCCGTGATCTCCCCGCCGGTAATGGTCACGGACTGTTGACGCGCGTTGATGCCGCCGCCGCCGTTCTGGCAGGCGTTTGACCCGCATTCGAACGTGGCGCTGTTTCCGGTGATGGCGGTGTTCGCAATGGCGACGCTCGTCGATTCGTCAACGTAAAGGCCGCCGCCCTCGCGCGCGGTGTTGCCCTCGATGAGGCTATCGGCGATGTCGAGGCTTCCTGAGTCGCGAAGGACTGCGATTCCGCCGCCGTTGTTGTCTGCGGTGTTATGGCTGACGGTGGTGTCGAGAAGGTTCAGGTCAGCGCCTTGATCCACGAGGATCCCGCCGCCGGAACCGACTGTCTCGTTGTTGGTGACGGTGACACCATCGAGCGTCACGTCTCCCTGGATGATGCGGAGGCCGCCGCCCGCGCCGTCGAACTCGTCGTGGCCGCCGGTGAGGGTGAGGTCGTCGATCTCAACGCCGGCGGTGGTGGATGCTGTGTTTACGGCCATCGGGCGGTCGATGCCGTTCGCGCTGATGGCGGCGCCGTTGCCGTGGATAACTACGTCTTCGAGGATGTCGATGCTGCCCGAGGCGTTCTCGTATTCGACGCCGGGTTCATCCAGCACATACGTTTGGCCCGGCTGAAGCTCTATGGTGTCGACTCCCGGTGTGCCGTTCGCCCTGCCGACGGCGCCGCGGAGGCTGCAATCATTGGCGGCGGCGCTGCAGTTGTGGAGGGCGGGATTGTCCAGTGTGGTGTCGACGTTGAAGCTCGCCGTGGCGGTAGCCGGGTGTCCCGGCGATGCGAGCAGGGCGGCTGTGACGAGCAGCAGCCCGAGGGCTACAGGTGCGGAGCGAACGGGTGGCTTCATTCGCTGTCAGGTGCAGGATATCACTTTAGGCGGGGAGGTTCCGTGCGAGGGCGGTTCGGGGGCTGTTGTCCGGTGCTGGGCCTGAAGGCGCAACGCTGAGAGCTGAGCGCTACCGGTGGTCCGCTTCCCAGTCGTACGCGGCGGCCACCGGCACGCGCTTGCCGCCGCGGCCCGCGCGCTCAAAGACCAGCTTGTCCATCTGCAGCTGGACCGGCATCGGGTACTTGCCGGTGAAGCAGGCGGTGCAGAACGTGCTCTCCGGCTGCTCCACGGCGCGCATGAGGCCGTCGAGGTCGAGGTAGTGCAGGCTGTCTGCGCCGATGTGCCGGCGGATCTGCTCGACGTCCTGGCGGGAGGCGATGAGCTCCCACTGCGTGGCCATATCGATGCCGAAGTGGCAGGGGTGCATGATCGGCGGGGCGCAGATGCGCATGTGCACCTCCCGGGCGCCGGCGTTGCGCAGCATCTCGACCACCTTCGGCGTGGTCGTGCCGCGCACGATGGAGTCGTCGACGACGACGAGGCGCTTGCCGTTGATGATCCCCTTCAGGGGGTTGAACTTCAGGTGCACGCCCTGGTCGCGCAGGCGCTGGTCGGGCTTGATGAACGTGCGGCCAACGTAGCGGTTCTTGACCAGACCCTCCGTATAGGGGATGCCGCTCTCGTTGGCGTAGCCGATGGCCGCCGCCGTCGCCGAGTCCGGCACGCCGATGACGATGTCGGCGTCCGCTGGGGCCTGGCGGGCCAGCTCGCGGCCCATGTTCATGCGCATCGGGTGCAGGAGCTTGCCGCGGATCACGCTGTCCGGCCGGGCGAAGTAGATGTACTCAAAGACGCAGAGGGCGTCGCGCTTCTTCTCGATCACCTGGCGCGCGTGCAGGCCCTGGCTGTCGATGACCACGGCCTCGCCGGCCTCGACCTCGCGCACGAACTCCGCGCCGAGGTGGTCGAGGGCGCAGGTCTCGGAGGCGATGACCCAGCCGCCTTCGATGCGCCCGATGGAGAGCGGGCGCACGCCGTAGGGATCGCGCAGGGCGATCAGCGAATCGGGAGTGAGGGCGAGGAAGCAGTAGGCGCCGGCCATCGCCTGCATGGTGTTGGCGGCGCGCTCCAGCCAGTTGTCGCCGGGGGCGGATGCCAGGAGCCGCGCGGCGACTTCGGTATCTGTGGAGCCGATGAACTCTGTGCCGGCGTCCTCCAGCTCTTCGTGCAGAGTCTCGGCGTTGATCAGGTTGCCGTTGTGGGCCAGGGCCAGCGGGCCGTGGGCGCCTTCGACGTAGACGGGCTGGGCGTTCTCCTGCTTGCTGGAGCCGGTGGTGGAGTAACGCGTGTGGCCGATGGCGATGTGGCCGGGCAGATAGCCGAGGTCAGCTTCGTCGAAGACCTGGGCGACGAGCCCCATGCCGGTGCGAGTGTGAATGCGGGTGCCGTCAGCGGTGGCGATGCCGGCGCTTTCCTGGCCGCGGTGCTGGAGGGCGTAGATGCCGTAGAAGGTGGTGCGGGCTACGTCGTGGCCGGGGGAGTACACCCCGAAGACGCCGCACTTCTCGCGCCAGGCGGGACTATGCAAAGGTTAGACTCGCGCACCCAGAGGAATGGAAACAGCGAGAAGCAGTGTTCATATCACCCCAAGGAACTGCGGGTCGTTGCCGGCACACCTGATTTTAACATCCGGTTTACGTGGGACACAATCGCCGCTCACTGCCCGAGCGTGTCGATGGGGTTCGAGTAGTCCCGGTGCGCGAACTCCACCCAGTCGTACGTCTTCATGCGCGCCACCCATTCGTCCTCGAAGCCGGGCTTCACGCAGATGAAGGCGTGCTGCGTGTAAGGCAGCGGTATGTAGGCTGCGGTGCCCAGCGTCTTCAGGAGGCCGGCGGCCTCGGTGGACTTGAACCCCTCGTTGAACCCGATCTCGATCACGCCTTTGACGTAGGGGTCGTTCAGCTCGACCTCGCGACGGTGGTCCAGCCGGTACTTTGAGCAGTTGGTGCTCGTGCTGACGCTGCCCGGCGGCCCGGAGGCGCTGCTGCCGGAGAAGAACGCCAGGTAGGCCACGGCGCCGATCAGCACGGCCACCGCAACAGTCATGGAGGCGAGGATAGCGCGCGTGTTCATCGCCTTAATTGTAAGTCCGCGCGGCGGCTCGCTTCCCGCTCTCCTGTGCTTTAGCGCCGGATCCCGTGTAGCCCCCTCCGGCTCCGATTCGGTAATTCGTTGCGCCGCAGGCCATTCGTTGACAGCCGCCTATGTCGGTAGCGGGTACGGGGTGTACGTCGGCGGGACCTCTAGCCCGCCGCAGCCGCCGTCGGAACCGTCCAGCCAGACGTCGCCGTCGTTGTCGATGCCGTCTTGGCAGCTGTCCTGGCCGTAGAGCGCGTCGAACGCGGCGTCCTCCGGCGTCGAGGCCTTGTAATAGGGGTTGGCGCCGTTGTCGTACGGGTTGGAGCCGTAGCGCAGCTCGACGGCGTCAGTCCACCCGTCGCAGTCCCAGTCGTCCGGGCAGCGCGAGGAAGGAGTTGGCGGGCCGGGCGGCGACGTGACCGGCGAACCGCCGCAGCCGGCGTCGTCGCCGTCGATCCAGCCGTCGCCGTCGTTGTCGAAATCGTCGCCGCAGCTGGATTGGCCGTAGACGGAGTCGAACCCCGCGTTCTCCGGCGCCGAGCCCGCGGTGTAGGGCGAGAGCACGATATACGGGTCCGATCCGTACTGCAGCTCGATCTCGTCGCTCCAGCCGTCGCAGTCCGTGTCGCCCGGGCAGCGCGGCCCTGGAGTGGTGGGCGGCGCGCCATGCGTGGGCGGCGGTGTGACCGCTGGCGTCGGGGTCAGCGTTGGCGCTCCGGTGGGCGGCAGATCGGCCGGCCGCGCCGTTGGCGTGGGCGACGGGAGCGAGGCGGCCTCGAAGACTGGCTCGCCCTGCCCCGGCGGGAATTCGGTGGCGCGGGCACGCACGACCGGGGGCAGCGAGTGAGTGTCGCGGGCAACAAGCTCTGTTTGCCCGGCGCGCTCAGCCACTGCGCCGCCACCGGATGTCTGCAGGACACCCCAGCCGAGCACGGCCATCCCGGCCACAGCGGCAGTCGCGACCCCCGCGCCTGCCAGCTTCAGCAGCAGCGTCGCTCCGGCCAGGCGCCTCAGCCAGCCGTCGCCCGTCGCTTCGCCCCGCCAGGCAGCCGCCTCTTCGCGCGTCTCGACGCCGAGCTTCGAGAGGATCTGGGAGACGTGCCACTTCACGGTGTCGCGGGAGATGGCCAGCGTCCCGGCGATTTCAGGGTTGGACAACCCCTGCCGGATGAGGCCGAGGATCTCGCCCTCGCGCCGGGTCAGCGGGCCCGGGTGTGGTGGCCTGCCGCGCCTGTTCATGCGACCAGCTTAGGCGCGATGCGAGCGATTTACACCACCCACGGGCCTTGTGACTCTAGGCTTCCGCCAGCATCTCCCGGTGAGCCGCGCGCATGCAGCGATCCTGGACGACCTCCAGGCCGGCGGCGCGGGCTTTTGCGGCGGCTGCTTCGTTGTGGATTCCCTGCTGCATCCAGATCACCTTCGCGCCGATGGCGATGGCTTCGTCCACGTGCGGCGGCACGTCCTCCGAGCGGCGGAAGATCTCGACGATCTCCACCGGCTCCGGGACCGAGAGCAGGTCCGGGTAGGCCTTCTCGCCCAGGACTTCGGTCTCGTCCGGGTTGACGGGGATGATGCGATAGCCGTGCTCCTTCAGGTACTTCGCGACGCTGTAGGAAGGCCGCATGTCGTCGCTGGACAGGCCGACGACGGCGACGGTGTGGTACTTCTGCAGGATCTCGCGCTCGGTCATCCGTGAGCGGGCTCTGCCCCGCCTGCCTGGGCGCCGCCGGCCTGGGGGTGGCCCGCCGTCTCGGCGGCTGCCTCAGCGGGGGCCTCGTCCTCGATCGCGGCTGTGATGAGGACGGAGCTCTCCGTCATCTCGGCGATCGCCTCGGCGGCGTCGAGCGCGCGGCCGAACCCTTCGTCGATCAGGTCCGGCGTGTTTGCGGACACGACCTGCGCTATTGAGAGCCGCTTGCCGCTCTTTTTCAGCAGCACGATGTCCCAGGCGCGCAGGTCAAGGATCGGCGGCGGGCCGTTGGGCGTGGTCTCGCCCAGCGGGAAGTCCTCCACCTGGATGCGCTCGATCTTCCAGAACGGCACCAGCTCCATCGTGCCGATGCCCAGCCCCAGCACTCCCTGCTGAAACCGCACCGACTGCTTCCTCTTCTCGACGACGACCGAGGCCCCGATCACCGAGTACACGAGCCCCATGGCCGAGAACGGCGCGAGGAGCAGTCCCGGCAGCAGGATGAGCGCCAGCAGCGTCACCGAGAGGCTGTCCGAGAACAGCGCGACGATGGCGAAGAGGGCGATGGAGATGGCGAGCCCGATGAGCGGGAAGATGACGGCCCCGCGCTCCGGCCGCAGATCGATCCGTCCCTCGCGGACGACGAGCACGCGCCGGTCGAGGGGGATGCGCTTGATGGCTGCGCTCATGGCAGGTCAATTGTATCGCGCGGCTTTGACCCCTTGCCCCGGCAGGCATACAATCGAGGTCGCCTTATGAAGAAGAGTCTTGTCGACATTCTGGCCTGCCCCGTGGACAAGAGCCCGCTGGAGCTGCGCGCGGACGAGGTGAGCGGCGACGAAGTGATCCAGGGCGCGCTGACCTGCACCAAGTGCGGCGAGGTCTACCCGATAGAGGACCGCATCCCGAACCTGCTGCCGCCGTCCTCTCGCAAGCCGGTAGAGGCGTCCTAGTGGAACCGTCTCAGCGCACCGGCCTGATGATCATGCTGGGCGCTGCCTTCGGGTGGGTGTTCTTCTTCTGGGGGATGACCCGCAAGAGCTACCTCGCCATCGCGCTGCCCGTCGGCTCGGCGCTGGCGGCCGTGGCCGGGCTGGCCTTCTGGATCGGCTGGACGATGTTCACCGGCGAAGAGGAAGAGCTGGAAGAGGGCGCGGAAGAGGCCTAGCGGCCGGGCCCAGCGCACCACGCGCGTGGGAGCGCGGGAGCAAGAGAGCGCCAGCTCCGATTCATCTTCGAGGACAGACCGCTGCCGCGCTCCGCTTTGCTCTAACGCATCCACGGTGCGGCCCCCGGCAGAGAGGGGCTGCGCCCCGTCTCTGCACTCTCCCGTGCGGCCGCCATCGCACGGCAACCGCCCTTTCGCGCTGGCCGGAGGTCGCCAGGAGAGACCGTCTCGCCCGCGAGCGAGATTCTTCTCCGCTAGAGGCGGATCAATGACAGGCGCCCGGCGGCGATTCGGTAATTCGTTGCGCCGCAGGCCATTCGCTGACAGCTAGCTATCCGCTGCCGCGCTCCGCTTTGCTCTAACGTATCCACGGTGCGGCCCACCCGCCCGCCCGGGAGGTGAGTGAGTCGGGGGACACCCCCGGACCCCCGGCAGAGAGGGGCTGCGCCCCGTCTCTGCACTCTCCCCTGCGGCCGCCATCGCACGGCAACCGCCCTTTCGCGCTGGCCGAAGGTCGCCAGGAGAGACCGTCTCGCCCGCGAGCGAGATTCTTCTCCGCTAGAGGCGGATCAGAATGACAGGCGCCCGGCGGCGATTCGCCGATTCGTTGCGGCGCA
>DATKKM010000078.1:0-10248 GCA_035542855.1 Dehalococcoidia bacterium
ATCGCCTGCCCATGCAGGTCCTGCTCCGAGATCGACCAGCGGTACTCCGCCGTTACGTCGACAAGCGTCGCGCCCGCCTTCGCGGCGAAATCGCGGACCACGTTCGCCGCTTCCGGGTAGCGCTGCGGCGCCAGCACAGCCGTGCAGTCCCGCGTGATGATCGCCGCCTTCTCCGCCGCAATCTGCTCGATGCGGTCGCCGAGGATCGCCGTGTGCTCGTAGGAGAGCGGCGTGATCACGGCCACGTCCTTCGCCGCGAAGACGTTGGTGCTGTCCAGCCGGCCGCCGAGCCCGACCTCGATCACCTGTGCCTCAGCTCCGGCCTCCCGGAAGGCGACGAACGCCATCGCCGTCAGCAGGTCGAATGTCACAAAGCGGCGCTCCCCGATCGCCACGCGCTCCGCCTCGATAGCCGGCTGCAGCTCGCTCACCAGCCGCGCGAACTCCTCGCGCGCTATCGGCTCGCCGCCGACGCGGATGCGTTCCGTGTAATCGTGCAGGTGCGGGCTGGTGAACATGCCGGTCCTTAGGCCAGGCGCCCGCAGCATCGACTCGATCATCGCCGAGACGCTGCCCTTGCCCTTCGAGCCGGCGACATGCACGGTCAGCCGGCCGAGGTGCGGATCGCCGAGGCGGCGCAGCAGCGAGAGCACTGGCGCCACGTCCGGGCGCTCCTGGAAACGGCCGGACGTCTCGAAGTCGGCGAAGGACAAAAGGTACTGAACGGCCAAGTCGTAGTCCACATCCGTCATTTTACGGGGCATTCACATCTACGTATGGCGTTCCGATTGACTTTTGGCCACATGGCGGGGTTCAATGACTTTCGAAAGGCGACAAACCGCATAGCACCCCCTCAGGAGGGCGATTATGGCTACCTCCACCCGCGAAACAGCCACCAACCGGCTGTTCGATTCCGTTATCGAGCGCCAGGCGGCGATTTACGACGCTCTCCGCAGCGCGACAGACCGCTACCACCGCTTCAACCGCAGCGTCCTCGAAGGCTACCGCCAGTCGACTGCTGACTGGACGGAAGTCGGCCGGCGCTGGCTGACGAACCCCACCGACGTCCTTGGCGTCTACGAGGCTGCCTCCGAGGCGCTGGGCAACGGCCAGGCCCGCACGCTGGCCCTGGCCCGCGAGTGGCTGGAAGACCGCCTCGAGGCCCAGCGCGAGACCCGCGAGTCCTTCCGCAAGGGCTTCGGAGACGTGCGTGAGGCCGTGGAGCGCGCCCGGGCGGATGCCCCGGAGTTCTTCCGGCGCGGCTTCCGCCGCGGCACCGCCAACGGCCGCGAAGAGAAGGCCGCGAAAGAGGCGTAGGAAGCGTAACTGCAGGCCTTCAGACCCGCGAGGCGCCAAGGTGCAAGCGTAGCAGCGGAGCTTCAACTCCGCTCATCCTGAGCCTGTCGAAGGACCCCCCCTAGGGCCGGCTGAGCCTGCCGAAGCCGTAGCCTACTCCCGCAGAGCCAGCCCGATCAGCCGGTACGTCAGCTTCGCCGCCATTTGCGACGCCGCGCGCGGCCCCAGCTGCGGCGCCAGCTCCGTGACGTCGAAGCCGACAATGCGCCGCGTTTCCGCCACCGTCGCCAGCAGCTCCGAAACCTCGTCCCAGTGCAGCCCGCCCGGCTCCGGCGTCCCCACCGCCGGCATCACAGACGAGTCCAGCGCGTCCAGGTCGAACGTCACGTAGACGTTCTCCGATAGCCTGTCCGCGATCCCCTTCGGCCCCAGCGCCCGGTACTCGCTCGGCGAGAAGAACGGCAGCCCCTGCGCGCGGATCTCCTCCGCCTCCTCGCGCTCAGCGCTGCGCAGGCCCACCTGCACAACCGGCGCCACTTCTGAGATGCGCTTCAGCGTGCAGGCGTGGTTGTAGGGCGAGTCCAGGTACTCCTCGCGGAAGTCCGCGTTGGCGTCGAAAGCCAGCACCGAGACGTTCGGCAGCCTCCTGGCGTGCGCCCTCGCCGCGCCGACGGCCACCGTGTGCTCGCCGCCCAGCGTGACCACGAACTTCCCGGCGTCGATCTGCTCCCCGACAACGGACTCGATGCGGTCGATCATCGCCGCCGCGTCGCCGGTGTGCACCGCCAGCTCCGGCAGCGTGTGGATGCCCAGCCGGTACGGCTCCATGTCGATGCCGATGTCGTACAGCTCCATGTTGCCCGAAGCCTCGATAATCGCCCAGGGACCCTCGCGGGAGCCCACCCAGCCGGACGCCGTGCTGTCATACGGCACCGGCACCACGACGACGCGTGCCCGCTCGTAGTTCGAGTCTTCATCCTCCAGCCAGGCGAAGTTGCGGCGGGGTGTGAACCGCTCGTCAGGCATCGGCTGTCTCCGCCGGATAGTAGGTCACGTATTCGCCGATGACGTCGAAGCCGAGCCGCTCGTACACGGGCCGGCCAAGGGGCGAGGCCTGCAGGCAAACCAGGTCGCACCCGCGCGCCAGTCCTTCGGCGATCGCCGCGCGAACGATCGCCTCGCCGTTGCCTTTGCGTCTCGACTCCTGCACCGTGCCTACATAGTACAGTCCAGCGACGCCTCCATGGACAACGAGCTGCGACGATGCGACGGCGACGTCACCCTCGTACCCGACCCACGCGGCAAAGTCAGGCTCACCCAGCAACCTGGCCGTAAACACGTGGCCTAGGTCGTTCGCCGGCCAATCGAAAGACTCCGCGACAACCAGCACGTGGTCCGCCAGCGTGCGCTCATCGGCCACGCGCTCGATACGGAGCGTCGTCTCCCGGCCGGGCGGCAGGACGCCCGTGAACGTCATCGTCGGAATCTCGCCGCGCCGCTCCAGGCCGGCGGCCTCCACCGTTTCGCGGACGGCGTCGTTCAACTCGCCGCGCAGGCGAAGGCGAAAGTGGCCGCCGTTAGGCTCGTACCACGAAATCGCCTCCCGCAGGGCACCCGGATCTAGATCGGACGACGTGACGATTATCTGGTTGAACGAACGCTGACCCGCCGCGCAGCCAACGGCCAGTATCCCCCGGTCACGTCGCGTCCAGCCGCCTTCCGCCGCCGCGGCCCACGTCTCGCAGGAACGGAAGAGTACGGGCTCGAGAGCTTCGTGCGTGCGGTCCAATTGGTTGAGCCGGCTAGTTGGCCGCCGGCCGGGCCATCATCTTGTCGGCGTAGTCCCACTGCAGCTCCGGCAGGCGGCGCCCCTCGGCCGCCTTGCGCTCGGCAAGCGCGCCGATGATCAGGGGCAGCGCGACCGTCGCCTCCACATTCACGGTGGCGAAACGGGCGTCGGCGGCGATCTTGCGCCAGGACTGCGCCTCTTCGAAAGTGCAGCCGCTGAGGCCGCCCCACTGCGGCTGGTCCATCGTGATCTGGATGCCGTAGGAGTGGCCAGGGGGGTCGCGGTCGAAGAGATAGCAGGCGGCGCCGGACTGTTGGATGAAGTTCTTTGGGGTTCCGCCGCCCACGTAGATCACCGCGCTCTTGTTGGCCGTGATCGACATGTGGACCAGCTCCAGCACATCGCCGATGACGTCGAAGACGATGTTCTTGCCCCGCAGGCGGGCCTCGGCGACGGCAAGGCCGTGCACGCTGTCCCCGAAAGCCGGACAGTACACCGGGACGCCGGCCTTCGCCGCCGCCGTGAGGATGCCCTCCTCCTGTGCGATCGGCGCCATCGCCTTCCCGAACAGCGAGAAGTACTCGCGGGTCGTGTAGGGCCGGTCGCCCTCCAGCGTCATCGCGAACTCAGTGCAGAACCGCTCCCCGCGCGAGAACTCGTGCTCCGGCGCAAGGACGTCGTAGAAGCGGACGACACGCAGCTCCCCGAGGCGTATGTCGTCGCCTTCGGGGTCGGTCTGGCCGTGCTTGAAGCCCAGCGTCTCGTAAACGTCGTGGTAGAGGTTGGCGCCGGTGCTGACCAGCACATCGATCATCCGGTTCTGGATCATGTGCACGATGATCGGGCGCATCCCGGCCGGCACCATCGCCCCGGACAGCCCGAAGAAGATCGTCGCCTCGTCCTTGAGGGCAGCCTCCCAGATCCGCGTCGCAATGCCCAGGTTCCGCGCCTGGAACGCAGTCGCGGTCATCCTCTCGACGGTCTGGCCCGCAGTGAGGCCGGGCGTTATGTCGAACGGAATCAGCGGATCGGAGCCCGGGGCGGCCTCTACCTCGCCGCCCGCGCGGGGGTTATGGTCGTGGTGCATGGTTTAGACGGCGGCCGCGGTCTCCTCGCGTGGCGGGGAGCTAAACGGCTCCAGGTTGCGCGGGATGGACTGGATGTCCATATCGCGCAGGGAGAAGCGCTTCTTGATCTCGTCGATCACAGGCTGGGCGTCGAAGTCCTTACAGGAGAAGACGTCCGCCCAGACCAGCTTGCGCTCCGGGAACGTGTGCATCGAAATGTGGCTCTCGGCGATCATCACGAACCCCGAGACGCCCCAGTCTTCCGGCTTGCTGCCGGTGTAGCGGAGAACGTACGGCTGCGTGATCTTGGTCATGCCCATCATTTCGGGGACCTGGTCCAGGATCACGCGAACGACGTTTTCATCCGCGAGCTGGTCCGGATCACCTCCGTATCCGTCAATGATGACGTGCATAGCAAATCCCTCCTCGGGAAGTTTGTACGGCCGTTTCCGCCGAAGCGAGACGTACCGGGGAGAGACGCCATCCGCTTACGCGAATGACTATTCCGTTTTATCAAGCGTGAATGTTAACAGGAGCAGACCGGGCCAGCAAAGATTATCCGGGACAATCCTTGACCGAATCGTGCTAATACGGAATGAGGGCGCGCTTTCGCACGCCCCCAGCATGAATTCTCTTCTATTCTCTGGTTAAAGCGGGTTTTCTCGCCCCAGTACAGCCCCTCGGAGAACCCTCCGGGCGGGCCGAATTACCTCACTGCGACGCCGCCGCCAGCAGGCCCAGGTAAGCGAAGACCGAACCGGCCATCAACAGGATGTCCACACGATGTGCACCGAGCGCACTCAAAACCGCTCGCAGCATGATCGCTACCCTCCGATCACTTGCATGCAGGCCCCCCTGGCCTACCCCTGATCGCGCCAGTATCGCGCGCCCGGGTGAATAGAGCAGTGAAGAGCGGCGCCCTCCCGGTGAACCGATGGTCAAAGTTGGCGAGCGCGGGACAGCGCCCTGCCCGGAACCGCCAGCATCAGCGCGTCCAGCGCAATGCGTGACTGCACGTTCTCGGCCAGGTAACCGCGGGTATCGATGATCGCCTGCACGAAGCGCGCGACCTCGGCGCGGTCGCATTCGCCGGCGTCGGCCTGGAGCGACGCGGTCTCGTCCACGTTGGCGATCGACTCGCCTGCCCCGGACGCCGCCAGCAGCACGTCTCGCCACCAGCCCGCCCACTCGTCCAGCTGGCGCATGACGGGCTCGCGGTCCCGCTTGAACGCCTCCGACAGCTTCTCGGCCAGGTCAAGCCGGTCGGCCAACGGCAGCCTTGGCAGCTCGCGCGCCACACCCAATGATTCATTCCGGCGCTCGAGCAGGCGCGGACTCGCCGCCGCTTCCAGCGCCCAACCGGGACGCCCTCCGGACAGCCGGGCCAGCAGCCGCGCCCTTTCGCCTTCGACTCCCTGCGCGACAAGTGCAGCCTCGATCTCGCTCGCCGGGACCAGGCGGAACTCGATGCGCCTGCAGCGGGAGCGGACCGTCTCCAGCAGGCGCTCTTCGTTGCCGGCAATCAGCACGAACACGGCGTTCGGCGGCGGCTCCTCCAGCGTCTTCAGAAAGGCGTTCTGCGCCCCGTCCGACATCGCGTCCGCCGGATCGATGACCACGACGCGTGTCCTGCCCTCATACGGTGCGAGCGCGACGGCCGCCTCCATTTCCCGCACCTGCTCTACGCTGATCGCCTTGCGGACAGCGCCCTCCGCATCTGTAGCTATCGTCAGCGTCTGCACGTCCGCATGGATGCCGCCTTCTATCCGCCGGCACGGCGCGCACTCCCCGCAGGGAGGTTCGGCGCCGGTGCAGTTCAGCGCCTGGGCCAGGCGTTTCGCCGCTGCGGCGCGGCCCGTGCCGTCCGGGCCCGCGAAGAGGTACGCGTGGTTCGCGGCGCCACCCGCCAGGCCGGCTTGCAGGGCCCGCACGGCGCGCTCGTTGCCGATCAGGTCCCAGTGCGGATCCACGTCAGCTCAGGCTCTTCGGGTAGCGCTTCACGAAGTCGAACACCCGAAACGAGCGGGGCGTCACCCGTATGCGCACCTGCCGCTTCACGCGCGGCAGCAACGAGCCCAGGTACGCTTCCGCCGCGGGGCCAAGATAGCGTTCGACGATGGGGCGGTACTCCGGCGCCATCCCTTCTACGGGCTCCAGCGTGGCGTCGCCGTCGATGAGCAAGACGTTGTACGGCGGCTTCGCCGAGTCGATCGTCAGCGCGACGGCAGAGTTGTTGGCCAGTGCGCGCGCCTTTTCGGCCTTCGGGCCGGTAACCATGACGATGTCGCCGCCGATAAAGGCGAACCAGATCGGCACGACGCGCGGCCGCCCGTCCAGGCCGATGTAGGCGAGGCGGGCAAGGTTCGGTTCATCCAGCAGCTTCTGGACGACGGGGTCATCATTGGGTAGGGCGGTCACGCCGGGAGCATAGCACGCCTTCCGCCAGAACTCAGCCGGGCTTCGGCGTCGAAGGCGCCGGCTTCCCGGCTGCCACCCTTTCGCCCTCGCTGCGCCAGGCCTGCTGCAACTGCAGCGCCATGCCGGTGGGGCGCCTGGTCTCCTGTCTGCGCACCTGTGTTCGTTTCACGGCCGGTTCCTCACAAATCGATTTGTCGTGATTGATAGACCGATTTGGGGGGCGATCCGTTGCAGGCCATGATGTGACATTTGTCACACGATGAACTCACGCGGCGGCAGCTATAATCCGACGTGTCCCCTTACAGACTCCGTACAGTACGCCGCCCCATCGCGCGGCCATCGCTAAGGAGGAACACGAATGCCCGGTGAAACCGCGACCGCCATCTTCTCCGAGGCGCTGGTCCGCGTCTTCCCGCCGGACGTGCGCGCGGTGGACGGCCTGGCGCTGGATGTGAAGGCGGGCCAGATCTTCGGCTTCCTGGGAGCCAACGGCTCCGGCAAGACGACCACGGTGCGCATGCTGACCACGCTTCTGCGCCCGACCAGCGGCCGGGCCAGCGTCCTGGGCGTCGACGTGACGAAGGAGCCGAACCGCGTGCGCAGCCAGATCGGCGTCGCGCTGCAGGAGGCCTCGCTCGACGACCTGCAGACCGGCCGCGAGCTCCTCCGCCTGCAGTCCCGCCTCTACCGCGTCCCCCCCAACGAGATCGAGTCACGCGTGGGTCACCTGCTCGAGATCGTCGACCTCGTAGACGTGGCGGACCGGCGGATCAAGACGTACTCCGGCGGCATGAAGCGCCGCCTCGACCTCGCCGCCGCGCTCGTCCACAACCCCACCGTCGTCTTCCTCGACGAGCCAACAACCGGCCTCGACCCGATCAGCCGTGAGGCGATCTGGCGCTACGTCGACGAGCTGAACCGCGAGCGAGGCGTGACGTTCTTCCTGACGACCCAGTACCTGGAAGAGGCGGACCGCTTGGCGCACGACGTGGCGATCATGGACAAGGGGAAGATCGTAGCGCAGGGCTCACCGGAGCAGCTCAAGGCCTCGATCGGCGCCGACGTCATCACCGTCAACGTCGGCGATACGGACGGGATGCTGCAGAAGGCGGCCGAGGCGGTGCGCAGCGTCCCCGGCCTGACGGACGTCCGCATCGTCGACGAATCGATCGTCGTCTACGTGCGGGACGGCAAGTCCGCCGTCGCGCCCGTCGTTCTCGCCCTGGACGAGCGCAAGGTGCCGGTCGAAGAGATCACGCTGGCGCGGCCTTCGCTCGACGACGTCTTCCTGCGCACCACGGGCCGCCACCTGGAAGCCGGAGAGCACGCCGGTGCGGAAGGAGGCGCCGCATGACACGCACGGTCACGGATACAACCACCCTCACGCTGCGCGCCCTGCGCGAGACCACTCGCCAGCTGGGTTTCGAGATACAGAACGTGTTCATCCCGCTGTTCTTCTTCGCGGTCACGGTGGGGGCTATCGGCAACGTCTCGGCGCGTGCGTTCGGCGTCACCAACTACACCGGCTTCCAGATGCCAGTGGCCGTGCTCCAGGGCGTGGCCGGCGCCGCCAGCGTCTCATCGTTCGGCATGGTTAACGACATCGAGAAGGGCTACTTCGACAAGCTGCTGCTCACGCCGACTCCCCGCCTCGCGCTCGTCCTTGGCCGGCTCGCCGCCGACGGCGTCCGCGTGACGCTGTTGACGGCGCTGATCCTGACCATCGGGCTGATCTTCGGGGCCGGCATGGAGAGCGGGCCGCTCGGCTTCGTCGCCGTCCTGCTGCTGGCGGGCCTCTTCGGCATCGCTTACGCCGGCTTCGGCCTCTCGATCGCCCTGCGCACCGGCAACGCGCAGGCCTCGCAGGCCGGCTTCTTGATCTTCTTCCCGCTCCTCTTCCTTTCGCCGGCCTTCGCACCGAAGGAGATCTTTGACGGCTGGCTGAAGGTGCTGGCCACGATCAACCCGGTCACCTACATCCTGCAGGGGATGCGCACGCTGATCCTGGACGGCTGGGACTGGGAGGCGATCGGCAAGGCGCTGGCGGCGATCTTCGGCCTGGGCGCGTTCACGCAGACACTGGTGCTGACGGCGCTGCGCTACCGCGTGCGCTGATTCGTCACAGATACGCACAGATGGGACACAGATGATGTCTCTGTCATGTCTGTGACCATCTGTGGCAAACGTAGCGACGCGCCCGGCTCCTTGTCAACAGAATTGACAGCCTACTTATCAAGTTTCCTCTGTGTAATCGTTTGACCGAATCCGGCATCTCACATATAATGTGTCTTGAAATGGCGAAAGACTACTACACTGCGCTCGGCGTGCAGAAGGACGCCTCCCAGAAGGAGATCAAGGCGGCCTTCCGCAAGCTCGCCCGCAAGTACCACCCGGACGTCAACCCCAACGACAAGTCGGCTGAGGAGCGCTTCAAGGCGATCAACGAGGCCCACGACGTCCTCTCCGACCCCGAAAAGCGCGCCAAGTACGACCGCTACGGGGAGAACTGGGAGCACGCCGAGGCCTTCGAGAAGGCCCGCGCCCAGTACGGCAACGGCGGCCCGCGTGGCTACTCGGAGTCGTTCACGTTCGACATCAATGACCTGCTGCGCCAGCAGTCCGCCCGTGGCGGGCGCGCCGGTGCGGGCGGGTTCGACTTCAGCGACATTCTGGGCGGCATCTTCGGCGGCGGGCGTTCCCGTGGCCCTATGCGCGGCCAGAATGTCGAGTATGCGACTGAGATCACGCTGGAAGAGGCCTACCACGGCGCGACGCGCGTCCTCCACTTGCAGGGCCAGGAGCCCTGCCCCACCTGCGGCGGCAGCGGCGAGATCGCCGGCGCTACGTGCCACAACTGCCAGGGCGCAGGCGCGGTCCTGACCAGCCGCCGCCTGGAGGTCAGCATCCCGGCCGGCGCCCGCGACGGCACTCGCGTCCGCATCGCCGGCGAAGGCTCGCCCGGCATGGCCGGCGGCCCCCGCGGCGATGTCTACGTCGTCGTCAAGGTTCGCCCGCACCCGCGCTTCGAGCGCAGGGGCGACGACCTGATCGAGGAAGTGCAGGTGCCCGTCGAGGATGCTGTCCTCGGCGGCGAGGTGCACGTGCAGACGATCGCCGGCAAGCGCATCGCCATGAAGGTGCCGCCCCTCACGCAGAGCGGGCGCCAGATCAAGCTGAAGGGCCTCGGCATGCCGTCGCTCGACCACGGCAAGAAGGGCCACGGCGACCTCTACGCGAAAGTGCGCATCGTCATCCCGGACCAGATCAGCGACCGCGAGCGCCAGCTGTTCGAACAGCTGCGCGAGGCGCGGAACGGACACAAGGTGGGCACATGAGAAAACCCAGATACGAAACGAGCTACGAAGACGAGCCCTGCTACGTGATCAGCGTGGCCGCCCGCATGGTGGGCATGCACGCCCAGAGCCTGCGCAACTACGAGCGTATCGGCCTGATCCGGCCCAGCCGCTCGCAGGGGCGGGTGCGCCTGTACTCGCAGTCGGACATCGAGCGCCTGCGGAACATCCAGCGAATGGTGCAGGACCTGGGCGTCAACCTGGCCGGGGTCGAGGTGATCATGAACATGCGCGAGACGATGGCCCGCATGGAGCGCGAGATGGACCGCCTGCGCGAAGAGCTGCAGGCCTACCGGGACCGCATGCTGCCGGCGGTGCCGGGGCG
>DATKKM010000079.1:0-3239 GCA_035542855.1 Dehalococcoidia bacterium
CAAAGCAAGAGGCCCGGCAGGACGCCGGGCCTCAGTTCGTGATCTGGAGGCGGTCTAGCGGCGGCGCACGGCGGCCTTGGGCATGCCCGCGGGAACCGGCCTTGTCTTGCGGCCGTTGGCGCGGGTGGTGCTGGCGGCCTCGCCGGCGGTCATCTTCTTCCAGCGCTTCTCCAGCTTGGCGGCCACGGCCGGCATCGTGGTGTACTCCATCTCGTCCAGCGGCAGGCGGTGCGGCTCGAAGGGGCCGTGCTTGCGCAGGTGGTCCGCGATCATGTTGGCCTGGTCCCGCACGTGGTCGTAACCCGGGTCGTCGAACATGTCGCGCGGGCCGACGAGCTTGCCGTCCGCCAGCTGGAAGCCCAGGGCCACGATGCGCGGCGGGCCGTCGAAGCGGCTCGGGTGCGCGTCCTGCAGCGACACCGGCATCAGCGGGCCGTGGTGGCTGCCGCGCATCCAGCCTTCAACGATCCAGGCGGTGGTGAACGGCTCAATCACCTCTCCCACGGCCGGGAAGTTGCCCTGGCAGCGCACGATCATCGTCGGGTCGTCCTTACCGACGTAGCGCCCGGCGATGAGCGAGAGCTTGTCTGTGCTGGAGACGGCCGCGATCTCACCGCTCATGTTGTTCCAGACGCGCTTGACCGCGTAGCGGGCCGGCGCGCCGATGAAGACGAGCAGGTCGTAGATTTCGTTCGGGGCCTTGAGCCGGATCTCCCGGTGCTCCTGCACGTCCTGCACTTCGAACTCGAACCCCTCGTGCAGCGGCTCGCCAATGACGAGGCCCGGTGTGTTGAAGGGGTCGGCGAACATCTTGTAGAGGGGCAGGTTGAAGGCGCCGGCGGAAGTCTTGTCGGCCATGAAGACGATGATCGGCTCGCTGGGGCGCTCCTCGATCTCCATCTCGGCGGAGCCGGGGCCCGCGCCGCGGATGTTGCCGGAGAAGGAGTCTGCCAGCAGGTCCTGGCCCGCGCCGTACAACTTCAGCTTCTTGGCGATGGCCGTGCCCGCGATGAACGTGTCCCAGGCCAGCTTGTGGACCTTGGTGGAGTTCTCGCCCTGCTTGTGGGTCATGATCAGGAACATATCGTCGCCACAGTGGCTAGCGTGGCCATCGATGAGCAGGCCGCTCTTCTTGGCCTTGTCCAGGCGGTCCTGGCCCAGGGCCAGGATTTCGGGGTGCGATGCGGCGTGGCCAACATAGCCACCGATGTCGGCCTTGATGCAGCTGACAGTCAAAGACATGCGGAATTACCTCCGGTGAGTTAAACGATGAAAGCGCTAAATGGTGCCGGGGCTCGCTTCTGAGCTGTGCCCGCGGTCAAGAATAGCAAGGGCCATGTTCTCCCAGCGAGCGTATTCGGCGGGTTCATTTTGTGTCAAGGAAGAATACCCGATCACCACTATAGACTAAGTAGATTTTCGGTGGATTGTCGCCAGCGCTTTGGCCCCCAACTCCCGTGCCAGATGGCCCCACTCTGCGTGCGCGACGTTCTCCGGGGCCGCCAGCGCCGCCTCCAGTTCAGCCCGCAGCGCGGCCGTCTTCTCCCGCGCAATCGCCCGGTTCAGCGGCTTGAACGCCTGCAGCTTACGCGGGCCCTCTCGTCCTCCTTCGGAGATATACCAGTCGCGATAAGAGCGGGCGCCCGCCTCGAACATCAGGTAACCGATCGGCGAGCAGACCTGTGGATAACGTAGGGTCAGGATGCGCTCCGTGGCGCGGTGGCTCGGCGAATCGTACTCCGCCATCATGTGTCCGCCCGCCGGCACGAGCGCGCCGAGCGCGGCAAAGAGCGTCCGCTCCAGGCCGGTCTCCCAGAGGTCGAGCGTAGCGCGGCCGAAGCGCAGTTGCTCCTGGAACTGCGTGAGCTCCACCCAGTTGAAGGCGGGAAACGGCCCCGAATTGTGAAGCCCGAGCGCCAGGAGCCCCTCCGCCAGCCGGCCGCGCGCGTCCGAAAGGTATAGCTGGAAGTACCGCGAGCCGACGGCGTTCTTCGGGCCGAGCAGCGCGGTCACGCTGTGCTTTCCCAGCGCCAGGCCGTCCAGCGCCGCTATCGGGTGATCGCCGGGGAGCGACCACTTAGCGCCGGCCAGCAGCTCCTCGATTTGGGAGCGGTCTGCCGGGCGGATGTGGTCCAGGGTCACGCCCGTGATTATGGGCAGCGCGGACGGCGGCCTGCAAACGTAACAAGAACCGAACGGGCGTTGTTTGCCGTATTGCATGTATAATGCGAGCGGGTGAGTCTGCGGACAAACCCTGAGACGCTGCTAACCCTGCGCTGACGCAGGTGGCTCGCGGAAAGGCGGCTAGTGCCACGGCCCTCCGTTCCGCTAGAGACTCCGGTCAGCGTACAGAGGCAGACTGGCTCGGGCGAGTCCAATACCCATCCGATCTCTCGTTTCGCTCCGGCGAAGCGGGGGCACCAATCAAGTCGATAACCTAGATCGTGCGATAGTGCGCCGCCTGCGCGGCGGGTGCGTGTCGCTTGACCCGGGGGAAAGGATCCGCATCGTGGCCGACGAAGAGCGTGCCAAGCGTAGGCGCCGTGGCAGGAGGGGTGGCGGCAGCCGTCCCAGGGAAGAGACCCCGGAGATCACCCCATCCCGGCAGGAGCCGGAGGTCCAGGCCTCAGCCACCGGTGATGTAAGCTCGGCGGAGTCCCCGCTGGGCGGCGAGTCCCGCCCGCAGCGGCGGCAGCGCAAGACGCCGGCGTCCTCCGCTTCGGCGGACGTCAACCCCATGGACTTCTGGCGCAGCGGACGCGCCCGCTCCCACCGCACCGATCCGGTCGTCGCCAGCGGCCAGCACCGCAGCATCTCGTATCGCCTGCGCCACATGTACTTCCCGCCGTGGCTGCCGGTCGCGTTCATCATCCTCGTCGTATTCGGCATCCTCGGACTGCTCTACGTGACGCGGTCCGCCACCGGGGCGCCGCGCATCGGCCAGGACCACTGGCACGCCTCTTACACGTTCTACGCCTGCGGCGAAAAGCAGCCCAATGCTCCCACCTGGGAGTCCGGCGTGCACACCCACGGCGACGGCATCATCCACATCCACCCCTTCCAGCAGTCAGAAGAAGGCTCCGGCGCCCGCCTGGTGAAGTGGTTCGAATACGGCGGCGGCAAGCTGACACAGGACAAGATCAACCTCCCCGGCCTCAGCAAGACCTGGGAGAACGGCGAGACCTGCCCGGACGGCACACCGGACGCCGGCAAAGAGGGCAAGGTGCAGGTCTTCGTCA
>DATKKM010000080.1:0-3487 GCA_035542855.1 Dehalococcoidia bacterium
CAACACCGGCGAGGACCTGACGACCGGTGACCCGGACCTGACGGAAGTCGGGTACGAGCAGGCGAAGCGCCTGGGCGAGCGGATGAAGGAGACGAAGCTGGACGTGATCTACGCCAGCCCGCTTCGGCGCACGCAGGAGACCGCCTTCGCCATTGCCGACCAGATGGGACTGGAGGTGATTCCCCGCCACGATCTCGTCGAGGTGCAGATGGGCCGCGCCGATCTCGATATCCGCACGCTGCCGGAGATCGAGCAGGCGGAGATCGCGCGGCGGATCGTGGAGGACGGGACGTGGGACGCCTTCCCCGGCAGCGAGGGCAGCGCCGTTGCCCGCAAGCGCTGCCAGACCGCCATCGACGAGATCATCGCTGCGCACCCGGGCCAGCGCGTGGCCGTGGTCTGCCATGCCGGCGTCATCCAGACCTACGTTTCGGTCGTGCTCGACCACCCGCGCGACTACATCTTCTACCCCTTCAACGCCAGCATCGCGAGTATCCGGGCGAAGGGCGACCGCCGCGTCATCTGGCGGCTGAACGACGTGGCGCACCTGGCGGACATGCCGGCGGGCTTCGGGGGAATCAGTTAGGAGAAGAGCTGCGACTCCGCTCGTCTTCGAGAACCTCAGGATGAGCGGGAACGGGACAAGACGTCTCAGCGAGACGCCTCTACTCCCGCTTGACCTCATACAACTTCGCCTTCTCCTCATCGATCTCAATCCCCAGTCCGGGCTTCTGCGGCAGCGGAATGTAGCCCTCGGCGTCGATGGTGATGGGGTCGGCGAAGAGGAAGTCGCGCTCGGCGGGGCTCCAGTTCGGCGGGTCGTAGGGGAACTCGATGTAGGGGACGATGCGGGCGGCCGCGGCGCACTGCAGGTTCGCCATCATGCCGATGCCGTTCGTCCAGGTGTGCGGTGTGAAGACGAGCCCGTGCGACTCCACCATCGCCGCGATCTTGCGAGTTGTTGAGATGCCGCCGATCATCGTGCAGTCCGGCTGGTACACGTCGAAGCAACCCTTCTCCAGGTACGTCTTCACTTCCTCCGGGCCGCGGTTCAGCTCGCCGCCGGCCAGGCGCAGCGTCGTCAGGTGGCGGCGCAGCTCCGCCAGGCCGTCGTAGTCGTAGGCGTCCAGCGGCTCTTCCAGCCAGTAGACCCCGTACTCCTCCATCGCCTTCGCGGCGGAGATGGCGGTGCGCAGGTCCCAGCGGTGGCGCTGTTGGTCCGGCGGGATGCGCCATCCCCAGTTGCCGTCCACCATTATGTCGACTTTGTCCCCTACCGCCTCGCGCACGGCGGCCAGCGTCTTCACGTCGTCACGCCAGTCCTCGCTGTGGAAGCGGATCTTGAGCGCGCGGAACCCCTCGCTCACCACCTGCTTCGCGGCCTCCACGCGCTGGGCCGCCGGCCGGCACTCGCCGCTGGAGGCGTAGGCGCGGAGGCGGTCGCTGCCGCCGCCGAGCAGCTTGTAGACCGGCTGCCCGCAGGCCTTGCCGATGATGTCCCAGAGGGCGATCTCCACCGGCCAGACGCGCCCGGTGAAGAAGGCCATGGAGCGCAGGTTGTAGACGTGCTGCTCTATGCGGAAGGGGTCCTGCCCGACGAGGAAGCGCCCGGCTACGTCCCAGCGCACTGGCACGCCGCCGGAGCCGATGCCGGTGATCCCCTCGTCGGTGTGGATCTCGACGACGTGGATGCGGGACTTGGTGTGCGGAAGCGGCTCCCATGTCGGGTGGAAGGGGCGCTGCATGGGCATCTCGAAGAGGCGGACGCGGACATCGGTGATCTTCATGGGTCGGAGTATCGAGTAGCGAGTGGCAAGTGGCAAGGGCGCTCCGACTCTTCTGGCTACTTGCTTCTTGATGCTGGATACTGGCCTCATGGAACTGACCGAACATGCACAACGGAACCGCGAGCACTGGGACTCGCAGGCCCACGAATGGGTGGAGTCCGGCCGCCGCGCCTGGGCGAGCAACGATCCGGCATGGGGCGTCTGGAGCGTCCCCGAATCGGAGCTGCGGGTGCTGGACGACCTGGTGGGGAAGGACGTGCTGGAGGCGGGTTGTGGAACGGCCTACTGGTCTTCGTGGGTGGCCCGGCGCGGAGGTCGCGCCGTCGGGCTGGACAATTCGCCGAAACAACTGGAGACAGCTCGTTCGTTGCAGAAGGAGCACGGCGTCGAGTTCCCGCTACGCCTCGGCACGGCGGAGGACATGCCGTTCGAAGATGCCAGCTTCGACATCGTCTTCTCGGAGTACGGGGCGAGCATCTGGTGCGACCCCTACCTCTGGGTCCCGGAGGCAGTGCGTGTCCTGCGCCCGGGCGGGCAACTGGCGTTCCTGGTCAACTCGCTCCTCTCAATCCTCTGCGCGCCGGAGACGGAGACGCCCCCGACCAATGTGCTGCTGCGCCCGCAGTTTGGCATGCATCGCTTCGAGTGGCCGGACGACGGCTCCGTGGAGTTCCACCTCCCGCACGGCGAGTGGATCCGGCTGCTGCGTGATCTCGGGATGGACGTCGAAGCGCTGATCGAAGTGCAGGCCCCCGCAGACGCGAAGCCGCACCGCTTCATCGGGCTGCCGCAGCCGGAGTGGGGACGGAAGTGGCCGGTGGAGGAGATCTGGAAGGCGCGCAAACGGCAGTAGTCCGCGCAAAAGGCAAGGCCACCTGCACCCCCACAGGTGGCCCTTAAGCGCTGGCTGGTCCGGGTCCCCAAAACGCCGCACCCGGGAAACCCGCGGTCCCACACCCCCGCTTGCCTGCCGGTAATTATGCACCTGGCGGATAAGGCGTCAAGCGCAGTCTGTAAACGACGCGTCGCCGGCCTGGAAACATCGCGGAGGGATACGCTGCGTAGCCGATGCCCTAGCTCATTAACGCTCCGGATATCGCGCTAAGACACGCGCTTTTCGTGCTCGAGAATTCGCGGCACGGGGCTGGGCAGCGGCCCGAATATCACCCGCTTCTCGCGCAGCCTGGCGATCTCCGCGTCACTCATGTTGAGCAGCGAGCGGAGGACGGCGTCCGTGTCCGCGCCGGCGATGGGCGGCGGCCCCTGGATGCCGCCGGGCGTGCGGCTGAGCTTGACCGGGGTGTCTGCGATGCGCAGGCTGAAGCCCTCCGGGTGCGGGACGTCCTTGAGCATCTCGCGGGCGACGACCTGGGGCTGCGCGGCGGCGTGCGGGATGTCGTTCAGCGGGCCGCATGGCAGGCTGATGGCGTCGAACTCTGGGATCCACTCGGTGGTGGTTTTCTGGCGCAGCGCTTCGTTGAGGATGGGCTCCAGCACGGCGTGGTTCTTCGTGCGCAGCCCGGGCGTGTCGAAGCGCTGGTCGTCGATCAGCTCGGGGAGGCCGATGGCGACGCAGAAGAGCTCCCACATGTTCTCGACGCCCCAGGCCATGGCGATGACGATCCAACCGTCCTTCGTGGGGAAGGCCTGGAACGGCGTCGTCGAGGGGTGGCGCGTGCCGAGCGGCTTCGGGACTTCGC
>DATKKM010000081.1:0-10076 GCA_035542855.1 Dehalococcoidia bacterium
GCTCGCGGAGAACCGTTAATCTGACCAAGCAGACGGTGGCGGCCTTGACCGAACACCGGCGCCACCAACTGGAAGACCGGTTGGCCGCGGGCCCAATGTGGACCGACCATGGAGTGGTCTTCGCCAGACCAGATGGCCGGCCATTGGAGCCATCGGGCGTCATCACTGCTCTTCACGATGCACTCACCCGCGCAGGGCTGCCCAAGGTAAGGGTTCATGACCTGAGGCACAGCGCGGCGACGTTCCTTCTCCAACGGTCGGTGCACCCTCGGGTCGTCCAGGAGATGCTCGGCCACAGCACTGTGGTTCTCACCCTCGACACTTACTCGCACGTGTCACCCACGATGCGCCGCGAAGCGGCAGACCAGATGGAAGCGCTGTTCGGTTAGATCCTTCCAAACGGCTGTCACCGTCCAGCGACGTCCATCCCCGTTGCTGTCACCGCTGCTGTCAGATCACCGGTTTCAAGCAGCTGAGGGAGACCTCAGAAGCCCGTTTTTAGATACGAATTTGGCGGAGGGGGTGGGATTCGAACCCACGAGAGGCTTGCACCTCTAACGGTTTTCAAGACCGTCGCATTCAACCGCTCTGCCACCCCTCCTCGATCTGATTCTAGGCGATTTTCCGCCACGCGCGCGCCCGAACGCCCATGCGGAACGGAACATCGAGGCACGGCCCTGCAGTGAGGGGCCCGCCGGCCGGTCTCACTGGGGAGCAGACACGACCGTGCCCTTCGGCCCCCTTCAGGGGGGCCTTCTGGCCCCGTTCCCGGCCTGCCCTTTTTCCTGAAGTGGTTGCAAATCGCTCGTAATGCGTAACTAGTGCTCTCTTCCCGGCGTCAAGACCAGTGGAGGGCACTACCATGAAGTCGGTTTTCCGCAACAGATTCACCTGGCTTTCACTGGGCTCAGGTCTCGTCACCGTGCTGCTGGCCGTGGCGATCCTGAAGCTGTTCACGGGCGGGGGCGGCCCCACGCCGCCGCCACAGGGCCCCACAGCTACCGCAACCACCGGAGTCCAGCACTTCAACACCCCAACGCCCACCAGGACACCCTCCCCGACTCCATCGCCGACACCAACCCCTCCGTGCACGCCCATTGGCGCTCAGTGGTTCCACACGCCAACCCCCACGCCAACCAGAACTCCGACTCCAACGCCGACTCCGCACTACTGCACACCGACGCCTTCCCCCACTCCTACCAAGACGCCTTCCCCCACGCCAACCAAGACACCGTCTCCGACGCCGACGCGAACGCCGACACCCACTCCAACGCCAACTCCGACCCCGACGCCAACCCCTTCGCCCACGCCATCGCCGACGCCATCGCCGACGCCAACGCCAACGCCGACACCCACTCCGACTCCGACGCCGACTCCAACTCTGACGCCGACGCCAACTCCTACCCCGACGCCGACCCCAACCGCAACTCCCACGGAGACGCCTTCGCCAACCCCAACGGAGACGCCTACCCCGACTCCAACGCCGACGCCCACTCCGACTTCCACGCCGACCGAGACGCCGACGACTACCCCAACGGAGACGCCGACACCAACACCAACTCCAACACCCACACCGACGCCAACTCCGACGAGTACGCCGACCGAGACGCCGACCGTCACCCCGACGCCGACGGTAACCCCAACCCCGACCCCGACAGCGACCCCGACGGAGACGCCGACTCCGAGCCCGACCCCAACCGAGACGCCGACCGAGACGCCGACGTCTACTGCGACGCCGACCGCAACGCCAACGCCAACCATCTCGCCGACGCTGGAGCCTGGCTCGCAGTCGCCCTTCACAGGCACACCTACGGGAACGGGAACAGCCGAGGCGGGGACGCAGTCGCCGACGCCGGGTGGCCTGCCGGAAACTGGCGGCCCAGCATCAACCGACAGCGTTTGGCCGATGGAGCTGGTGCTGGCGCTCGCCGCGCTGATGCTGACGGCCAGCGGCGCCATCGCCTGGAGCTTCGCCCGCCGTCGCTAGGGCCTATCGCAGGTGACTTCAGCGCCTCCCGTCGTCCATAGACGGGAGGCGCTGTTTCATCCTCCGTTCAGCCATGCGAAGTAAGCGTTAAGCCCATCCACATACCCGCTCGCGATTATGTCGATCGCGTCGTCGCGGTGCAGGAACCCCAGGTCATCCGGGTTCGAGAGGAACAGCGGCTCGACGATGACACCCGGCATCAGTGTCGGCGAGAAGTTGTCGTTGGTGCCGAGGACGAAGGAATGTGGGTTGTTCGGATTGCCACCGACTTCGGCATCGTTCTTCACGCCGCGGTCGTTCACGTCGTAGCCGGCGTCGCGGATGTGCTGGACCAGCGCAGCCTGCACGAAGGTGGCCAGGCTGCAGTTCTCCGTCCCGAAGGAGCGGTCCGGGTTGCAGTACGCCTCCGTACCCTTCTGGCTGTCGTCCACCCAGCCGTTGAAGTGGACCGCCAGGTAGACGTCCGCCTGCGCCGCGTTCGCCACGTCTACCCGCGCCTGCGCCTCCCGGATCAGGCTGCCGCGGTAGTCTGCGGGGTCCCACTGCGTCAGGGTCGAATCGTCCGTGCGGATCATCAGCGTGTTGTAGCCGGCGCCGGAGAGCAGCTGCTGCACACGCTGAGCCACCTCCAGGTTGAGGTCCTTCTCGATCCAGAGGCGGTTGTCGGCGTCGCGGGCGCTGGCGCCCCAGTAGTAGGGTCCGCCGTGACCGGCCTCAATCGCTATCAGGTACGGCGGGCCGTGATGGATGGGGATCGGCGATGGCGAGACGGTGGGTGATGGCGACGGCGTTGGGCTCGGCGTGGGTGTTGGAGTGGGCGAGGGAGTCGGCTCCGGTGTAGGCGTCGGCGTGGCAGTCGCCGTGGGCGTTGGCGGTGACGTCGGGCGCGCCGTCGGCACCATAGTCGTAGCGTTGGGCGAGACGGTGGCGGCGGTTCCCCCGCCGCAGGCCGCGAGCACCGTTAGCGTTATGACGACAAGAAGCGAGCGCACCCCGCAAGCATACCCAGTCGCCGGTTAACGATCAGGAGCCGGCGGCCGGGCCGATGAGCACGTCATCGCCTTCCACGCGCACGGCGTACGTCCGCACCGGGCGGCTGGCTGGGCCGCAGAGCGGCTGTCCAGTCTCCAGGTCGAAGCGCGAGTCGTGCATCGGGCAGGCGACAGTGGCGCCTTCGAGGGCGCCGTCCACGAGCGGGCCGTTGGCGTGCGAGCAGCGGTTGGCCACGGCGTAGAAGCGGCCACCGGTGCGGAACAGCGCCACTTGCTGGTTGGCGACGTACGTCAGCATCGAGTTGCCTTCCGGCACATCGGCGACGGCGCAAACGCGGGTCCAGCCGTCCCGCTGGACCGGCGCGCGTTCCCCCTCACCCGGCAGGCGGAGCGTATCCAGCGTGTCGCGGAGGGAGAGCGAGATGCAGGTGAAGATCGGCGTGTCGCGCAGGGTGTAAGTGCTGGTCTTCGCCTCCCGCAACTCCATCACGAGGTCGAGGAAGTCCGCCGGCTCGTCGGTCTCGAAGGAGACGACGAACTCCTGGTCGTCCAGTCCGAAGGAGTACGTGGTGTTCAGCTTGACCGAAGGGTACTTGCGCCCGATGCGGATGTGCTCGTCCATCATCGCCTGGCGTTCCTCCAGCGGGAGCTGGTACCAGTCCCGCGTCTTCACGAAGGGGTAGACGAAGAAGTACTTCGAGTCCGCGGGGTGCAAGTGCAGCCGCTTGTCGCTTTCCTCCGGCGAGACGTAGACGGAGCGCCGCGTCATGGCGAGGAACGAGTACGGCAGCGAAAGGTAGGCGCCCATCGGCGTGGCCAGCAGCGCCCCGTGCAGCGCCTGCACGTCGTCCAGCGTCTCGCCGATCTGCCAGAGCAGGAAATCGGCGTCGCCGCGCATGCCTACGGTTGAGTAGCTACGCACCTGCAGCCTGTCTGAGAAGGCATCGACTGCAGCCTCAAACGCGCGCTTGCCGGCCTCTCGCTCGTCCGCCGGCAAGAGACGCCAGGCCGGATCGACGCGGAAGAAGGAAAACTTCACGATCTGGCGGCGGGTGGGTGGAGCAGCGCCGGCGTCAGGGCCGGGCCGCTTCCCCACCGCTGGCTGCGAGCGGACGTCTGTCACGCTAGGCCTCCGCCGAGCTCTTCAGCTGCTCCTCGACCAGCCGCTCCACCCCGAAGTTGTCCGGGTACATCTCCGCGATGCGCGCGAACTCGTCGGCGGTCAGCGGCGGGACGTCTGACCCGGCCGCGAACTCTTCGAGCTGCTCGGCGTCGTAGATGTTCGGGAGGACGGAGACAGTGTTCGGTGACTCCAGGCAGTACTGGATCGCCGCCTGGCCAATCGTGCGGCCGGTGCCTTCCGCCAGGAATTTCACCTTGTCCAGCTTCTGCAGCCCCTCAATCAGCCACTCGCGCGGGCGGTGGGCGCGGTGATCGGTCTTCGGGAAAGTCGTCTCCAGCGTGTACTTGCCCTCCAGCAGGCCGGACGAGTGCGGCACACGGATGATCGCGCCGACGCCGTCGCGCTCGCAGGCCTCGATGAGGCGGCGTCCAGGCGCCTGCTCGAACATGTTGTAGATGATCTGCAGCGTGGCGATCTTGCGGTTACGGCAGAGCGCCAGCCCCTCCGCCTCCCAGCCGTTTGCGGGGCCCAGGGCAGCGGCGTAGTGCCGGATCTTGCCCTCGCGCTTCAAGTCTTCCAGGGTCGCGAAGAGCTCATCGTCCCGCACCGTCGGCAGGCGCGGGTTGTGCATCTGGTAGAGGTCAATGTAGTCGGTGCCCAGGCGGCGCAGGCTCTCCTCGCAGGCGAAACGCACGAACCTGGGCGAGAAGTCCTGCGGGCGCTCGCGCTGGCCGGCGCGGTCCTTGGTGTTGTACCAGTCGTACCCGAACTTTGTGCCGATGACGATCTTGTCCCGGACGTGGCCCAGCGCCTCGGCCAGCAGCGTCTCGCCCTTGCCGTCGCCGTAGGCGTCGGCGGTGTCGTAAAAGGTGACGCCCAGGTCGTAGGCCTTGCGCAGGAGGTCGATGCCGGCCTGGTCACTCTCGGCGCCCCACCAACTGGTGGCGACCGTCCAGACGCCAAAGCCGACGGTGGAAACGCTGAGGCCGGTGTTGGGGATGGTGCGGAATTGCATGGGGCAGGCTCCTATCTGTTCGAGTAATTATAGGCGCGCAACTCTGCTGAGGTTCAAGCGAGGATTGGGCAGGTTCCACGTTTGAGGCCGCAGGTTTCCGCCGGGTCGCGCAATCTCCAGGCTCCGGGAACGTCACTTCACCAGCAGCACGATTGCGGCGATCGTCCCGTAGACCACGACGACGCGCCGTAGCCAGGCCGGGCCCAGCCGCCGCGCCAAGCCGACGCCCAGGTAGCCGCCAGCCAGCGCCGCGCCCGCCATCAGCACCGCCGGCCCCCAACGCACCGGCCCAAAGGCGATGAAGTACAGGACAGCGACGCCGTTGATGACGCTGGCCAGGATGCCCTTCAGCGCGTTCGAGTGCTGCAGGTCGTCCGGCAGCATGATGGAGAGCGAGGCGAGCAGGATGATCCCGAGTCCCGCCCCGAAGTAGCCGCCGTAGACCGCGCCGGCGAAGACGACCGCGATCAGCGACACGGGGATGTGGCCTTCCCCCTGCGAGACGAAGTGGTGGCCCGTGGTGTACTTGCCGATCCAGTCCTGGAATAGGATCAGCAGCACTCCGATCATGATCAGGAACGGCACGATAGCGTCGAACGTGTCCGACGATGTGGTGAGAAGCAGCGCCGATCCCGCGATGCCACCAGCGATCGCCGGCGCCAGCAGCATGACGATCCGCCGGCGCTGGCGGCCCAGCTCGCTGCGATAGGCATAGGAGCCGCCGAGCGTGCCCGGCCAGATGGCGACGGTGTTGGTGACGTTCGCGGGCTTGGCCGCGTAGCCCGCGGCCAGTAGCGCCGGAAAGCTGACCAGGGATCCGCCGCCGGCGACGGCATTGATCGCGCCTGCCACGAACGCGGCGACGGCCAGCCCGACGACTTCCAGAACGTCCACTATGGGAGACAGGTTCGCACAGAAGAGGGGTTACGCGACAGCGACAGTGCTGAGCTTACGCCAGCTGCCCGAACTTCTTCAGCAGCGACTGGCTGTAGCAGATGCGGCCCGTCAACTCCTTCGGGTCACACGTGGAGAGGATGAGAGCGGCGCGGGCCATGTAGTCGACTGGCTCGGCGCGGGGGTCGTCCTCGTTCTCGATCAGGTGGTGGAAGAGCACGCCGGGCGACGCCACGATGCCGGTAGGCGCCAGCGAGTTGACGGCGATCCCATCGTTGTACAGCTCGTGCGCGAGGCCGGTGCTGAAGCGCTCGATCGCCGCCTTTACCAGGCCATACGTTGTGCCGCCGCGCGGGGCCATCTGGTAGGGCGGCCCGTCCGGATGCCGCGCCGCCAGGGAGGAGATGTTCACGATGTGCCCGCGCCCGGCCTCCAGCATGTCCGGGATCGCGGCCTGCGCCAGCAGGAAGGGACCGGTGATGTCCACCTCCAGCATCTTCTGGAAGCGCTTGAGCGGGAAGTCCTTGATCGGGATGTAGTAGTTCAACGCGGCGTTGTTGACCAGCACGCTGACCGGACCGTAGTTGCGGTGCGCCGCCTCCACCAGCTGCTCGATGTCCTCCAAGTGAGAGACGTCGCAGCGGACCGGCGTGGCCTCCCCGCCGGCAGCGCGGATCTCCTCCGCCGTCTCAGCGATACCGCCGGGCAGCTGGTGCTCGCCCTCGTGCTCTGTGCGAGCGGCGACGAGCACCTTCGCGCCTTCGCGCCCAAAGAGCAGCGCGATCTCCTTGCCGATGCCCCTGCTGGCTCCGGTGACTATCGCGACACGGCCGTCTAGCTGTCCCATCGCGCGAATGTTAACCGCTCGGGCGCGGGAATCCAAGCGCCACGGCGCCGTCAGCCATCAAATCGCGGACCTTCGTGATCTCGGTGACCAGCACGGCGGTGCTTGGCGGCTGCTCGAAGTCGTTCTCGAAGGCGATGACGGCATTGCAGAGGTTCTTCCCCAGGGTAGGGTTCCTTTCCGTGATGACCGGGTCGGCGGTGTGCATGAAGTTGTGCGTCGCCCCGTAGAACAGCTGGTTGGCCGCATCCAGGTTGCCCTGCTGGATGTAGCCGATGAGCTGGTTCAACTCGGCCCACTCCTGCTGAAAGCCCTCGGCGGTCGCATCGTGCGTGGCCACGTCCGGGATCGGCTTGAGCGGGTTGTCGCAAATGCCGCCCCCTCCGCCGCCGATGGTGCCTGTGAACAGCAGGAACGCCCCGACGCCGATCAGCACCACCGCGCCCAGGCCTACGCCCCACACCCAGTCCGGCAGCGCATACGTGGGGGCAGGAGCCCGCGCCCGCGTGCGGCGCCGGGAGAACGCCACCACAAACGGCGCTTCAGCGGGGGTTACAAAGGTCACGTTCACGATACTAGCCAGTCGGTCTCGGGAAGCCAAGCGCCTCGGCCCCGTCGCGCAGCGCGCTGCGGACCTCAACGGTGTCGGCGGCAAGCTGCTCCGGCGTAGCGTGCGTCTGCGGGGTGATCAGGACGTTCTCCAGGGTTAGGACCGCTCTGCACAGCGTCTTGGCCACGCCTTCGTTCCTGGCGCGGATCGGCGGGTCCACGTTGTGCGTGAAGTTGTGCACCGGGCCGAGGAACAACGTGTTCGCCGCGTTGACGTCGCCCTGGTTGAAGAAGTCGATCATGTGCCCCAGTGCGGCATCTTCATCGGCGAAGGCCTGCGCGGTGACGTCCGTCTGCTGGCCGAGCGCTGGCAGCGCCTTGCCGCAGGGGTCGTTGCTGGCGCCGCCCAGCTGGCTGAACAGGAAGAACGCACCGATGAAGACAAGCACGATGACGCCGAGGCCGGCGCCCCACACCCAGTCCGGCACCTGCGGCCGGGCCCCTTCCTTCTCTAGACGAGTGCGGCGTCGCGACATGTTCACCTACGGGCTCGCCGCCGGCGTCGGCGTGGGCGAACCGCTCGCCGCGGGCGTTGGCGATCCGGGCGCCGGCTCAGCACCCTGTCCGAATGCTGAATGCAGGTAGTTGATGATGTTCCAGCGGTCGTCCTCGGTCAGGGTCGCGCTCCAGCCGGGCATGATGGAGCCCAGGCCGTTGGTGATCACGTTGAAGAAGAACGTGTCCTGGTGGTACGGGATATGCAGCCGGAAATCTGCCGGCTTCACGGGCAGCCCCCCGGCGTTCGGGCCTTTGCCGTCGCCGTTGATGCCGTGGCAGCTGGAGCAGTTCTGCACGTAGAGATCGTGGCCTGCGGCGATCGACTGGGCGCTCGCCGGGATCGGGTTCCCGCTGGAGGGCCCTTTCGCCGGGATCAGGCTCAGCGCCAGAATGCCCGCGCCGAGAACCGTCAGCATCGCCGTCCCTACCCGCAGGAAGCGGGGCGACAGCTCCGGCAGGCCCGGCCATTCGGAGATCCAGACGGCGCCCAGCAGCGCGAAGACCATCAGCGCCGCCATCGCCACGCTCAACCAGGAGCCAACCACCAGCGGGTATGAGAACTGGCCGGCGCCGCCGGCCGACGACACCGTCACGGGCACCGTCACCGTCTCGTCGTCGACGCCGCGGCGCTGCACCGTCACGTCGATATCCCACTGGCCGGGACGCGTCAGGTATGGCCCCGAAGCCTTGTAGGAGAACACGCCCTCGCCAACCGGATCGAAGTCGACGATCTGCTGGCCGAGGTCCTCCGTGTGGAAGTTGATCTTCATCCGCACCTTCAGCACGTCACCGATGTCGCCGCCGCCGGTCGGGAAGAGGAACACACGGAACGAGTTGAAGCCGGCCGTTCCCGGCGTCACCGTGAAGTCGACCGCCAGGTCACCGCTGGGCGCCGGCTGCACGACCTCGTAACCGACGATCGCCTCCGTGCTCGCCTTCTCGAAGGCCTGCGCGTCGCGCACCTGGCGGCCGGTCGGGTAGAGGACGAGGATTGCGGCGGCCAGCAGCACCGCCACTCCGAGCCCCAGCTCTACTCGCACGGCGATCGACATGCGGCGGCGCAGCTCGTCCGTGGGCAGCCCTTCGTCGGAGTCCCGGACCATGTGCGGGCGCAGGTAGAAGGCGTTGACGGCGCCGGCCAGCAGTAGCACGGCCATGATGCCGAGCTTGAGGAGCAACGCGCGGCCGTAGGCGGTGTCGTAGAGGGCGCTCCAGTCCGGGACCTGGGCCGCGGCGTTGGCCGCGCCCGTCGCCAGCAGGATCGCAACGCTCGTCGCGGCGATCGTCCCGAAGCGCGAGAGGTGGCCGGCCTGCAGCTGCCGCTTCTGTGGGTCCGGGATGTCTCCACGCAACCACACCAGGAGCAGACCGAGTTGCACCAGCATCCCGATCCAGACGGACGCCGCAACGATGTGCAGGAAGTCCGCGCCCACCGCCCAGAACGAGCCAGAGATCGAGTCGCCATGGCTAACCAGAGCGATCAGCAGCACATAGACGACTCCGCTCACCGCCACGACGAGGAGCGCCGGGTTCACCAGGCGGTCCCGGCCGCGTCTCGCGAGGACGTAGGCGGCGGTCAGCGCCACGGCGATACAGCCGAGCGAGACCTGGCGTTGGATCCAGCGCGTCCCCCAGTCGTTGCGGAGGACATCGTCAATGTAGCTGAGACCGCCGAGCTCGTTAGCCTGCACCCAGAGCTCGCCCGCCGCGACGATCGCCAGCACGCAGACGGCACCGCCCGCCACCAGCAGGACCCGGTCAAGCGCCGCCCTGCGCCAGCGCGCCCGCCACGGCTCGTCGACTTCACTTAGCGCGCCGAGGACAATCACCAGGAAGAACACCACGCTGCCGAGCACTGCCGTGATGCCCAGCAGCCGCCCCCAGCGGACGGCGACGGTGTCCGGCTTGGCCGTGGTGCCCCCGGACGAGCCGCCCTGGAACGCCTGCCCCTGCGGTTGCGTGCCGTCCGGGTTGAGCACCGTGAACGTGTAGAACCCCTTGAACAGGTGCCCGTCCACCGCCGAAAGCGTCTCCCAGAGGACCGTGTAGTAACCGGGCTGCAGCGTGCCCTTGATCCCGATCTCCATCTGCGCCGGGTCCGGGCCGTACGTCAG
>DATKKM010000082.1:0-2804 GCA_035542855.1 Dehalococcoidia bacterium
AGCAGCGCGCTGCGGTCGCCCTCCAGGCCGTGGATCAGCGCCATCTCCCAGAGCGGCTTCTCGCGGTCCAGTATCGTGGAGAAGAGGTTGGCCGCCGTCTCGAACAGCTGCTCGTCGGTGCCCGGCTTGTCGAGCTTGACCGAGGTGATGTGGCGCCGGATGTCGAAGTTGGGGTCCCACTCCCACGTGGGATGGCCGATGTTGAACGGCGCCGGCACCACTATCTGCTGGTAGCGCGGGATAAGGTTGATCTTCGCGGCGATGTTGTCCACGAAGCGGTCGTAATCGACCCGCCCTTCGAAGACAGCGATAGAGCCGATGTGCAGCGGCGCCTCTCTCTTCTCAAAGTAGAGGAATGACGCGTCCTGCGCGCTCAACCGGCGATCTTGACCGCGCTGGGTCATTGACACCCCTAGTTTTCCGGCCGGCCACTCCGCACTGGCCGCCCTGTACCCCCGCAATTACACGCATTATATACTAGGCCGCAACTCCTGTGTAACGGTTAACCGGGGGTTAAGGTTCTATCATTACTGGTGAATGCTGGTGCTAGTATAGAGATGTGAAATGAGTAAGTACGACAGCTTCTATGGGAGGGGTGGCAACTGGTCATGACGTCGTGGCCCAAGTACCTCGAAGAGGAATTCCAGGCTAACTCCACGCTCCCTCTCTGGCGCGAGGCCTTCCTGGGCATCGACTGGATCGCCCTGCGCATGTCACCGGTCTTCCGCGGCGTGGGCATCCCCCGCGGCGATGGCTCGGCCGTCGTAGTGGTCCCCGGCTTCATGGGCTCCGACCAGTACCTGGGCGATATGAACGCCTGGCTCCGGCGCATCGGGTACACCCCCTACCTCTCCGGCATCGGCCGCAACGCGGAGTGCCCGGACATCCTCAGCCTTCGTCTCTACGAGACGATCGACCGCGCCTACGACGAGACCGGCGGGCCTGTACACCTCATCGGCCACAGCCTCGGCGGCGTGCTGGCCCGCGGCGCAGCCGTCCGCTGGCCGGAGAAAGTAGCCTCCGTCACCACCATGGCCTCGCCCTTCCGCGGCGTGCGCGTCCATCCCTTCGTCCTCCAGACCGCTTACCTCGTGCGGGGCCGCATCGCCCAGCGCCGCAATCGCCAGGACGCGATGCCCAACTGCTACAGCGGCTTCTGCCAGTGCGACTTCCTGAAGGCCCTGCGCGACGACTTCCCGGACGACATCCCCAACATCGCCATCTACACAAAGACCGACGGCGTCGTCGACTGGCGCTGCTGCATCAACGAGATGGGCAACGGATCTGACATCGAAGTGCCGGGCACACACATCGGCCTGGCCTTCAACCCCCAGGTCTACAAGCACATCGCCTTCTTCCTGTCGGCGCCGGAGAGCTACCGCCAGGAAGACGTCGCCTAGCCTCTGCCCCTGACGGCCTACGCATTCGCTGCGTAGTGCGCTATCCTAATCGCTCGTAGCTCATCACTCTCAGGAGGGCACCCGCATGACCGCCTCGGCCCGCTGGCCGCTCCGCCTCGCCATGGGATTCCTGGCCGCCGCCGCTCTATTCGCGCTCGCCCTGCTGCCGGTGGCTCCGGCCAGGGCTGCACTCATCATCGTCACCAACACCAACGACAGCGGGCCCGGCTCGTTGCGCCAGGCCATCGCTGACGCCGCGCCGCAGACCGGCATCATCATCGACAACAGCCTCGCGGGTCAGACGATCAATCTGCAGACCGCGCTCATCGTCGACAAGCAAATGAGCATCGAAGGGCCGGGCGCGCCGGCGGCGCGCGTCAAGCTGACGACCCAGGGCCGCGATTCGATCATGATCATCTCCGCGCTCACGAACATCCATGACCTCGATTTCAACAACGGCGCGGCGGAGAACGGCGGTGCAATCCAGATCACCAACTACACGCAGCTCTCCAACACCACCATCTCTAACTCGCACGCGAGCGGCGATGGCGGCGGGATCTGGGTAGCGCCCCACGCCTCCTTCATCCTGGACGACGCGCTGGTCCTGGATAACACGGCGGGCGGCGACGGCGCCGGCATCTTCGCCGGCGACACCTCGGTCATCGACATGAGCAATGTCAATTTCACCGGCAACAATGCGACGGGGCGCGGCGGCGGCATCTTCGCAGATACCGTCTCCACAGTTGAGGTCCAGAGTGGCAGCGTGATCGGGAACGTCGCGGCCAGCGGCGGCGGCATCTACAGCGATGGCAACATCGGCTACTACGGCACAATCGCCAGCAACGGCGCTACGGCGGACGGCGGCGGCATCTACCTGAACAGCGGTCTCTTTAACCTGAACCTGGGCACGCTGGGCAGCAACACGGCGAACCGCGGCGGCGGCGTCTTCGCCCAGCCCGGCACTGAGCTCGACCTCATCTTTTCCACCATCTCGAACAACGGCGCGCCGCAGGGCGGCGGCATCTATCGCGCCGGTGGCCTTCTCGATACCAGGGCCAGCATTATCGGCGATCAACAGTTGGGAGCCGACTGCGTAGGCGAGCCTGGCTCAACCATTGCGTCAGGCGGCTACAACATCGACAGCGACAACTCCTGCGGGCTCGTCAATCCAACCGACATCCCCGCCGGTCACCCCAACCTTGGGCCGATGACGTTCACGTCGCCCGGCACTACCCAGACGATGACTCCGATGCAGGGCAGCGACGCCATCAACCGTATCCCGCTTTCCGTCTTCGAGTGCGACAGCCACCTCCAGCGGGACCAAAACGGCGTCACACGGCCCCTGGGCCCGTCCTGCGACATCGGTGCGGTGGAGGCGCCCAGCGCGACCTCCGGACGGAAGTG
>DATKKM010000083.1:0-13854 GCA_035542855.1 Dehalococcoidia bacterium
GTTGCCGGAGCTGTCCGTGACCAGGCTGCCGTCAGCCGTGCCGGGGAACACGACCTGGGCGATGCCGGTTATCGCGAATGGGTAGGCGAGTCCAGTCAGCAGGGTGAAGAACACCACCATCAGGATCGCCGGGCGGAACTCCTTGAGTACAGAAGTCATTGTCATCTCCTAGGCCAGGTGAACGCCTGACACGAACAGGTCGATTGCCTTGATTCCGGCGAACGGGACGATGATGCCGCCGAGTCCGTAGATCAGCAGGTTTCGGGCCAGCAGGTCCGCGGCGGGGGCCGCTCGATAGGCCACGCCGCGCAGAGCCAGCGGGATCAGCGCGATGATGATGAGGGCGTTGAAGATGACCGCGGAGAGGATCGCGCTCTCCGGGTTGTCCAGCTTCATGATGTTGATCTTGTCCAGCTCCGGGTACGTGGCCACGAACGCCGCCGGGATGATGGCGAAGTACTTGGCCACGTCGTTGGCGATGGAGAACGTGGTGATCGCGCCGCGCGTAATGAGCAGCTGCTTGCCGATGCGCACCACCTCGATCAGCTTCGTCGGGTTGGAGTCGAGGTCGACCATGTTTGCGGCTTCTTTCGCCGCCGCGGTGCCGGAGTTCATCGCCAGGCCCACGTCCGCCTGGGCCAGCGCCGGCGCGTCGTTCGTGCCGTCACCGCTCATGGCGACGAGGCGGCCCTCTGCCTGGTACTCGCGGATGAGGCGGATCTTGTCTTCCGGCTTGGCCTCCGCCACGAAGTCATCGACGCCGGCTTCCGCGGCGATTGTGGCCGCCGTGAGCTTGTTGTCGCCGGTGACCATGACGGTGCGGATGCCCATGCGTCGGAGCTCGTCGAAGCGCTCCTTCATGCCGGGCTTGACGGTGTCCTTGAGGTAGATGATGCCGACGATGCGCCCGTCTTCTGTGAGGGCGAGCGGAGTCCCGCCCTCGCTGGCGATTCGGTCAGACTCGCCGCGCAGGTCGGCGGGCATCTGTCCGCCCGTCGACGCCACGATCGCATCGACGGCGCCCTTCATCCATGACGAGCCGTTGCGCCGGGCGCCGCTCATGCGGGTCTCGGCGGAGAACGGCACGAGTTCGGCGGTGGCCGAGGACTCGCCATTTGGTGCAGTGATGCCCATCTGGTTCACCAGCGCAACGATGCTCTTGCCCTCCGGCGTTTCGTCGCCGAGCGAAGAGAGTAGCGCGACCCGCAGGGCGTCTTCGCGGCTGGCGCCGTTGACAGGAATGATCTCGGCGGCCAGGCGGTTGCCGAAGGTGATGGTGCCTGTCTTGTCGAGCAGCAGCACGTCGACGTCACCAGATGTCTCTACCGCGCGGCCGGACATGGCGAGGACGTTGAAGCGGGTGACCCGGTCCATGCCCGCGATGCCGATCGCCGAGAGCAGCGCGCCGATAGTGGTCGGTAGGAGACAGACCAGGAGCGCGACGAGGACAATCGTTGTGACCGGGCCACCCGCGTAGACGGCGAATGGCTGTAGCGTGACGACGACCATCAGGAAGATGATCGAAAGGCCCGCCAGCAGAATAGTGAGGGCGATTTCGTTGGGTGTCTTCTGGCGCTTCGCCCCTTCGACGAGCTCGATCATGCGGTCGAGGAACGTCTCGCCGGGGTCGGCTGTGATGCGGATCTTCAGCCAGTCGGACACGACCTGCGTGCCGCCGGTGACGCCGCTGCGGATGTCAGTCCCGGGTTCCTTGAGGACCGGGGCCGACTCGCCGGTGATCGCCGCTTCGTTGACGTAGGCGACGCCTTCTATAACCTCACCGTCGCCGGGCATCAGCTCGTTCTCGCGGACGATGACGATGTCGCCCTTGCGGAGGTCCGCGGAGGACACGATCTCTTCCGTCCCGTTGCGCAGCCGCGTTGCCGGGGTGTCCTTCTTCGTGGCGCGCAGGGTATCGGCCTGCGCCTTGCCTCGGGCCTCAGCGATAGCTTCGGCGAAGTTGGCGAAGAGGACGGTGAACCAGAGCCAGATGGTGATCTGGAGGGGGAACTTGATGTTGTCGCCGCGGAAGAGGTCGCGGAAGAACCAGAACGTGGTCAGCAGGCTGCCGACCTCCACGACGAACATGACCGGGTTGCGGGCCATGGCGCGTGGGTCCAGCTTTGGGAAGGCGTTGAGGGCGGCGGACCGCACCAGCGGCCAGGTCCAGACGCTCTTGCCGGCGCGCCGCGAGGCAGCCAGCTCTTTCATCTCGTCCGTTTCCGGTGTGCGCTGCGTAGGTGGTTCCAGGCCGCGCTGCGGCACCTCGTCGCGCTCTGCGACGATCCGCGTCGGCCGGGGGGTCTTTGTGGGTTGCTTGTCACTCATCTCATCACCTCTAGAATGTGATTCCGGCGTTGCCCATGAAGTGTTCGGCGATGGGGCCCAGCGCGAGGGCCGGGAAGAAGGTAAGCAGACCGACAATCAGGACCACGCCAGCCAATAGCCCCACCCAGAGGACCCCAGTGGTTGGGAATGTGCCCAGGCCGGCAGGGACTGGCTGCTTGCGGGCCAGCGATCCGGCGACAGCCAGCGTCACGATGATGATCAAGAACCGGCAGATCATCATTGCGAAACCGCCGGCGCTGTTGTAGAAGCCTGTGTTTGCCCCGATGCCCGCGAAGGCTGAGCCGTTGTTGGCGCCCTGTGACGTGAACAGGTACAGCATCTCGCTGAAACCGTGCGGGCCGGCGTTGTTGAGCGTGGCGGTGCCCCAGGTGGTCACAGCCGCAACTCCTGTGAAGGCTAGTACGGCGGCCGGGAAGAGGAGTATCGCCGCGGCGACCATCTTGATCTCGTATGACTGCACCTTCTTGCCCAGGTACTCCGGCGTGCGGCCGACCATCAGGCCTGCCAGGAACACCGCGAGCAGGGCGAAGAGAAGCATGCCGGAGAGTCCGGTCCCGACGCCGCCGAAGATCACCTCGCCCAGGTGCATATCCGCGAGCGGGACCATGCCGCCGATTGCGTTGAAGCTGTCGTGCATGGAGTTGACGGAGCCGTTGGAGGTGACCGTCGTGGTCACTGCCCAGAGCGCCGAGAGGGGCACTCCGAAGCGCACCTCCTTGCCCTCCATGTTGCCGATAGCCTGGTTGATGTGCAGGCCGCTCAGGGCGGGATTGTTGCGAGCCTCGGACCAGTAGGCGACGAACACCGCGCCTACGTAGACCGCCGCCATCGCGGCGAAGAGCGTCCAGCCCTGGCGGGTGTTGCCCACCCAGCGGCCGTATGTGTATGTGAGGGCCGCGGGCAGCACGATGATCGCCAGGCACTCCACGAAGTTGGAGAACGGCGTTGGGTTTTCAAGTGGGTGAGCGGAGTTGGAGTTGAAGAAGCCGCCGCCATTGGTCCCCAGTTGCTTGATCGCGATCTGAGAAGCCACCGGCCCCCTGGCGATCGTCTGCGCGACGCCTTCGAGTCCGGTCGCGTGGGTGTAGTTGCCCAGCGTCTGCGGGACGCCCTGCCAGACCAGGATCAGAGCGACAACGATCGACATCGGGAGCAGCACATACAGGATGCTCCGCGTCAGGTCGACCCAGAAGTTGCCGACGGTGTCCGCCCGCCGGCGGGAGATGCCGCGGATCAAGGCCAGGGCGACGCCAATACCGGCTGCAGCCGATGTGAAGTTGTGCACCGCTAGCCCCATCATCTGGGTGAGGTAGCTCATCGTGCTCTCGCCGCCGTACACCTGCCAGTTGGTGTTCGTGGTGAAGCTGACGGCGGTGTTGAACGCCGCGCCCGGCGTCACCGCGGGGAGGTTCGCCGGGTTTAGCGGCAGGCCTCCCTGTGTGCGTTCGAGTATGTACGTGACAAAGAGCCCGACGAGTGAAAACAGCAGCAGCGAGATGGCGTAAGCCAGCCAACCCTGTTCCTTCTCCTCGTCCACGCCGGAGACACGGTAAAGGCCGCGCTCCACCGGCCGGAGCGCGGAAGAGAGCCAGGTGCGCTCCCCGCTGAAGACCTTGAACATGTAGAGGCCCAGCGGCTTAGTGAGCAGTACCACTGCCCCGAAGAGCAGTATGATCTGGAGCCAGCCGTTGGCCGTCATAGCGCCACCGGCGTTTCTTCGCGACGGACCATGCGGATGGACAGCTCACCGTCGGACGCTTCGAGTTCGGCTGTGAGCCCGTAGCGTGAGAGCAGCGCAGCGAACGCGGCCAGGCTAACCGTTTGCAGCCTGACGACCGGCTGAAGAGTCGCGTAGGCGCGAACCGACGGCGGCGTCTCGCGCAGCTTCTGGGCCCCGGCGACTATCGACGGCGGCAGCTCGGCGAGCTGCTGCGAAATCGTCATCGATTCGGGGTCCATCATTTGTAGTGTTTTCATTTGCCCAGTGGTCATTGTCAGAACTTCTCCGGCCAGATCAGGACGTAGAGCAGGTAGATCGCTCCAAGCCCCGATATCACTCCTCCAAGGATGTATTCGAAAGTCACGAGTGTCCTCCCAGCCTGGCGCAGCCAATGGCGAACGCGATTGCGACTGCGAAGAATAAGAAGGGCGCCGCTATCCACAGGATCTCTTCCATCAGTTCCTCCCTTTTTGTCCCCGTTTAACGATCGGGGCCGCATTGTGTCTCTGATTGGCCGGCGCGCCGCCTGGCATCGGCGGGACGCGCCGCGTTAGCCTCACGTGGACGTGATCGCCATCGATTGAGGCGTCCGCCAGGACGCCGTACTCAATGGCCATGAGCGATGCCATGTCCGCCAGTTTGTGCGGGCTCAGACCTGCCTCCGCCGGAAGGCTGACTGAAGTCGCTGAAATGGCGGCGTCTGGTTCGTTGCAGAGGAGATCGCAAGCCGCGCGCAGCAATGACTCCGCGTGACTCGGCGCCAGGTGGCCCAGCCAGTGAGCGCTGTCATCGTCGAAGACGATCTTCGTGCCCTCTTCAGAGCCGTCCTGGCGGTGGCGGATGAGCCACCCCTCCGTGGCCTCGACGACGCCGCGCGGCTCGGCGCTCATCGCCGCGATCATGGCTTCGCCGAACTCTGCCGGCGAAGTCAGCCGCTGCCAAGTTGATCGCAGGCGGCCGAGCACCCCGGCGCTGGATGCCGTGTGCCTTGTGCGATTGACGCGAATCGCGCTCATTTGCTTCCGTCCTTCTGGGCTGGTGAGCGAGCTCATCCAGTCACCTCGTTCGCGGCTTCTTCGCCTCCGACGATCCGGATCAACGACTCCAGCGGAAACGGCTTCGGCAGATAGGCGAGGGGCCTGAATTCAGCCAGGTGGCCCGGGCTCACACGCACGGCGGAGACGATTACCACCGGCACGTGGTTGTCCTCTTCTTTCATATGCCGCAGGACCTCCCAACCAGTCCGGTCAGGCAGGTTGATATCGAGGAGCATCAGGTCAGGCCGCTCCGAATCGAGGCGGTTGAGGGCTTCCGCGACGCAGTCGGCTTCTGTGACCTGGTGGCCGCGAGCCAGCAGATTGCGGGCAATGATGCCGCGCAACCCTTCTTCGTCCTCGACTATCAATACTTTGTGGTAAGCACCGCTCATAACAGGCCTCAGCACGAATATCCCACCGGGGTGCTCAACACTGGCTCAATGAAGCGGAGGGCCGCACCAATACGGCCTAAATGTGTGATTTGCCCGCGAATTCGTCCGTCAGAAGGCGGTATCCGATACCCGGTTCTGTCCGCAGAATTTGCCGGCCGCGCGGCTCGATCTTCTTTCGCAGACGCGACATGTAGACGTGCAGGTAGTGGCCCTCCGACTCGTGCGCCGGTCCCCAGACCTCATGGAGGAGCATGTCATCTGTGAGCACTCTGTCCGGGTGCCTGATGAACGCCATCAACAGATCGTGCTCAGTGGGCGTGAGGTGGACCTCCTGCCCGCCGACCCGGACGCGCCGGCGTTCCAGATCAACCTCCAGGTCGCCCGCCCGGAAGACCGGACTGGTTCCAGCGGCCAGGTGTGCAGCATGGCGCAGAGCAACGCGGATGCGGGCCAGCAGCTCATCAACGCTGAACGGCTTGGTCACGTAGTCGTCCGCGCCGAGTTCGAGCGCGGTCACTTTGTCGCGCTGCGCCTCTCGGACGGAGAGGACGAGGATCGGAGTCGAGGCGACGGCTCGGATCTGGCGCAGGACCTCCAGGCCTTCCATATCGGGCAGCCCGAGGTCCAGCAGTACGATGTCCGGGTGCCACTCCGAGTGTTCGTGTAACGCGGACGCGCCATCGGCCACGGCGTCCACCTGGAAGCCATTGCCCTCCAGCGTGCGCCTCAAAGCACGGCGGATCGTCGGCTCGTCGTCTACTACCAGGACCCGTGCACCGGTCGGTTGCGTCATCGTGATGCCGTCACCGTCTCGGACCGGCGATAGTGCGGGCCCGATCAGGTGTACGGGATCATGGTCGCACTGCGTCCCTCAACGATTGCTCAACGGGGGAGCGTTCTGAGGCAATACCGCCTTAATACGGATGTTTCCGGATGCACGGTGTGCGGTGACGGCGCGGGCGGCTGCCCGTTACATACGCAGGCGGTATAATCGCGATTCGTATGAAGGGCGGTGGCCGGCGCGGCGTCATAATATCGATCGGGCTCGTGGCGCTTGTTGCGTTGGCGGCGGCCTGCGGGGGCGGAGGATCGTCCGAGTCGCCCTCACCGTCGGCGGGTGAGAGCAACTACGACGTGACGATCTCCGGCGCGCTCACGGCCGAGTGGAAGTCCGGCAGCGGCGACGGCAGCGGGATATCCTGCGGGCTGGTGGAGGACGGCCGGGTGGAGATCGGACTGTACGGCCAGATTGACGGCAAGACTTATGGCATGAGCCTGCGCCAGGCGGCCATCGCCAACGGTCAATACACGTACCCGGCCTCGCCGCCGCCGAGCGGGTTCGCCTCTCCGGTGCCTTTCGTGCAGCTGGGGACGACGGGCGATGCGGCGCAGACCTGGACGGCCGATAGCGAGGGCAACGGGACCGGATCGGCAATTGTGGGCGGCGAAGGCAACCAGGTGACGCTGGACCTGGACGTGGAGCTTACCGCCAGCGATGGCGGCTCGCCGGTTCACGTATCGGGCGCGGTCAACTGCTCGTCCTGAGGCCCGTGATTTAACAATAAGACAATCTGGCCGCAACATCGGCGTAGCGGCGCGAAGGCAGACCCGTCACGTGCTGGGACCTGGCCATGCTGGCGGCCTGCCTGGCCAACGGCGGCGCGAACCCGGTGACCGGCGAGCGCACCATCGACGCGCGCTACGTCAGCAGCGTGCTCAGCGTCATGGGCACCTGCGGCATGTACAACTACGCCGGAGAGTGGATATACCGCGTGGGGATGCCGGCCAAGAGCGGCGTCTCCGGCGGCGTGCTGTCCAGCTAGGCCGGGATCAGGGCGCGGATCGCCTCTTCCATCGCCGTCTTGGCTTCGGGGATCGTTGTGCCGGGCGGGAAGTCGAACGGCTTACCGATGCGGACGTGCACGGGCGCAGGCTTCGACTTCGGCGAGCCGGGCGGCAGGATGTCGCTGGCGCCGCGGATGTAGATGGGCAGGACGGGGATGTTCTGGCCGAGGGCGAGGATGGCCGGGCCGCCGCGGAACGGCAGCAGTTGCCCATCGCGGGAGCGCTTGCCCTCCGGGAAGATGAGCAGTGACCAGCCGCTGCCCGTCAACCACTGGGAGTAGGCGAGCGCCTCGCGGCCGCCGCCGCGCGTGATCGGGAAGGCGTTGTAGCGGAGGGAGTGCAGCATGCCCTTGATGCGCTCCCGGTACATGCGGTCCGCGGCGGCGACGATGGCCAGCTTGCCCCAGACCTTGCGCGGCAGCACGTGGAGGACGATCACGGTGTCGAAGTGGCTGCTGTGGTTGGCGATGACGAGCACGGGGCCATTGACCAGGCCCAGGTTCTCCCGCCCTTCGATGGTCATGGGGCGGCAGTAGGCCTTGACGTGCTTATCGACGTCCCAGCGGCGGAGGGCGCGGCGGTAGAGGCGGGCCCACCAGGTGAGCGCCCAGCGGTGGGGCTCAACGTGGACGAGTTCGTCCCGTGGTTTGGCTTCGGCGGGGCTGAGCGATGCGTCCTGCTGCATGCGTCCTCCGGGCCCGGTTCGGTACCCGCAGTATACGCTCGCCCGCCGCGATTACAAGTTGCGGCGGGGTTACGGCTAAACGAAGGTTCCGTGGCGGAGGGGCGAGGCGTCCGCCTGACCGTAGGGCGGTTGCACGCATCGACGTCAGGCCCAGCGTGGGAGCTGCTGTTCAAATGGACGCCTCGCCCGTACAGCGGCGCCCTAGGAGAAGAGCCAGCGGGTGGCGGTGGTGGGAGTTGCGACAGATTCTTCGCGGGCGGATGCCCTGGCCCGAGGCGGGCTAAGGCGCCGCTCAGGATGAGGCGCTAGCCGCGGTACTGGAACTTGCCGCCGACTTTGTCCTTGTTCAGGCGCTTGTTGAGGTGCAGCCCTTCGAGGACGAATTCGACGGCGGAAGCTGTGTAGGGGCCGCTGCCCTTCACGCCCAGCTTTTCGAGGGCGACGTCCAGCCCCTCGGTGTCCTTCAGCAGCTTCACGTAGTCCGCGCTGGGGGTCATGTCTGACACCTCGACGGCGTAGCCGGCCTTGAACTTGGCGACGATGGGCTCCAGCTCGCCCAGGGAGAAGTAGTGGTTGAAGACGGCGAGGACGGCGCCCTGGATCAGCCGCTCCACGATCTGCTCTTCGCGGCCGTCGTCCACGGTCTCGAACTCGATCTTGCCGGTGAGGGCGGGCAGGACGTAGGGCAGGTCGCTGACGCGCGGGACGACTTCGTTCTCCTTGAGGCGGATGGCGCGGCGCATGGCGTTGGCCAGCAGCGCCTCGTAGTCGGCGATGGAGGCGCGGACGGAGACGCCGGAGCGCTGGTTGATGTCCGGCGAGCGGCGGGCCAGGCGGGTGATCTCGACGACGATTTCCTTCATGTAGCCCGGGACGTTGATCTTGCGGTCGGCGTCGTCGTCGAAGTGCATGCGCTCTTGCTCGACGATCTGCATCTCGGACTCGGGGTTCTTGGGGTAGTGGGTGCGGATCTGGGCGCCGTAGCGGTCCTTGAGCGGGGTGATGATGCGTCCGCGGTTGGTGTAGTCCTCCGGGTTGGCGGAGGCGACGATGTAGACGTCCAGCGGGAGGCGCAGGCGGTAGCCGCGGATCTGGACGTCGCGCTCCTCCATGATGTTGAGGAGGCCCACCTGGATGCGCTCGGCCAGGTCTGGCAGCTCGTTGATGCAGAAGATTCCGCGGTTGTGGCGCGGGATCAGCCCGTAGTGAATGGTGAGCTCGTCGGAGAGGTAGCGGCCCTCGGCCACCTTGATCGGGTCCACCTCGCCGATCAGGTCGGCGATGGAGGTGTCCGGCGTGGCCAGCTTCTCGCCGTAGCGGCGGTCGCGGTCGACCCACTCGATCTCGACGTCGTCGCCTTCGCTGGCCAGCTTGTCGCGGCAGCGGCGGCAGATGGGGTCGGACGGGCTGTCGTTGATCTCGCAGCCGGCGATGGCGGGGACCTGCTCGTCGAGGAGGTTGGTGAGGGCGCGGATGAGGCGCGACTTGGCCTGGCCGCGCTCGCCGAGGAAGATGACGTCCTGGCCGGAGAGGATGGCGTTCTCCAGATGGGGGAGGACGCTCTCCTCGTAGCCGATGATGCCGGGGAAGTGCTCCTGGTTGGCCTCGATGCGCGCGATGAGGTTGCGGCGCATCTCCTGCTTGACGGTCTGGGGCTTGTACCCCGCTTCGCGGAGTTCTCTGATGTTACGGGGCTTCTGCTTGACCACTATCTCGGTGTCTCCTTGCTATAGGCTAACCCGGCTGCCCGCTGAAAAACCTCGCCACCTCATCCCGTTCGAAAGCCGGCAGTGGTTCCGCGTTGCCGTTGACCATCATTATAGCGCCCTCCGCCGCGTCAACCAGCGATCCGATCCGGCGGGCGGATATCCCCTTCGCCTCGATCGCGGCGATGACGCGCTGGCAGTCGCCGTCCGCAACCGCGATGAGCAGCGAGCCGGATGCCAGCAGCCCCAGCGGTTCGAGGGTAAGCGCCTCGCAGACCGCCCGCGTCTCGGGGAGCACCCTGATGGCTTCGCTTTCAGCTCGCACGCCGCAGCCGGTGGCGAGAGCCAGCTCCAGGAGCGCCGTGGCCAGGCCGCCCTCGGTGGGGTCGTGAAGGGCGTGGACAGTGGCGGCGTCGCAGGCGGCGGTTGCCTCGGCGACGATGCTGATGCCCGGGTCCTCCAGATATGCGGCTGCACGCTTGAGCGTCTTCGCCGGCACTCCGGCGGCCCGCAGAGCGGCGGGCGCCTCCCGCGCGAGGAGGGCGGTGCCTTCGATGGCGATGCCCTTCGTGAGGATGACTGCGTCGCTGGGGCGCGCCGTTTCCGGGCGCACCAGGCGGTCGCGCTCGACTTCGCCAAGCATGGCGCCGACGATGATCGGCCGGTCGAGGCCGTGGGTGATCTCTGTATGCCCGCCGACAAGCTCGATGCTGAGCGACTCGCAGGCCGCGGCGAGCTGGGCGAAGACCTGGGCCGGCAGCGGGCGCGGGCAGTCCTGTGGGAGGAGGGCGGTGACGAGGAGCCAGGCCGGGCGGCCGCCCATGCAGGCGATGTCGTTGGCGTTGACGTGCACAGCGTACGAGCCGATGAGGTCGCTGGCGAAGGTGATGGGGTCCGTCTTGGCGATCAGCAAGCGCGGCCCGCCGGTGTCGATTACGGCGGCGTCGCGGCCAATGCCCGGCCCGACGAGGACGCGCGGGTCGCGGTGTGAGACTCTGGCCAGCAGCTCCGCGAGCATCTGCTGGGGGAGCTTTCCGGTGGGGAGGGTGTCGGCCATGGGCGCATCATAGCGCCATCAGCCCCGGAGCAGATGAACAGTGGAAGATTCGGATAGCGCCGGCGCGCCGGTCAGTAGTAGGCGGCCCAGCTGCAGTCCCAGGGCGCCCAGCCCTGCTGGGCGTAGATCTCGTAGGCCCACTGGGCGTTCTTGGCCGGGTCCATCCAGCTGGTCCAGAAATCGGGCCACCTGCCGGCGTGGATGCCGTTGATCTGGAAGAGGCCGTAGTTGTTGCCGTTGCTGGCCCAGTTGCCGTCCAGGCGTCCCTGGATGTCCCTGCCGGACTCGCAGGCGGCGACGTTGATGGCTTGCTGGCAGGGCCAGGGCAGCGCACAGATGATCGCCTCGATGCCATCAGCCGGAATCGTGAAGGCCGGCGCCGCGGCGGGGGCGGCCGCCGGTACCGCGACTTCGGCGGCGACGGCCGGGGTTGGGGCGGGCGCCGGGGGGGCAGCGGTTGGCTCCGCCGTCGGCGCTGCGGGCGGAGGGGCAGCGGCCGCTGCGCTGCGGGCACGGAGGGAGGCGACCTCCTCTTGCCGAAGAGTCTTCTGGAACGCGTCCTCAGCAACGCGGAAGTCCGGCGACGCCGACGAGACGAGCGAGTCCGGGGCCTGGGCAGAGAGCTCGGAGGCGCGGGCCGGTTCAGAGCCCTTGCCGAGGCCCAGGTAGGCGATTGCGCCGAGCGCGAGGGCGAGGACGACGAGGCCCGCGACGCGGGAGACCAGGTGGACGTCCACAGCCAGGTGAGGAGAGTGGGAGGCGTGCGAAGCCGGAGACGAAAGCTCCGGAGCGGGTTCAGGGAGCTTGAGGGCAGGGATGTTGGTGGTGATCGCTGCCGCTGGGCGTTTATTCGCCTTCTTGCCGCGGAAGGCGTAGAGCCCGCCGCTGAAGGCGATAGTTGCGAGCAGCAATACCAGAAGACGCTTGGTCATTAGCAAGGCGAGCGCACTGGTGGCAGGGGCGGGCGGTGCAGAGATTGGGTCTGCGGGGTTGTCAGGGCGGGTGGGGCGGGGCCAGTGCGCTATCTCTTGTTCAGAACAAGGATGGGCCTATTTTCCTCCTGCTACCTCTCGGCGTGGCGCGCTTTTGCGCGGGGCGGCCGGCTACTTTTGCCGTTTACATAAGGGCCGTTTTAAGGCTCCAAGGGGCCATTCTGCCCATGCGTCAAGGCTAGGTCAACCCCTCTTTGTTGAAATTTTCACTTTTCTTTGGGCCGCGCGACGTTGGGCCACAGCTACGCGTTCCATATACTGGGTTAATACGCGACAACCATTGAGAGAAGGTTGAGTAACCTCTGTTTGGAATAGAGAACGCCCTCATAGATTTCGCCCGCTCTGTCTACGATGCGATGGGTTGGCCGGGCGTCGTATTTTTAATGGCGATTGAGAGCGCCTGCATCCCGTTTCCCAGCGAGGTGATCATGCCGTTCGCCGGCTGGATCCTGGTCGACGAAAAGGGCCGCGGGGTGGAATGGCTGTTCATCGGGGCCGGATTTGGGGCGCTCGGCAACACGATCGGCTCGCTCATCGCCTATTACGCGGGCGCCTGGGGCGGCCGGCCGCTGCTCGAGAAGTACGGCAAGTACGTGCTGATCACCCGCAAGGACGTCGACATGGCGCACCGCTGGTTCGAGCGCCACGGCGAGATCACGGTGCTGGCAAGCCGGGTGCTGCCTGTCGTTCGTACCTTTATAAGCCTGCCGGCCGGAATCGCCAGGATGGATGTCAAACGTTTTGCGGTGCTCTCTTTCGTCGGATCGTACCCGTGGTCGCTGGCTCTGATCTTTGCCGGCTACCAGCTGGGCGCGAACTGGGAAGACCTGACCACGTACTTCCGCCCTGTCACTATCCCCTTCGTCATCGCCATCGTTGCGCTGGCGGCCTTCTTCTTCTACCACCGGATCCGCGAGCTGCGCGCGGAGGGCCGACACACGGAGGTCAGCGAGACCTAGTCCCCGCGATGACGATCCGCCCCTGGACATTCCGCCTCTCGCTGGCAGCCACCGTTGCCGCGCTGTGCGTTGCCGTCGCCTGTGGGGGGGGAAGCGGCGCGGCGCCGACGCCTTCGCTCTCACCCAGCCCCACGCCAACGCAGCTGATCCTGACGCCTGGGCCCACGGAATCGCCGCCGCAGACCGCCTATCAGCTGCTGGTCCGCTCGACGTCGGCGACGCAGGACATCATCTGGCGCGCCTCGCCCGCTGACCTGACGCAGCGGATACCGGTGGCGGCGATCGATCACCGGGAGGGGTTCCCGGTGAAGGCGGCGATCTCCCCGGACGGCACGTTCCTGGCGGTACTCTCGCTGCCCGATGAGGCGACGAGCGCGGACTCGTCGCAGGCGGTGGCGTCGGTGATCGACCTGAAGACGAACGAGACGACGGAGCTGACCGGTGGCGTCGACTACCAGTATACGCCGCTCTGGTCGCCGGACAGTGCGCTTCTGTACATGCGCCGCTATGCCGGGCCGGAGTTCCTGGCGGCCAACGTGTCCGTCCTGCGGGTGCGGGTGGTGCACAAGCCAGGCCCCGACGACCCGACGCCAAAGCCCACGCCGACGGTGCCGCCGGGCATCGAGCCGTGGCCGGGCGTGGATGCGGTAGAGACGATCCTCCAGGACAGCGTGGCGCACGTGCTGCGCTTTTCGCCGATCGGCTTTGCCGACGACGGCAATTCGATGTTCTTCCTGGAAGAGGAAGGCGGGACGGAAGGCACTTCCGTGATCGGAATTTACTCGCCCGCCGCCACGGCAGAGGTAGATAAGCGCAATAAAGCCGCGGAGGATGCCTGGTACGCGGCCCAGCAGGCAAATCTGCAGGCGCTGCAGGCCGCGCAGGCCAACGGGCAGCCGCCTCCGGCGGACACCGTGACGCCTGCCCCCACACCCGCGCCGGATTCGCGGCTGGTGGTGGTCCTGAGCGACCAGTCGGTCTCCGGCTGCTCGCTGAGCCCGGACGCGCACTCGGTGGCGTATCTTGCTCCATCGTTCACGGAGAGCGGCGATATCCTGACGCAGACGTACGTGGCCAACCTGATCGAGGCGACAGCGGCCCCACTCCCCTTG
>DATKKM010000084.1:0-12086 GCA_035542855.1 Dehalococcoidia bacterium
GACCCCGCAGAGAGAGGCCGGGATGCGGATCGAGCCGCCGGTGTCCGTGCCGAGGGCGGCCATGCACTCCCCGGAAGCGACCGCCGCGCCTGAGCCCGAGCTGGAGCCGCCCGTGACGCGCGAGACGTCCCAGGGGTTGCAGGCGGGCCCGTAGTCAGAGGAACGCCCCGTGGCCCCGAAGGCGAACTGGTGCAGGTTGAGCTTGCCCAGCAGCACGGCGCCCGCCTCGCGCAGGCGCTTCGTGGCTGCCGAGTCGGTTGCCGCTATGTTGTCCGCCAGGATCTTCGAGGCGGCGGTCGTGGGCACCCCGGCCACGTCGAAGAGGTCCTTGAGTGCGATCGGAATGCCGTGCAACGGGCCGCGGTAGTCCCCACGCGCGATTTCGTCCGCAGCGGTTGAGGCGGACGCGCGCGCTTCGTCCGCCATCACGCGGATGAAGGCGTTGAGCTTGCCCTCCAGCTTCTCGATCCGGGCCAGGCAGGCCTCGGTCAGTTCGACCGGCGAAAGCTCGCGGGAGCGGATACGCTCGGCGGCCTCGGCGATCGAGAGGTACGCGGGTTCGCCACTCATCGGCTGCTCGGCGGTGCGTTGAAGCGGCAGGCGGGCTCGATCAGGCCGTATTCGTAGCGGGAGAGGGATTCATTCCCGGCACGGAGTGCGGCGAGGCCGGCCTCCAGCGCTGGGAGCCGGTCATCAGGCACCCTGATCCGGGCGCGGCGGATAAGTACGGTGACTTCTCCACGAATTTGTTCCTCGGCCATGGTTCACAACCTCCGCTATCTGCGGGACAATTTACCAGAGGAGCACCAAGCGGGAACCTCAAACAAAGGAACAAAAGCGTAAGCGGTTTACGATAACTACTTGACACTGTGACAGGCGCGCAGTACGTTGCCGGACAAGGGAAACTGCGCCCGCGACTTCGGGGCAGGCGCGCTTTTCCGGGTCAGCAATAGGAATCACAACAGAAGACGGGTGCAGGCAAGGAGAACACGATGAGCATCAACATCCAAGAAACCTTCCAGAAGATGCCCTTAGGCGAAAAGATCATCCTGCCAGCCGCATTGGTGCTGCTGATAGACAGCTTCCTGCCCTGGTACCACGCCAAGGCCTGCTTCCTGGACGTCTGCGCTAGCGTGAGCCGCAACGGCTGGGAGTCGCCGGGGGCTCTCTGGTCGATCCTGGCGGTGCTGCTGGGGCTGGCGATGGGCGTTGTCATAGCGCTGACCCGCTTCACCCAGGTGCAGCTACCCGCGCTCCCGCAGGGGGTGACGTGGCCCCGGGTCTACCTGGGCGCCGGCGCGGCCGCGGCGCTTTTCGTCCTCATCAAGCTGATCAACGAGTCCAGCCACCTGAGCATCGGCTTCTTCATCGGCATCATCTGCGTGATCGCTCTGGTGGCCGGCGGCTACCTGTTGTTCCAGACGGAGCGCGCAGGTGGCGGCGCGGCCTCAACAACTTCCAGCATGTAGCAGGGCTTCGCACGAAATTTGGCCGCCTCCCGGCTTTCGGGAGGCGGTCTTTTTGTGCCGGGCGGCGCTGCTAAACTAGCGTCATCCGGATGATGAGGGAGGGATCAATGTCGGCATCCGTCAATTGTCCGAACTGCGGAAGCACGCTCGCCCCCGGCGCCACGGCCTGCGCGCGCTGCGGGCACCAGCTCTCTGATCCCGCGTCCGCTGAGACTCCGCCCGCCGGCCCCCAGGCCCCGCGCTCCGCCCCGGCCGCTGCGCCGGCACAGATCAAGCTCAACGTGAACCTTTCCGAGATGCTTCATCGCTGGGGCGTGCAGCGCACCACGTACGCCACCGCCGCCTTCGTCGCCGCGGCAGTCACAGTGGCGATCGCCTCGATCGGTGTCGCGATCTACCTCCCGGCCGGCAGCTTCGACACGCAGCAGGACGGGCAGTCCTTCCTGACCTCATCGATTGGTGCGGGGTTCATAACCGTCGCGCTGATGGCGCTGGCCCGCTGGCAGTCAGGCGGCGGCAAGGGGGGTGCAAACCAGGATGACCTGCGCGTCTCCTACGCCCTGGGCGGACTGGCGCTGCTCTGGGCGCTGATGGCCGTGATCGTGGGCTTCTTCGATGACCGCGTAGACCCGGAGTACGGCTGGGCGCAGTACGGGCTGGTCTTCGCGCTGCTGGACCTGGCCTGGTGCACAATCGCCCGCCCGATCCCGGAGTCGCTCGGCGCAACGAAGAGCATCAACGTGGGACTGGGCTTTGCTGCAGCGGCGGGCGTGGCGCTGCTGCTCGGCCTCTTCCTGGCGATGAGCAACAGCCAGGCCACTTACTCCAAGGGCGTGACGCTGCAGGACGTGGGCTTTGTCCTGGCGGTTCTCTCGTTCGGGACGTTTGCGGGCCTGCCCCCGCGTGAGCGGGCCTAGCGCCCGCTACTCGATCGGCTCTTCGCTGACCTGGCCGTCGATGATGCGGAAGGCGCGCACCACGGGCTTGTCCCTGTCAGCCAGGGAGACCAGGATGTAGAACGCCTCCGGCCAGAAGGCCAGCCGCACGTCCGTCGGCGAAGGGTACGCCTCGCTGGCCGTGTGCGAGTGGTAGATCGCCATGAAGGACCAGCCGTTCTCCTCGCACTCGCGGAAGATGCGCAGCAGGTCCTTCGGCTCCACGCTGTAGCGGTAGGGGCTGGCCTCCGCGTTCTTGGCCCGGAAGAGCTTGGCGGCCGCGCCGTCCGCTCCGGCGATGATCCCGCAGCACTCGTTGGGCGCATCTTGGATGGCGTGGGCCACCATCTCTTCGACGAAGCTGCGGGGGAGCCGCATCCCTAGGACCCGGCCGGCGAGGGGGTTGGCGACGGCGTTTCGAGCGCGCGGATTGACTCGGCTTCGATGTGCGAGCCCTGGCCGGCCTTCAAGACGAACTTGCCGTTGACACGGACGCGCTGGTTCACGAGCGGGGCCAGCACATCGGCGCTCAACCCATCGATGACCACCGGGAAGCTGGCGTCGTCGTCCGTCAGCTCGTACCGGCCCAGCTGGTCGTTGTAGATCACGACGCCGTCAACGGTGATGGTGGCGGTGTCGTAGGCGCGGGCGTTGGAGGTGACTTCGTGGATGGAGAGCGTCCTCACTTGTCCCAGCCCCTCGTTGCCGTGCTTGAGGATCGTGTAGGACGCCATGACGAAGACGGCCAGCAGCAGGATCGCTGTGTACATAAGAAAGCGGCCCATCAGTCCTCCTCTACCACCAGATCTTGCCCTTCGTCTCCTCCGGCGCTTCGCCGTAATCCCGCGTCCACAGGTCCGTCGAAAGGTACTTCCAGCCGCCGTCAGCCAGCAGCGCTACGATGTTCCCACTTTCCATACGCTCCGCCACCCTGAGAGCGACTCGCAGCACGGCACCGGAAGAGATGCCCGCGAAGATCGCCTCTTTCTCCATCAGCTCCTTGGTGGTGCGGAAAGACGTCACAGAGTCGACGACGATGCGGCCGTCCAGCACCTTCTCGTCCAGGACGGGCGGGATGAACCCTTCGCCCAGGTCGCGCAGCCCCTGCACCAGGTCGCCCGGGTGCGGCACCGCCGCGATCACCTTCACTCCGGGGCGGTGGTCTTTCAAGTAGCGTCCCGTGCCCGTCAGCGTGCCGCCCGTGCCGAGCCCTGCGACAAACACATCGATGTCCGGCAGGTCGCGCAGGATCTCGGGGCCGGTGGTCTCGTAGTGGGCGCGGGGGTTGTTCTCGTTGCCGTACTGGTAGGGCATGTAGTAGGCGCCGGGGTCTTCGGCCAGCATCTGCTGGGCCTTGAAGACGGCGTCGTTGGTGCTGGTAGCGTTCTCCGCGTAGACCACGTCCGCCCCGAAGGCGCGGAGCAGCGCCTCGCGCTCCGGAGTCACGTTATCCGGCAGCACGCAGAGCAGCCGGTAGCCCCTGGCGCGGCAGACCATGGCCAGGCTGATGCCGGTGTTGCCGCTCGTCGGTTCCAGCACGGTCTTGTCGGGGGTGAGCTCGCCGCTCTCCTCGCCGGCCTTGATCATGAACAGCGCGATGCGGTCCTTGACGCTGCCCGTGGGGTTGAACCCTTCCAGCTTGGCGTAGACGTTGACCCCCGGGCGCGTGTTCATCCGCCCCAGGCGGACCAGGGGCGTGTTGCCGATGGCGTCGAGGATCGAATCGCAGCGCATCAGGGTATCTCCCCGGACTGCGAGAAGAGAGGAGCCAGGCCCTCTACGCGGGGGTGAAGGGGGCGGCAGCCCCATACCGGGGGCCTGGGGGTGTCCCCCAGACTCTCCCCTTTTGGGGGGTGGGGCGGGGCGGCGGGCGCACTCTTCCTCAGCACAGCGTCAATCGTCCTTGCGATATGTTCAACCGCCGGCGAGCGCCGGCAATACGGACAGCACATCGCCGTCTTTGAGCGGCGTGTCCAGCTGGCCCAGGAAGCGGACGTCCTCGTCGTTCAGGTAGACGTTCACGAAGCGGTGGATGCCGCCGTCCGTCATCACGCTGTCCCGGAAGCCCGGGTAGCGCTTGTCCACGTCGTCCAGCACAGCGCGGACCGTGCCGCCGCTGGCCTCGACGCTGCTCTGGCCGCCCAGCAGCTTCTTCATGTTCGCCGTTACTTTCACCTCTACCGTCATGCCCTCTCCTAAGCGCCGTTCTCGTGGCCGCCCGGGAAGGGCGCGCCGCAGAAGCCTTCGTAGTCGATTAGCTCGGTGATTGTGGGTTCGTCCCCGCAGAGCGGGCACTTCGGGTCCCGCCGCAGCTTCACCACCCGGAACTCCGATGCCAGCGCGTCAACGATGAGCAGCCGGCCGACAAGCGGCTCGCCGATGCCCAGGATGTACTTGAGCGCCTCCGTGGCCTGGATCGAGCCCATGATACCTGTAAGTGAGCCCAGGACGCCCGCCTCCGCGCAGCTCGGCACCATGCCCGGCGGCGGCGGCGAGGGGAAGAGGCAGCGGTAGCAGCCCTGCCCCGGCACGAACACCGTGGCCTGGCCGTCGAAGAGGAGGATGCTGCCGTCCACCAGCGGCTTGCCTGCGAAGTATGAGGCGTCGTTGACCAAATAGCGAGTCGTGAAGTTGTCCGCGCCGTTCACCACCATGTCGTACTGGGGGATGATCTCCAGCGCGTTGTCGGAGGTCAGCGGCGTCTCGTGCAGGACCACGTTGACGTCCGGGTTGTAGGCGTTGAGCGTCTCCCTGGCGGAGATCGCCTTCGGCTTGCCGACGTCCTCGTTCTGGTGCAGCACCTGCCGTTGCAGGTTGGACAGGTCGACAACGTCGAAGTCGACGATGCCGATCGTGCCGACGCCAGCCAGCGCCAGGTAGAGCGCCACCGGCCCGCCGAGGCCGCCCGCGCCGACGACGAGTACCTTCGCATTCATCAGCTTGCGCTGGCCGGCCGGGCCTACCTGCGGCATGATGATGTGCCGCGAGTAGCGGTCCACCTGCTCCGGTGTCAGCGCCGTGACAGGCGCGCCGCCGGCGATGGCGGGGATCACGGCCATCTCATCGCCGTCCTTGACGGGCGTGGCCTTGCCCTGCAGCGTGTGGATCTCCGTGTTGTTGACGTAGATGTTCACGTGGCCCGGGATTTCGTCCCGCTCATCGAAGATCATCTGCCGGAGGGACGGGTAGTCGCGGCCCAGCCCGTCCAGCACCTCGCCCACCGTGCGGCCGTCCGCCTTGAGGTAGGTCTGGTTGCCCGCGAAGCGGCGGAACGGCGTTGGTATGTAAACAGTGACTGGCATATCTTTCCTCAAAGCCATCTTCAGGACTCCATCTGCAAGTATCGCTCACCGGTATCGCACAGAACAGTTACGACGCGCTTGCCGGCGCCCAGTTTCTTCGCCACCTTGATTGACGCCCAGACGTTGGCCCCCGCCGAGATGCCGACGAGCAACCCCTCCTCCCGGCAGAGGCGCCGCGACATGTCGATGGCGTCCTCGTCGGTCACGGCCATGACTTCGTCGTAGACCTCGCGGTTGAGAATGCCGGGGATGAAGCTGGCGCCGATGCCCTGGATGGCGTGGACGCCGGCCCGGCCGCCCTCCAGCACCGGCGAGCGCGTCGGCTCCACCGCCACGATCAGCACGTTCTTGCCCAGCTTCTCGCGCAGCACCTCGCCGACGCCGGTGATCGTGCCGCCGGTGCCGACGCCGGCCACGAAGGCGTCGATCTTGCCGCCGGTCGCCTCGAGGACTTCGAGCGCGGTAGTGCGGCGGTGGATGTCCGGGTTGGCGGCGTTCTCAAACTGCTGGCACATGAAGGTGCCCTTGTGCTTCGCCATCAGCTCCTGCGCCGCGTAGACGGCGCCGGTCATCCCCTCGATCGCGGGAGTGAGGACCACCTGCGCGCCGTAGCGGGCCAGGAGGTCCCGGCGGGCCAGGCTCATGTCTTCCGGCATCGTCACGATGAGCTTGTAGCCCTTCACTGCGGCCACCATGGCCAGGCCAATGCCGGTGTTGCCGCTGGTCGGCTCGACGATGGTGTCGCCGGGCTTCAGCTTCCCTTCGCGCTCCGCCGCTTCGATCATGTTGAGTGCGATGCGGTCCTTCACGCTGCCGGCGGGGTTGAGCGACTCCATCTTGCCAACGACTTCCGCGCTGCCGGACGGCACCACTCGGTTCAGCCGTACCATCGGCGTGCCGCCGATCAGCTCCAGCACTGTCTCTGCGATCCTGTTTGCCATTGGTTGCTCCTAGATGTTGTAGCGCGCGCCTGCCGGCTGGGCCGCCCGGTCACGCTCCGCAAGCTCGGCGATCGTTGTATTCTGCAGCACGCCAAGGATAGCGTCACGGACGTCGGACCACATCTGGCGCTGTGCGCACTCGCGGCCGCCGCAGCTGCTGGACTCGTCCAGGCAATCGCTCGGCATGATCGGGCCTTCCAGCGCCTCGATGACCTCAGACACGCGGATTTCGCGCGGGTCGCGGATCAAGGCGTGGCCGCCCTGGGGGCCGCGCACGCTCCGGATGAATCCGGCCCGGCGCAGCGTGGTCAGCAGTTGCTCCAGGTAAGACTCCGGCACCTTCTGGCGTGCCGCGATCTCGCTGCTCTGCGTCGGGCGGGCCTCACCGTGGTGGTGCGCCAACTCGATCAGGGCGCGGATGCCGTATTCGCCTTTGGTTGATACTTTCATCAGTTTTCCCGACTTTTCCCGTCAACAATCATAACATACCCCACCGGGGTATACCAGCGTTCGCACCTCATCACACCAGGAACAGCACCAGCGGCACGAGCAGGATCGCCCCGAGGAATATCGCGAAACTGCGCTGGTTGCGGGTGATGGCGTGCGCTCCCCGCAGGATCAGCCGCGAGTACGGCCCGTAGAATACCAGCAGCACTATCAGCGACACCGCGGAGCCCACCACCATCTCCGTGAAGACGATCGTGAACGCGCGCGGCGAGTTGAGCAGCAGAGAGGCGACGAGCGTGTCCACCCAGGTCGAGATGTTGGCGCCCATCACGTAGGGGATGATGTTGTCCCGCCGCACGTACCCCTTCAGCGAGAGCGGGATGAGCAGCGTCACCGAGAGCGAGACCGACATCGTGATCGCCGTGATCGCCAGGCCGATGCTGAACATGGTCAGCGGGCGGTGCAGCCACTCCTGCGCCTTCTCGACGTTCAGGTTGTTCGACTCCAGGTTGGGCAGGGCGCGGTCGAAGACGGTGAACGCGGTGAGCAGGACGGCGATGCCGACGCCAAACATAGCGATCGCTGGCAGGTGGTCGTCGACGCGGTGGACGATCGGGTCGTAGAGGACGTTGATGATCGAGGTGATGCCGGGTGGCGTGCCCAGCCGCACGGAGTCGAACCAGCCGGACTTCAGGACCAGGATGCCGATCGGCAGCACAGGCAACCAGAGCGTGAACGCCGTCAGCAGCGCCACCGTGCCGATGAACAGCCCGTCCGCCGACTTGCGGTGTGCGACGTACAGCACGAACCCCACGAAGAGCACGATGAACGATGCGCCCAGCCGTGAGCCGTTGATCATGGCGAACGCCTCGACGTCAGAGATGGTGCCCTGGCTGAAGAGGCTGAGGGAGATAGCCGCGACCGGCGATCCGCTCATGACGCCGTAGGCCCCCAGCCAGCCGAAGCCCAGCAGGTTGACGGGCCCGTGCACGTCCAGCGCCTTCAGCACCGGCTTCAGCCCGCCGGCGCCGCTCTTCAGCAGCTGCAGGGCCAGCACGAAGAGGAAGAGCCCGGCGAAGGTATACGCCGCCCGCGTCGAAATGCCCGCGACCGTCCGCCAGCGCGGCCGCGGGACAGCGACGGTCAGGGGATCGCCGAGGGCCGCGTCCGGAAGCGGCCGCGCCGCCTCCCGGGCATGGTCAGATCGCATGGTGCGGGGTCACCCGCTCCTGCATAGCGTCGATCAGCACTTTGGCCACTTCCGGGCGCGAGAACTCCGGCGGCGGCGCGATGCCGCCCTTCAGCATGTCGCGCACCTGCGTTCCGGACAGCGCGATGCGGTCTTCCGGCGTGTGCGGGCACGTCTTCACGCTGCCCATCTCGTCGCACTTCTTGCAGAAGAAGGTGTGATCGAACATCAGCGGCGTGATGCCCAGGGCCTGCGGGTCGAACTCGCGGAAGATGAGCTGTGCGTCGAACGTGCCGTAGTAGTTGCCAACGCCGGCGTGGTCCCGCCCGACGATGAAGTGCGTGCAGCCGAAGTTCTTGCGCACCAGCGCGTGGAAGATCGCCTCCCGCGGGCCGGCGTAGCGCATCGCCGCCGGGTTCACGGAGAGGACGACGCGGTCATGCGGGTAGTAGTTCTCGATCAGCACCTCGTAGCAGCGCATGCGTACGCCGGCCGGGATGTCGTCCGACTTCGTATCGCCGACGAGCGGGTGCAGGAGCAGCCCATCGACCATCTCCATCGCGCACTTCTGGATGTACTCGTGCGCGCGGTGGACAGGGTTCCGTGTCTGGAAGCCCACGATGGTCCGCCAGCCGCGCTCGGCGAAGGCGGCGCGGGTCTGGGCCGGCGTCAGGCGGTACTGCGGGAAGTCGTCGTGGCCGGGCGCTTCCAGCACCTGCACCGGCCCGCCGAGGAGCGTCTCGCCCTGCGCGTAGAGGGCGGCCACGCCGGGGTGCTTCTCGTCGCCGGTGCGGTAGGCCTTCGCGGCCTCCAGCTTCTTGTCGTAACCGAACTTCTCGCGCACGCTCATCACGGCGAGGACCTTGCCGTTGTCGTTGGCCAGGGCGATGTCCGCGCCTTCCTTTACCGCCGCCGCTTCGTCGCCCACGGCCAGGGTGATCGGCATCGACCAGGGCAGGCCGGACGCCAGGTGCATAGTTTCGACCACGGACTTGTAGTCGGCCTGCGTCATGAAGCCGTCCAGCGGCGAGTAACCGCCGGTGGCCAGCAGCTCCAGGTCAGACAGCGTGCGCGAGTTGAGGCGGACGACGGGCAGCGACGAGGCTTTCTCGCGGAGCGCCTGCGCCTCCTTGTCCGTGACAAGCAGGTCGATGAGCCTGCCGCCGTGCGCCGGGTTAGATTCTGCAGAAGTCATGCGGTTTCCAGTTTCTAGATGTAGAGACGCCCCGCCGGGGCGTCTCTCAGACGTGCCGCCGGCACGTCTCTGCGTGTCGATGTGAACGCCTACTCGTGCAGGCCGCACTCCTTGAACTCGGGGTTCTCCCACCACCAGCGGCCGGCGCGGATGTCCTCGCCCGGCTTGATGGCGCGGGTGCAGGGTGCGCAACCGATGCTGGGGAAACCCTTGTCGTGCAATTTGTTGTAAGGGATCTTGTTCGAGCGGATGTACGCCCAGACGTCGTCGTTCGTCCACTCGATGATCGGGTTCACCTTCATGATCCCGTTGCCCTCGTCCCACTCGATGGCCGGCGTGTCGGTGCGGGTGACGGACTGGTCGCGGCGGAGGCCGGTCATCCAGGCCGTGGCGTCGGAGAGGGCGCGCTTCAGGGGCTGCACCTTGCGGATCGCGCAGCACTCCTTGCGCAGCTCCACGCTGTCGCGGAAGGAGTAGAAGCCCTTCTCGCGGGTCAGCGCTTCGACTTTGGGCGCGTCCGGGAACATTACTTCGATCGGCATGTGCGGGTACTTGAACCGCGTCGCCTCCATCACCTCGTACGTCTCGTCGTTGAGGCGGCCGGTGTCCAGCGTGAAGACGCGGATCTGCGGCGCCACGCGGGCGATGATGTCCATCATCACGACGTCCTCTGCGCCGAAGCTGTTGGCGAACTTGATCTCCGGACCGTAGACCTCGCCCGCCCACTGGACGATCTCCTCAGCGGACTTTCTGCCGTACTCCGCGTTGAGCGCGTCGATGTCCGCCGCTGTGTACCTGGTTGCTTCCTTCACCTGTCTTGCCCTCCGTGCGTTTTGACTACCTGGTTGGTGGTGCTGCGCTGGTCAGGGCGCAGCAAGCAGCGCTCCTACACGGAGCACTCCCCTTCTCCGCGAACAACCTCGAACAGCTCTTCCTTGCCCCAGTCCATGTACATCTCGATGTCCTGGTGGATGGGGCCGACCTCCTTGTACTGATCGAGCAGCGAATCGAGGCTCTTGGCGCCGACGCGGTCGATGAATGCTTCGAACTCCTCGCCCTCATTGCGGTTGGCGACGTAGTGGTCGACGATCGTCTTCACGGCTTCCGGCGTCCGCTTGGACGGCACGCGCGCGATGCGGGTCCCGAACTTGCCGCCGCCGATGTAGCCGCCGCCGCCCAGGAAGATGTCGAAGCAGGGGATCGTGGCCCCGTTGGCGCTGAAGGTGGAGCCCTGCAGGCCGATGGCGGCCAGGTGGTGCTGGCTGCAGCCGTTGGGGCAGCCGCTGGCCTTGATGTGGATCTTTTGCACAAGCGGGTCGTCGTCGTAGCCCCACGTCTGGACGGCGTCGCGGATCGCATAGCCGACGCCCTGTGACGATGTGATGCCCATCTTGCAGGAGTCGGTGCCGGGGCAGGCCACCGTATCAGAGATGAGGCCGGCGTCCGGCGAGCCCAGGCCCAGCTCCTTCAGCTCGGCGTGGAGGGCCGGCAGACTTTCCTCCCGCACCCAGCGCAGCACCAGGTTCTGGTTCTGCTGCGTGCGGGCGTTGCCGCCGGCGAATCGCCGCATAAGCGAGCCGAGGCCGCGAAACTGCTCCGGTGAGAGGTTGCCCATGGGTACGGTGACGGTCACCGCGACGTAGCCGGGCTGGCGCTGCTTGACGACGTTCGTGCGGGCCCAGCGGTCGAAGCCGGGGGCGGGCCGGTGGCCGTTGGGCGCCTCACCCGGTGTTGGGCCTTCGGGAGCCAGCTGCATGAGGGCCGGCATGTCCAGCGGCTCCCAGGCCCAGGGCTGCGCCAGCTCTTCATCCACCTGGCGGCGGAACTCTTCGATGCCGAGCTTCTTGACCAGGAACTTCACACGCGCCTTGTTCATGTTCTTGCGCAGGAAGTTGGGCAGGCCGCCCTCCTTGTCGAACACCTTCAGGCAGGCCTCCGCCACGCGGATGTACTGGCCGTCGTCCGCCGTGGCGAACTCCCAGACCGTCTCCGCCGCGTGCACCATCGTCGAGGTGCCGCCGCCGACCACGACGCGGAAGCCGCGCACGTCCTTGCCGTCGATCCTGCGCACGTCGGCGACGAAGCCCATGTCGTGGAAGGGAGTGCCGGCGCAGTCGATCGGGCCGCAGGAGAAGGCGGTCTTCCACTTGCGGGGCATGTTCTGGCAGATGGGGTTGCGGATCATGTTGCGGGCGTAGGCGGCCAGGTAAGGCGTCACGTCGAACAGCTCATGGTCGGAGACGCCGGCGTAGGGGCAGCCGGTGACGTTGCGGACGGTGTGGCCGCAGGCCTCCCGCGTGGTGAGGCCAACGTCCTTCAGCAGGCGCATGACGTCGCCGGCGCTGATCAGGTCAACGAAGTGGAACTGGATGTTCTCCCGGGTGGTGATGTGGCCGCGGCGGAGGCCGGAGTAGCGCTCCGCGATCTCCCCCATCACGTCCATCTGGTCGGCGTTGATGCCGCCGTAGGGGAGCTTGATGCGCATCATCTGCATGTCCATCTGGCGCTGGCCGTACGTGCCCATGCGCAGACGGAAGGGGGTGATCTCGCCCTCCAGCTCCTCGCGGTTGGCGCGATAACGCCTGGCTTCGAGCTCGTAGTTCTCGAT
>DATKKM010000085.1:0-2632 GCA_035542855.1 Dehalococcoidia bacterium
GGTCACGCCGCACCACCTGGCGCTCACCCACGAAGCGGTGCTCACCGGCTCCGGCGAATCGCCGAGCGGCCTGGCCTATGACACCAACGCCAAGGTCAACCCGCCGCTGCGCACTGCCGCCGACGCCGCCGCCTGCGTCGCGGGACTGCTGGACGGCACCATCGACTGCATCGCCACCGACCACGCACCGCACGCCATCCAGGACAAGCTCTGCGAGTTCGACGTCGCCGCGTTCGGCATCAGCGGCCTGGAGACGGCGCTGGGGCTGGCGCTCACCGTCCTCGACATCGAGACGGCCATCGAGCGCCTAACGATCGCCCCTGTCCGCACCCTCGCCCTCGATGCGCGCCTGCCCGGCCTCGGCACGCTGACAGCAGGCGCCCCCGCCGACGTCACGCTGATAGACCCCGCGGCGGAATGGACCGTCGACCCGTCCCTTTTCGCCAGCAAGGGCAAGAACACCCCGCTCGCGGGCAAGACGCTGCGCGGCCGCGTGACGGCGACCGTGTACGGCGGGAAAGCAGTGTGGCGGGGATGAGCGCCAAGCCCGCCCTCCTCGTCCTCGCCGACGGGACCGTCTTCCGCGGCCAGGCCTTCGGCGCCGCCGCCCGCTCCCACGGCGAGGTCGTCTTCTCCACGGCCATGACCGGCTACCAGGAGATGCTCACGGACCCGTCATTCGCAGGGCAGGTGCTTGTCCTCACGTACCCCCTCGCCGGCAACTACGGCATCAACCGCGACGACGTCGAGTCGAAGCGCATCCAGGTGCGCGGCCTCGTCGTCCACGAGGACTGCGCGGAGCCATCGCACTGGAACGCCGAGAGGACCCTCTCCCAGTACCTCGACTCGGAGGGCATCCCCGGCATCGCCGGCCTCGACACCCGCGCCCTCACCCGCAAGCTGCGCACCGCCGGCGTCATGATGGGCGCCATCACCAGCGACGAGGCGCCAGACGAAGCGCTCGCCCGCCTGCGCGCGGCCCCGCCCTACGGCGAAACAGACCTTGTCCGCGACGTCAGCACGGACCAGCCGTACGAGTGGACCGCCCCGGGGGTGGGGCCTTCGCCTGACAAGCACGTCGTCATCGTCGACGACGGCGTCAAGTACAACATCATGCGCCTCCTCGCCGAGCGCGGCTGCCGCGTCACCGCCCTCCCCACGGACGTCACCGCGGAGGACGTCCTCCAGCAGAAGCCGGACGGCGTCCTCTTCTCGCCCGGCCCCGGCGACCCAGCCTTCCTCGACTACCAGGTGAAGACGGTTCGCTCGCTGATCGGCAAGGCGCCCATCCTCGGCATCTGCCTCGGCCACCAGGTGCTGGGCCGCGCGTTCGGCGCCGGCACCTTCAAGCTGAAGTTCGGGCACCGCGGCGCCAACCATCCGGTGCAGGACGTTGCCACCGGCCGCGTCCACATCACGGCCCAGAACCACGGCTACGCCGTCGACCCCGACCACCTCTCGGCCGATATCGAAGTCGCCCAGGTCCACCTGAACGACGGCACCTGCGAGGGGCTCCGCCACCGCACGGAACCCGTCCTCTCCATCCAGTACCACTCGGAGGCCTCCCCCGGCCCCCTCGACAACGTCTACGTCTTCGATCGCTTCGTGCAGATGATCGCGGAGTCCAGGCGATGAGCCGCGCAGGCTGCAAAGAGAGCGATTGTGAACTGTTCGCCATCGATTCCGACTTCGAACGCATCCCCGGGCTTCGCCTTTACAACAGGAAGGGGGTCACCGATGCCTGAACCAACCTACCGCCAGGCCACAGCCGCCGACGCCGAAGCCATCGCCGCCGTCGGCGCTGCCGTCTGGGACGAGCTGGGCGCCGCCAGCGGCCTGCTGGGCCGGGCCACCGCCGAGGCCATCCGCGGCCGTATGGACGAGCTGGGTGACCGCGGCGCTTTCTTCCTCTGCGAGGACGGCGGCGCCTGCGGCTTCGCGATCTGCCAGCCGGATGTCAGCCACCCCCAGGACGCTGTCGTCGGCGTCTGGCTGGTGAAGGACGCCCGCGGCAAGGGGATCGGCCGGGAGCTGGCCGTGGAGGCCACGGAGTTCGCCCGCGCCGCCGGCTACAAGCGCCTGCGCGGCATCATCCCCGAAGGCAACGAGCCCGCCCTCGCCTTCTTCGGCGACTTCGGCTCGATCGCGCAGATAGTGGGCCAGGGCATGGAGTACGAGCTGCCGCTGTGAGGGAGGAATCGGGTACGCGGGAGCCGGCTGAGCCAAGGAACCTGCTTGCGGAGTACCAGGCGTGTCAGTTGCACATCCAGCTGGTTGACATGCGGCTCTGGCAGTCCGGGGCGATCCTCATCGGCGCTTCGTTCGCCACACTGGCCGTGCTTTCGCGAGAAGAGCCTTCGACAGGTTTTTGCATAGGCCTTTCAATCGCGACGCTGGCCGCTCTGACGATCTTCTTGCTGTGGACGTACCTCTGGCGACGCCGTGATGCGGCCGTTGCCGCGCTGTACACGAGGATGGAGGAGATCGAGTGGCAGACCGACATGCGGAGGGTGATTTTCTTTCAGGTCTTGACTCACTGGAACCAGCGTACAGACATGGACGCGTGGCAACGCCTTTCGCCGGCAGAGCGGGCGGCATTGGAGACTTCATACCGCCCATTTCCCGGCCCGGA
>DATKKM010000086.1:0-16699 GCA_035542855.1 Dehalococcoidia bacterium
ACCGGCGCCCTCCAGAACTTCATCGCCATCACGGACCCCGGCACGGCACTGCACCAGGCCGCAGAGGCAGAGGGCTTCCACCGCGTCTTCCTCAACCCGCCGGACATCGGCGGGCGCTTCTCCGCGCTCTCCTTCTTCGGGCTTGTGCCGGCTGCCGCCATCGGCATCGATGTACAGAAGCTTCTCGAGTCCGCGGCGACGGTCGACCGCGAGGAAGCGTTCGAGCTGGGCGCGCGGCTCGGCGAGCTCGCCGGCCAGGGCCGCGACAAGATCACGTTCCTCGCCGCTTCCGGCGTGGAGGCGTTCGGCGCCTGGGCCGAGCAGCTCATCGCCGAAAGCACCGGTAAGCGCGGCCGCGGCCTCGTCCCCGTCGACGGCGAGCCCGCCGGCCCGCCGGAGGTCTACGGCAACGACCGCGTGTTCGTGCACCTGGACGACGGGCGCAGCGACGAGCTGGATGGCCAGATCGCTGCGCTGAAGGCGGCGGGGCACCCGGTCATCACCTGCAGCCTGCCTGACGTCTACGCCCTGGGCCGCGAGTTCCTGCGCTGGGAGATCGCCACGGCCACCGCGGGCGCGGCTCTGCGCATCAACCCCTTCGACGAACCGAACGTGCAGGAGAGCAAGGACAACACCCGCCAGGTGCTGGAAGAGTACGTCCGCGACGGCGAGCTTCCATCAACTGAGCCGGCGGCCATCGAGGGCGGCGTCTCGCTGTACGCCGATTCCGCCACCTCCGCCTCCCTCCGGCAAGCGGCGGCCGGCGCCTCCGTGAGCGATCTCGTATCGGCGCACCTCAAGCGAGCGCAGCCCGGCCAGTACGTGGCGATCATGGCCTACATCCCCCGCACGGAGGCCCACGACCGTCTGCTCGCCCGGCTGCGCACGGCCGTCCGCGACACCACCCGCGCCGCCACCACCGTGGGCTACGGGCCGCGCTTCCTGCACTCCACCGGCCAGCTGCACAAGGGCGGCCCGGACAAGGGCGTCTTCCTGCAGATCACCGGCGAGGACGACGTCGATCTGGACATTCCCGGCGCCCCGGGGTACTCCTTCAGCATCCTCAAGCAGGCCCAGGCCATCGGGGATCTGCAGGCCCTGCAGTCGCGCAAGCGGCCGGTTGTCCGCCTGCACCTGGAAGACGAGATGACCGCAAACCTCCGCGCAATCGTGGATGCGGTCGAGGCCAAGCTCACGAACCGGGCGGCGGTGGACTAGCATGCAGATGGCCATGGTCGGCCTCGGGCGCATGGGCGCGAACATGTCGCTCCGCCTGCTGCGCGGCGGCCACGAGATCATCGCCTACGACCGCGCGCCGGAGCCGGCGCAGGCCCTCAAGTCAGAGGGCGGCATCCCGGCAACCAGCCTGGAAGACGTCATCGCCAGGCTGAAGGCGCCGCGCCACGTTTGGGTGATGGTTCCCTCCGGCGCGCCCGTCCAGCAGACGCTCGAAGCGCTCGCCCCGCTGCTCGAAAAAGGCGACTGCATCATCGATGGAGGCAACTCCAACTACAAGGACTCCGTCGCCCGCGGCCAGATGCTGGCAGAGCGCGGCATCCACTTCCTGGACTGCGGTACCAGCGGCGGCATCTGGGGGCTGGCCAACGGCTTCTGCCTGATGATCGGCGGGCCGGAGGAGGCGTTCCGCCGAATGGAGCCGATCTTCCAGACCCTGGCCCCGCCGGACGGCTACGCCTACATGGGTCCCAGCGGCGCCGGCCACTACGTGAAGATGATCCACAACGGCATCGAGTACGGCCTCCTCCAGGCTTACGCGGAGGGCTTCGAGCTGCTCGACGCTTCTGCCTATGACCTCGATCTGCAGCGCATCGCCGCGCTCTGGAACAAGGGCAGCGTCGTCCGCTCCTGGCTGCTTGAGCTGGCCGAGTCCGCGCTCGCCAAGGACCCGGGCCTCAAGCAGATCGCCGGCTACGTCGAGGATTCCGGCGAGGGCCGCTGGACAATCCAGGAAGCGATCGACCGCGACGTGCCCGCGCTGGTGCTGGCCTATTCGCTCTTCGCGCGGTTCCGCTCACGCCAGGCCGAGTCGTTCGGCGCCAAGCTCATCGCGGCGCTCCGTAACGAGTTCGGCGGGCACGCCGTCCGGACGGTAGAGGGCCAGGAATGACAGACATGCTCGTGCTCCCCGCTGCGGCGGCCACCGAACGGTCGCTTGAACCGTGCTGCATGGTCATCTTCGGCGCCTCCGGCGATCTCACGCACCGGATGCTCCTGCCGGCGCTCTATGACCTGGCCCTGGACCGCCGCCTGCCGCCCCGTTTCGCTGTCGTGGGGTTCGCACGCACCCAGTGGACGGACGATGAGTTCCGCGAAGAGGCCCGCAAGTCGATCCAGTCCTACGCCCGCCGGCCGCTGGACCAGAGCGTCTGGGACAGCTTCTCGCAGTCGCTCTTCTACGTCGCCGGCGATTACGACAGCCCGGAGGCCCACGACCGCCTGAACCAGACGCTGGAGCGCATGCAGCGGGAGCGCGGCACGGAGTCTAACCACCTCTTCTACCTGGCGGTTCCCCCTGGCACATTCCCGCTGGTCATCCAGCAGTTGGAACGTGGCCCCTTCGGGCGCTCCCAGTCCACGGGCGACGGCTGGTCCCGCGTGATCATCGAGAAGCCGTTCGGCTCGAACCTCGAAACCGCGCGCGCGCTGAACCGCGTTATCCACTCCGCCTTCGCCGAAGACGACGTCTATCGCATCGACCACTACCTGGGCAAGGAGACCGTCCAGAACATCCTCGTCTTCCGCTTCGCCAACGGCATCCTGGAGCCGCTCTGGAACCGCCGCTACGTGGACCACGTCCAGATCACCGTCGCGGAGAGCCTCGGCATCGCCAACCGCGGCAGCTACTACGACCACGCCGGCGCCCTGCGTGACATGGTGCAGAACCACATGATGCAACTGCTCTCGCTCGTCACCATGGAGCCGCCCATCACCTACGACGGGCGCTCCGTCCGCAACGAGAAGGTGAAAGTGCTGCAGGCCATCCGCCGCCTGGACCCGCGCGATGTGCGCTCGGCCACGGCGCGCGGACAGTACGGCCACGGCTGGCTCGCCGGCGAAGAGGTGCCCGGCTACCGCCAGGAGGCAGAGGTCGACGAGCGCTCCACGACTGAGACGTTCGTCGCGCTCCGCACCTTCGTCGATAGCTGGCGCTGGGCGGACGTGCCGTTCTATCTGCGCACCGGCAAACGCCTGCCCAAGCGCACCACGGAGATCGCCGTCACCTTCAAACGCGCGCCACACCTGCTGTTCAAGGACGTGATGGACGCGCCCTACCTGGACCCCAACGTCCTCTCCATCCGGATCCAGCCCAACGAAGGGATCAGCCTCAAGTTCCTGACCAAGGTGCCCGGCGCCCGCCTGCGTATCCGCGCCGCCAACATGGACTTCCTCTACGGGGCATCCTTCCTGCTCCAGGCGCCTTCCGCCTACGAGACGCTGCTGATAGACGCCATGCGCGGCGACGCCACGCTCTTCACGCGGTCCGACGAGGTGGAGGCGGCCTGGGAGATCATCGATCCGATACTCGACGCCTGGGGCAACATGCCCCCGCCGAAGTTCCCGAACTATGAGGCCGGCGCCTGGGGCCCCGCTGACGCCGATGAGTTGATCCAGAAGGACGGGCGCACTTGGCGGAGACTGTAGAGAGCCAGCTGGAAGACCTGGCTCTGACCTGGTCCGGCCGCGCGCTGGACGTCAGCCGGATTGAAGCAGAGCTGGGCAAGCTACGCTACATGGTGGCCGGGGAGAGCACCGCCGCGCAGGGGTTCGCCCTGCGCACCAGCCTCCTCAATATGGTCGTCTACACGGAGCATGAAGAGCAGACGGACTTCGCCAGCCGCGTCGTCGAAGATCTGGCCAGCCACCACCCCTCGCGCGCGCTCATCGTCCTCGCCCGCCCCGCTGAAGGCGAGTCCCGCATCGAAGCGCAGCTCGCCGCGCACTGCCACATCTCTCGCTCCCTGGAGCAGTCCGTCTGCTGCGAGGAGGTCACGTTGCGGGTGGCCGGGCCCGCGGCCTCGCACCTGCATAGCGTGATCGTTCCGCTCCTCGTCCCCGATCTGCCCGTCTACCTCTGGTGGACCGAGCCCTGGCCCGCCGACCAGCACCTCTTCTCACAGCTCATGGACACCGCCGATCACGTCATCGTCGATTCCGCACGCTTCGAGGACCAGCTCGGCCAGCTGCTGCAGCTCGCGCGCCTTGCCGGGCAGCACCCGCGCGCCACGGTAGGCGACCTCAACTGGGGCCGCCTGGAACCCTGGCGCGACTTCTTCGAGCGGCAGAAGAACATCGCCGAGATGCGCCACCACTTCTCTTCCATCAAGAGCGTGGAGATCCGCTATGCGGACGGGCACGGCGCCCACAAGCCGGCGCAGGCCTTCCTGCTGCTGGCCTGGCTGGCACGAGAGATGGGCTGGGACACGCGCTCGCTCTCGGCGCACGGCCCGCAGCGCCTGACGTTCCGCGCGGAGGAAGGCCGCCAGATCTCCTCCTACCTGCACGCCGTCAAGTACGAAGGCGTCGATCCGGGCAGCATTGTGAGCGTCAAGATCGCCTGTGAGAGTGAGACGGCACGCGCCATGCTCAGCATCAGCCGCACCGGCGACCCCTTCCACCTCACCATCCACACGGAGCACCGCGGAGGCGCCACGGAGGAGCACGTGCGGTTCGAGCCCGCGGAGCCCTCTCAGCTCCTGATGATGGAGCTGGACGCCGCACCTCACGATCCGCAGTACAACCGGGTGTTGCACACGGCCGTGCCCCTGATTTCGGCCGCTCTCGCCTAGCTAGAGCGCCCTCAGGCGCGTTCTGCGCCTCTGCGTCCCCCTGGCGCCGGGCAGGCGCTCATGAGGCGTCAGTAACGTTCCCGATCAGATCACGTCTGCTTCTAGTGAACCGACCATGAGCAGGCTTACACAGGTTCTACACGCAGGCGTGGCACCCTCGCCGGGCGCTGACGTCCCTGCGCCCTCGCGAACCCGCGCCGTTGCGGAGGTCCGCCGCCTCAAGCGGACGGTGATGGTTGGCGTGTACGGCGCTATCTTCGGGTTCATCCCCTTCTACGCCTTCGTTCTGCACTACAACGCCGCCCAGCTGATCATCGGCACTCTCATAGGGCTGGGAATCGCCGTCTCCGCCATCGAAGGCGCCTTCGCCCAGATGTTCAAGTTCCGCAAGCGCAGCAGCTACCCAGCCACACTGCTGGTGGAGATCGGCGCCGCCACCACGGTGGAGCAAGCGCACTCCCAACTGCTGGACGCCCTGGCTGAGCTCTTCAAGCTCAGCGGCGCGGCCCTTCTCCTCGACAACGCCGAGCCGGGCGACGAAACACCAGCACTCGGCCTCGACTCCAATCGCGTGCAATGCCTGCGCACCAGCATCGGGCCGCAAATCGAGACGGTGATGAAGTCGAGGCGCAGCCTCTCTCAGACCGTCGACTCGCCGATAGCCTGCGCCAACGACAGGTCACGCCAGGCGCTCGCTGTCGTCCCCGTCCTCGCCTGGGGCCGGCCGGCCGGCGTCATCTTGATGTTGAGCCCCACCGGCAAAGACCTCGGGGATCATGAGCTGCTGGACGGCATCGGCGTTGCCGCCGGCGTTTCCCTGGAGAACCTGCGCCAGCAGGACCACCTCCAGGACGCCCTCTCCGTCCTCCAGGCAACACTCGACTCAACCGCAGACGGCATCGTCGTCGTCGTAGCCGACCGCCGTATCGCCAGCTACAACCGGCGCTTCCTGGAGATGTGGCAAGTGCCTGAACACCTCCTCTCCGGCGGCGACGGCGCCGCGTCCCTTGCCGACTGGGTGCTCAACCGGGTCGAGAACCGCGAAGAGTTCGAGCAGCGCCTGAGCGACCTGCAGGGAGACGGTTCCGTCGACAGCTTCGACCAGCTGCGGCTGAAGGACGGCCGCCTCTTCGAAGCCTACTCCCAGCCCCAGACCATCGAGGGAAACATCGTCGGCCGCGTCTGGTGCGTCCGCGATGTCACGGAGCGCGCCCAGTCCGAGCAGACGATCCGCCGCCTCGCCTACCACGATGCGCTGACGGACCTCCCGAACCGCGCCCTGTTCACGGACCGCCTCACCGTCGCCCTCGCCCAGTCCCGGCGTTTGCATCAGCCGGTCGCCGTCGTCTTCCTGGACATCGACCGCTTCAAGATGATCAACGATACGCTGGGCCACGCGGCCGGCGACGACGTGCTGAGGAGTATCGGCGCGGAGCTGAGCACCCTCGTGCGGGATGGCGACACTGTGGCCCGCATCGGCGGCGACGAGTTCACGCTGCTGCTCACCGGCGTCGGCGGAGACGAGAGCATCGCCGCGGTGGCCGGGCGCATCCTGGAGACGATCCGCAGACCCCGCACTGTAGGCGAGCAGGAGATACACGTCACCACCAGCATCGGCATCGCCATCTTCCCGCAGGACGGCGATGACGCCGAAACGCTCCTCCGCAACGCCGACACTGCCATGTACCGCGCCAAGGCCCAGGGCCGCGACAACTTCCAGACCTACACCCCCGCCATGAGCGATGAGATCGTCCGCCGCGTCTCCACGGAGTCAGACCTGCGGCGCGCGCTGGACCGCAGCGAGTTCGCTGTGTACTACCAGCCACAGCTGGACCGCGCCACCTGGGAGATCGCCGGCGCGGAAGCCCTGATCCGCTGGCACCACCCGGTCCGCGGCCTTGTCCTGCCGGGCGACTTCATCTCAGTCGCCGAAGAGACGGGCCTCATCGTCCCCATCGGCGAGTGGGTGCTGCGCGCCGCCTGCCGCGAAAACAAGATCTGGCAGGACATGGGGCTGCCGCCGATCACCGTCACCGTCAACCTCTCCGCACGCCAGTTCCAGCAGGCAAACCTCGTCGCTATGATCGCCGGTGTCCTGGCGGAGACCGGCCTAAAGGCCCGCTACCTGGAGCTGGAGATCACAGAGGGCACGACGATCAAAGACCCGGAGTTCGCCGCCGCCGTCATCCAGGAGCTGCGCGACATGGGCGTCCGCGTCTCTATCGACGACTTCGGGACCGGCTACTCTTCGCTGAACTACCTCAAGCGCTTCCGCCTCGACCGCCTGAAGATCGACCGCTCCTTCATCGACGAGCTAACGACCAGCCCCAACGACGCCGCTATCACATCGGCCGTCATCGCCATCGCCCACAGCCTCGGCCTCGGCGTCGTCGCGGAGGGCGTCGAGACGCAGGAGCAGCTCGACTTCCTGGTCAAGCACGATTGCGACACCTTCCAGGGGTATTACATCGGGCGGCCGGAGCCGGCGATCATGCTGCAGGGACTCCTGCAGGCGCCCCAGGTGCGGCTGGACAGCATCCGCACCCGCTACCCGCGGCTCGTCAGCTAGAGACGGGCTCGGCCTCGCCGCGGGCGCGCCTGGCCTCACGGCGGCGCCAGAGGTCGCGGTAGAGCGCCTCGTGCTCGGAGACCATGCGCTCCAGCGTGAAGCGCTCGCTGAAAGTCTTGCGGCCGCGGGCGCGCATTCGCTCCACGGCGTCCGGATGGCGCATCAATTCAAGGATCGCATGCGCCAGGATGATAGGGTTGCCCGGCGGCACGACGAGCCCCACCTCACCGAACTCGAACAGCTCGGAGTTCGCGCCGATGTCCGTCGCCACGATCGGCCGGCCCAGCCCCATCGCGGCCAGCCCGAAGTCCGCGCTGGCCTCCGCGTTGCCCGGCGGCAGCACCGCCACGTCCATCGCGCCGATGTAGGGCGCGTGGCGCTGCTGGTACCCGGCCATGATCAAGCTCCCGTTTAGCCCCAGGACGGCGGCGCGCCGGGCCAGCTCGGAGCGCAGCGGCCCTTCGCCCACAACCAGGAACTTCGTGCCCGGCACTTCCGCTCGCACAATCGAAGCCGCTTGCAGGAAGGTGCCGTGGTCGGTCTGCTCGGTCAAGTCCGCCGCGAGGCCGATCAGCCAGCTGTCGTCGCTGACGCCCAGCTCATCGCGGACGCGGTTGCGCTCCGCCCTGTGCGTCCCCACGCGGCCTGGGGACACGCCGTCGTAGATCACGTGCAGCCGCTCGTGCTTGACGCCCCGCGCAATCAACGCCCGCGCCCCAGCCTCGCTCTCCGTGACGATCACATCGGCGAAGCGTGCCAGCCGCCGCTCCAGGAAGCCGCCGACTCCTCTGCTCTGCTCGCTCATCCGTTCCGCGAGCACCTTCACCGGCGTCCGCGCGATCATCGCCGCCGCCATGCCCGGCACCGTCGTCCCCGGCGCCAGCGCCTGCAGGACGTCCACTTCTTCGGTCCGCAACAGGGAGGCCAGCCGCAGCGGCGTCCCCGGGTCCCACTTCCCCCGCGTGTCCAGCACGCGCAGCTCCACGCCCCGGACGTCACCCAGGCCGTGCTCCCACATCCCGCCGGTGGAAAGCATCGCCAGGAGCACGCGGAAGCGGCTCTTGTCGATCCCGCGCGCCAGGTCCAGGAGCTGTCCTTCGCCGCCCTGGTGACGCAGATCGCTCACCAGCAGCATCACGGTCAACCGGCGCATTCTACCTCCCTGCGCCGGAACCTACAGGAGCAGCGTTTGCGCGGGGTCTGAGCCCCGTCTGAGGCGTTGCCCAACCCGATTCCTTCAGTCGAGCGCCTGATCAGCGCAAGTTATGTAATGCGCACGCGCGCGCCAAGTTGAAACAGCAGAATCAGCCGCCAGGCAGCGCCTGCGCCCCAGGAGCCCCTGGCAGACCGCCGGCGCCCCCGCCACCGGCCCGAGAGGGACAGAGATGACCGGCGGGACGAAGGTCCTCCTAATCGATAGCGACGAAGATGAGAGCGCCGCGCTCTCCGCGCACCTGCGCGCCGGCGGCATCCAGGCGTTCGAGGCCGCCGATGGCCGGAGCGGCCTGCGCGAGTTCTTCAACGTCCACCCGGACGCCGTCGTCGTTGACCTCAACGTACGCGGCATCGCCGGCTGGCAGCTCATCGCGCGCATCCGGGAGCTCTCCGACACCCCCGTCATCGTTATCGCCTCCGCCGCTACGAACGAGCACGTCTCCCGCGCCCTGCAGCTCGGCGTCGAGGGCTTCCTCGCCCGCCCCTTTGACGCCGCGGATCTCGTGGCGCGCCTCGACAACCTCGCGCGCCGGGCCGCGGAGCCCGAAGAGAAGGGCTGGATCTACCGGCGCAACGGCCTCACCGTTGACCTGCGCAGCTGTGAGGTGTTCGTCCACGGCCAGCCTGTATCGCTGACCGGCACCGAGTACCGCCTGCTGAAGTACCTGATCGAGCGCCGCGGCTGGGTCCTCTCCCACGACCAGATCCTCTCCAACGTCTGGGGCAGCGACTACATGGGCGAGCGCGACCAGGTCAAGCTCTACATCTGGTACCTGCGCCGCAAGATCGAAACCGACCCCAAGGACCCGAAGATGATCGTCACCCGCCGCGGCCTCGGCTACACCTTCGTCGGCTAGAGTTCCGCTCGTCCTGAGCCTGCCGAAGCCCCCAACCGCTACGCCGCCCGCCCGTCCAGATCCTTCACCACGCCGCCGCCCTTCACCACCAGCCGCACACGCTCGGCGTCCGCCAGGGCCTCCGGCTGGGTCAGCGGGTCGCGGTCGAAGGCGACGAGGTCCGCGATCTTGCCCGCCTCGACGGTGCCGATCTCACCCGCCATCCCGAAAAGCTCCGCGTTCGTCCGCGTCGCCGAGACTATCGCCGCCATCGGCGAGAGGATGCGTGCCTTGATCACCAACTCGCGCGCTTTCAGGGCCATCGCCGGCCCCAGCAGGTCAGACCCGGACCCAATCTTCACGCCGGCCGCGGCCGCCATCCGCACGGCCTCCTCGCCGGCCTTCCAGACCTGGTGCAGCTTCTTCACCTGGTAGCTGGAGAACCCCAGCTTCTCGCCGCCCTCCGCCAGCACGTCGTACGTGATCAGCGTCGGCACCAGGAACGCGCCCTCCTTTGCCATCCGCGCCGCCGTCTCTTCGTCCAGCAGGTTGCCGTGCTCGATCGAGCGGATCCCGGCGTCCAGGCAGCGCGCGATGCTCTTCGGGTGATAGGCGTGCGCAAGGACGTACGTGCCTCGCGCCTCCGCCTCTTCCACCGCCGCGCGGAGCTCATCCAGGCTGAACTGCGTGCCATCGATCGGATCCGTCGGCGAGGCAACGCCGCCGGAGGCCATCACCTTGATCTGCGTGGCGCCGCGGCGCAGCTCCTCGCGAGCCGCCTTGCGCACCGCGTCCGCCCCATCTGCCAGGACGTAGCCGGAGAACAGCCCCGGCACCGGTTCGATCACATCTTGCTGCTGGTAAGAGGCCCGCCAATCGCCGTGCCCGCCCGTCTGCGAGATGAACGCCCCGCTGGGCAGCAGGCGAGGCCCGCGGACAAGCCCCTTCTCCACGACCCGCGCCCACGCCGGCTCCAGCGCGCCGGCGTCCCGCACAGTGGTGAACCCCTGGTCCAGCGCATGCCCCAGGAACTCCGTCACCCGCGACGCCCACTCGGCCCAGGGTTGAGTTGGGGCTCCGTTCGCCTCGGTCAGGCCCAGGTGCACGTGGGCGTCGGTCAGCCCGGGGAGGAGGAAGCAGCCGCTGAGGTCGATGTCTCGCCCTTCGCCGGCCTTCAGGTCAGCGCCGGTCTGTGCGATCCGGCCCTCGGCGACCTGTACGGAGACCCCGGGCCGGGGATCCGCGCCGGTCCCGTCGATCAGCGTGGCGTTGCGAAGGACGATCGGCGGAGCGATTTGCATAGCAGCGCAGAGGCTAGCACAGGCTTCCCTCCCGCGCATCTTCGCGTCCCTCGATAAGTTGTCGCGGAAAAGTCTTGTCGGTGCCAGGGCGACACGTTATATTCGCGCTGCAGCACCCCGCAGAAACCTGACTGCCGTCCCCGCGCCGCAGGTTTTTTCGTCGCGAGACGGCTCCGATTTCACGCAAGCACCGCTGCTCGTTACACACGAGGAGGTCGCCCCCTGGACGCGAGGCTCCGCCCTGAGGTCCTCGCTGGATTGATGCTCGGTGGCGTCGTCGAGACGCGGCTGCCGCCTGCCTCGCGCCGCAACTACGTCCCGCCGCCGCGACGCGCCCCGCGTCCCGAACGGCCCCCGCGGTCCAGCGCGCTGCCCTACCTTTCGGCAATCGACGGGCTGCGCGCCCTCGCCGTCACCGCCGTGCTTGTATACCACTCACAGATCGGCTGGCTCAGCGGAGGTTTCCTCGGCGTCGAGGTGTTCTTCGTCATCAGCGGCTACCTCATCACCTCGCTCCTCCTGGCCGATCGCGCCGCTGCCGGGCGCACGGACCTGCTCGGCTTCTGGAAGCGCCGCGCCCGGCGGCTGCTGCCCGCGCTCTTCACGCTCATCATCGCGGCGCTCCTCTACTCCGTCGTCTTCCTGCCGGGCGAGGTCGCCTCCCTGCGCGGCAACGCGCTGGCCGGCTTCGGCTACGTCAGCAACTGGTACCTCATCTTCGACAAGCAGTCCTACTTCGAGAGCATGGGCCGGCCGTCGCTCCTCCGCCACCTCTGGTCCCTGGCCGTCGAGGAGCAGTTCTACCTCGTCTGGCCCGTCGTCTTCGCCCTCGTCCTCTCGCGGTTGCGCCGCCGCTACGCCGTCGCAATCGTCCTCTGCGCCGCGGTCGTCTCCGGCGCGCTGATGGCCTATCTCTACGACCCGTCGCTTGACCCCTCTCGCATCTACTACGGGACGGACACCCGCGCCGCCGGCCTCCTGCTGGGGTCGGCGCTCGCCTTCGCCTGGCAGATCGGCCGCCTCCCGCAACGCCTCGTTGAACTGACCCGCCGCCTGGCGGACGCCGCCGGCGTTCTGGCGCTCGCCGGCCTTGTCGCCATCACCGCCCTCGTCACGGAACACTCGGCCTTCCTCTACCGGGGCGGCTTCGCGCTGGTGGCCGTGCTCACCGCCGTCCTCATCGCCGCCTGCGTGCACCCCGGCTCACGAGTCATGCGTGGACTGCTGGGGCGCCAGCCGCTGACCTGGATCGGCACGCGGTCTTACAGCATCTACCTCTGGCACTGGCCGGTCTTCATGCTCACCCGCCCGGACTTCGATGTGCCGGTTTACGGCGCCACGCTGCTGGCGCTGCGGCTGGCCATCACCGCCGTCATCGCAGAAGCCTCCTACCGCCTGGTCGAATCTCCCGTGCGGGACGGCGCCGTCGGCCGCGCCTGGGGGTCGCTCAAGCGTGCGCGCCGGCCGTCCCTCTGGCCGGCCGGCCTGCGTCCGCTCGCGGCAACCGGGGCCGCCGGCGCCGGCGTCATCTTCCTCGGCCTGACCGTCGCCTCCGCGACGCCGCCCCCACCACCGTCCTACCTCGCCGTGCCCGCCGTGCACATCTACTCCTGGTCGCAATCGGGATCGCCGACACCCAGCGCCGCCCCGACGGCCTCGCCGGTCACCCCTCCCGCATCGCCCAGCGCTACGCCGCTCGCCACCACGCCCGCGCCGCAGACGCCATCGCGGGCACCCTCTGAACAGCCCGCGACTCCGCCTGCCACGGCATCGCCCACCGCGCCGCCAACGCCCACTCCTCCGCCGCCTCTGGCCACGCCGCCCACCCGCATCTTCGCGGTCGGCGATTCTGTGATGCTGGGGGCCGCCAACGCCCTGACCGACAAGGTGCCCAACGTCGAGGTCGACGCCGCCGTCTCGCGCCAGGTGAGCGAGGGCATCGATGTCCTGGAAGCGCGTCGGCAGGCCGGCACCCTGGGCGACGTCGTCATCATCCACCTGGGCACCAACGGCTCCTTCACAAGCGGCCAGTTCGACGAGATCATGTCGGTGCTGCACGGCGTGCCCCGCGTCGTCTTCGTGAACCTCAAGGTCCCGCGCGACTGGGAGGGCGCCGACAACCAGACGATCGCCGACGGCGTCACCCGCTACCCCAACGCCATCCTCGTCGATTGGCACACCTTCGGAGACGCGCACCCGGACTTCTTCTACGACGATGGCATCCACCTGCAGCCGGACGGCGCGTCCTTCTACGCCCAGCTCATCGGCGTTTACACGCACTAGACTTCCGAGCCTCTCAAGTTACCGTACCGCCCTGTAACGCGTATCAGCGCGCGGCATCTCACCTTTGATGTCAGCGTGGGCGACATGAAGACCAGCACCGACGAGTCCCTCAGCAGCCGGTTGAGCAACCTGGCCGCGGCCGCGCAGGCGGTGGCTGCCGGTGACCTGGACGTGCGCGTCCCCGAAACGCGGGACGACGATCTGGGCACCGTGGGGCGCGCCTTCAACGATATGGCGGACCAGCTCCAGTCCACCATTAACACCCTGGAAGACATGGTCGCCCAGCGCACCGCCGACCTCACCGAGAGCGAAGAGAAGCTGCGCCTGCTGATCGAAGGGCTCAAGGGCTACGCCGTCTCCATGCTGGACACGGAAGGGCGCGTCGCCAGCTGGAACGCCGGCGCAGAACAGATGACAGGCTATTCTGAGCATGAGGTCTTCGGCCTGCCCGTCTCCATCTTCTACACGGACGAAGACGTGGAAGCGGGCAAGCCAGACTGGGCGCTGGAAATGGCGCGCGAGTCCGGGCGCTTTGAGGAAGAGGGCTGGCGCGTCCGCAAAGACGGCTCCCAGTTCTGGGCCGAATCCGTCATTTCCGCCCTCCGCGACGAAACCGGCGAGCTCCGCGGTTTCGCCGCCGTGATCCGCGACATCACCGAAAGAAACCGCATCCAGCGGGAGAACAGCCTGCTCCTGGAGACTACCCGCGCTGTCTCCTCCGCCAAGGACTGCGACAGCGCCCTGACCGCCGCCGTCCACGCCATCTGCCGGACCACCGGCTGGGCCTTTGGGGAAGCCTGGGTGCCGAACAAGGAGGGCCGCCTGGAATGCGCGCTCACCTGGCACCGCAGCGACATCGCGCTCGCCGCCTTTCACGAAGTCGGCCATGTCGCCGGCTTCGCGCCTGGCGAGGCGATCGCCGGCAAGACCTGGCAGAACGGCAAGCCGGAGTGGGACGAAGACATCTCCAAGCTCGACCTCCAGCTCACCAGGCGCCGGTCACTGGCTCTTGCCGCGGGGCTCCACGTCGCCTTCGGCGTCCCCGTGATCGATGCCGGCGACACGCTGGCCGTGCTCACCTTCTACATCGGCGAAATGAGCATCCACGACAGGCTCCTCTCAGAACTCGTCACCTCCGTTGCGCAGCAGCTGGGCGCCGTCATCAGGCGCCGTCAGGCCGGCGACGAGCTCGCGGCCCTCAACGAAGAGCTCGAACAGCGCGTCCAGGAGCGCACGCTGGCCCTGCAGGAGTCCAACCGCGAACTGGAAGACTTCACGTACGTGGTTAGCCACGACCTCAAGGAGCCCCTCCGCGGCATCGAAGGCTTCAGCGCCTTCCTGGCCGAAGACTACGGCGAGCAGATCGGCGAAGAGGGCCGCCGCTACCTGGACAACGTCCGCGAGTCCGCCATCCGCATGAAGCGGCTCATCGAAGAGTTGCTGGAGCTCTCCCGCATCACCCGCGTACGAGGTGAGCGTCAGCCCGTGGAAGCGTCCGCTCTCATCGCAGACGTCATCAGCGACCTTGAGTACTCCATCCGCGAGAAGGGCGTGGAGCTGCGCGTGCAGCCCGGCCTGCCCGCCGTCATCGCGGAGCCCGTCCGTTTGCGCGAGGTGTTCAAGAACCTGATCTCCAACGCCGTCAAGTTCAGCGACGAGTCCGGCGGCATCGTGGAGGTTGGCTCGCAGGACGCGGACGGCGCCGTCCAGTTCTTCGTGCGCGACAACGGAATCGGCATCGACGAGCAGTACCACGAGCGCATCTTCCAGATCTTCCAGCGCCTCAACCGCCGGGAGGACTACGAAGGCACCGGCGCCGGGCTCACCATCTGCAAGAAGATCGTGGAAGCGCACGGCGGCCGCATCTGGGTAGAGTCCGCTGCCGGTGAGGGGAGCACCTTCCACTTCACCATCCCGGCTCCACAACCCGAGAGGGGGCAACCGTGAGCACAATGATCAGCACTCTCCCCATCCTCGTCGTGGAGGACAACCCACACGACGTCGAGATCATGGTCAGGGCGCTCAAGCGCGGCCAGATCCGCAACGAGCTGATCATCGCCCGCGACGGCCAGGAAGCGCTGGATATGCTGCACACGGCCGTGAACCCGGGCTTGATCCTCCTCGACCTCAACCTCCCGCGCAAGAACGGGCACGAGGTACTCCAGGAAATCCGAATCGACCCCAACCTGAGGCGGATCCCCGTCATCATCCTCACCGCTTCCACCAGAGAGGAGGACGTGGTACGCAGCTATGACCTGGGCGTCAACACCTTCATCTCTAAACCCGTGGAATTCGACGAGTTCATCAGAGTGGTGAGCTCGATCGGTGACTATTGGATCGAAACAGCCACGCTGCCGCCACCCTGCAACAGCGCCGGCGACGAGTAGGAGGAACACAACAATGGTCATGGAGAAGGTGAACGTCCTCTTCGTGGAGGACAACCCGCAGGACGCGGAGCTCGTAAAGCGCATGCTCACTCAGTCGCGCCGCGCCGAGTTCACAGTCGACTGGGTGGAAAACATCCGAAACTGCGAGGAGAAGATATACGAGGATTCCGTCGATATCGTGCTCCTCGACAACCGGCTGCCCGGCGAGGACGGCATCACTTTCCTCCAGCGCCTGGAGGATATCCAGGACCTCCCGCCGATCATCATGATGACCGGCGCCGGCGATGAGCGCCTGGCCGCGCTGGCCGTACGCGCCGGCGCTTTCGACTACTACCCGAAGAGCGCCATTACCTCAGAGGTCCTGGACCTGGCCATATCGCAGGCGTTGGACAGGCACCGCATGCGCCGCCACCTGGCCGGAGCCGAAGAGGTCATCTTCACCCTGGCCGGCGTTGTCGAGGCCAAGGACCCGCTCACCCAAAACCACCTCCAGCGCATAAGCCGCTACACGGTCACCCTGGGCAACCAGCTGAACCTCAGCCAGCACGAGCTGATCCTCCTCCGCCACGGCGGCATCCTGCACGATATCGGCAAGATGGGGGTCAGCGAGGCGATCCTGCGCAAGCCCGGTGCCCTCAGTGACTCGGAGTGGAAAGAGATGAAGCAGCACCCCATCATCGGCGAAGGGATATGCGCGCCGCTGCGCTACTCCCACGAAGTCGGCCCGATCGTCCGTCACCACCACGAACGCTGGGACGGCGGCGGCTACCCGGACGGGCTGGCCCGCGACACCATCCCGCTCCTGGCGCGCATCGTCTCCGTCGCCGACGCATACGACGCGATGACCTCCACCCGGCCCTACCGGGCGGCTCTGCCGAACGAAGAGGCTGTGCGCCGCCTGCGCGACGGCGCGGGCACCCAGTGGGACCCAGACATCACCGCCGCGTTCGTGGGGCTGGTGGAGTCAGGGAAGCTTAACTAGGCCAGGGAGGCCGCCGCAAGAATGCGATTACCGGCATCCTGCAAGCATGTCCGCGGCGGGCTTAACTATACGAAGATTTAATCATAATTACTCTGTAACACTCATCATTGCATTGCCATCTATCACTACGATCAGATACAGGAATCAACAGTCCGCTATACATAGAAACGAGCAAGGAGCCGGAATGGACACGCAGACGATCAACGTCCTGCTCATAGAGGACAGCGCCACCCAGGCCCACGTCATCCGCCGCATGCTGCGGGCCTACCCCGGCGCCTCCTTCGAAGTGGACTGGCTGGAGACCACGGACGCAGCGCT
>DATKKM010000087.1:0-22792 GCA_035542855.1 Dehalococcoidia bacterium
CAAGCGCTGGGTGCTGCACGCCCCCGAAGACCTGATGGTCTATGAATACGACGCCACGATCGAGCGCGGCCTGCCGGAGGCGGTCGTGCTGCCGGCGACCAGCCAGCAAGTGGCGGCGGCGGTTCGCATTGCCCGCAGGCACAACTTGCCGGTGACCGCGCGCGGCTCCGGCACGGGCCTTTCCGGCGGCGCTATCCCCTGCGAAGGCGGCGTCGTCATAGTCACCAGCCGCATGAACCGCATCCTGGAGATCGACGCCGAGAGCCGGCTGGCCGTGGTGCAGCCGGGGGTGATCAACCTGCACATCTCACAGGCGGTGGCGGATCTCGGGCTGTACTTCGCGCCCGACCCGTCCAGCCAGCGCGCCTGCAGCATCGGCGGCAACGTCGCGGAGAACGCCGGGGGGCCGCACTGCCTGCGCCTCGGCTCGACGGTGAACCACGTGCTGGGCCTGGAGATCGTGACCGCTGCCGGCGAGATCGTCGAAGTAGGCGGGCCATCCGGCGCGCCGGGCTACGACCTGACCGGAATCGTCGTCGGCTCCGAGGGTACGCTGGCGATCGTCACGAAGGTCATCGTGCGCCTGCTTCCGAAGGCGGAGTCGATCGTCACGCTGCTGGCGATCTTCAACGAGGTGCGAGAGGCGTCGAATGCGGTCTCGGCGATCGTCTCGGCCGGCGTGCTGCCGGCGGCGCTGGAGATGATCGATAAGTACACGATGAAGGCTGTCGAGGACGCGCTGCACACTGGCTACCCGGTCGACGCCGGCGCCGCGCTCCTGATCGAGGTCGAGGGCCTGCGCGAAGAGACGGCGGAGCAGGCCGCCGCCGCCCGCCGCATCTGCGAAGAGCAGGGCGCCCGCGAGATACAGACCGCCACCGAGGCGGCCGACCGGGAGCGCCTCTGGGCCGGGCGCAAGGGCGCGCTCGGGGCGCTGGGCAGGCTCGCGCCGTCCTACTACATTCTCGACGGCGTAGTCCCGCGCACACGGCTGCCGGAGGTGCTGGACGGGGTGTACGAGGCCTGCGCGCGCTACGAAATGCCCGTCGCCAACGTCTTCCACGCCGGCGACGGCAATCTCCACCCCAACGTCCTCTTCGACGAGCGCGTGCCCGGCGTCACCGAGCGCGTGCTAGAGCTGGGCGAGGAGATCATGCGCCTCTGCGTCGAGGCCGGCGGATCGATCACGGGAGAGCACGGCGTCGGCTACGAGAAACGGGACTACATGTCGTGGATCTTCTCGGAGGACGACCTGGAGGTGATGTCGCGGCTGAAGCGCGCGTTCGGCGCGGCAGAAGGCTTCAACCCCGGCAAGATGTTCCCGACGTCCAAGGGCTGCGGCGAGGTCACATCGCGCATGCGCGCCGCCATCGCCAAAGTCGGCGCGGGCGCCTACGTCTGAGCGCCGTGGTCAAGCAAGCGTCCCTCGTCTCTGAGCTGGCCGAGATCATCGGCGGGCGCGGCACCGCTAACGGAACGAAAGCCGATGCCGTAGATGGCGTCATCCCGGAGGCCGTCGCCTCGCCGGGCACGTACGAAGAAGCCTGCCGCCTGCTCGCCCACGCCAACGAACGGCGGGTCGCCGTCATCCCGCTGGGCGGGCGGCAGCACGCGGGCCTCGGCAACATGCCGGCGCGCTATGCTATCGCGCTTGATACGCGACGGCTCTCCGGCGTGGTCGAGTTCGAACCGGCCGACCTGACGATCACGGTTCGCGCCGGGACAATCCTGGGCGAGCTGCGGGCGGCCACCGCCGCGAGCGGCCTCACCGTGCCGTTTGATCCCTCCATCCCTGACGACGCGACCGTTGGCGGGGTGCTGGCGGCGAACGTCTCCGGCCCGGCGCGCGTCTCACTCGGCCAGCCGCGCGACTTCACGATCGGCATGCGAGTGGTGGCGGCGGACGGGCGGCTGACGCGGGCGGGCGGCAAGGTGGTGAAGAACGTCGCCGGCTACGACCTCTGCAAGCTGTACATCGGCTCGCTGGGCACGCTGGCGGTGATCGTCGAGGCCACGTTCAAGACGGTGCCGCTGCCGCAGAAGCAGCTCGCGCTTGCCTTCGGATTCGCGGATCCCGGCGCCGCCTGCCGTCACGTCTCGGACGCCGTCCGCGCCGGGCTGAAGGTGCGCTCGGCGCTCCTCACCCGGGAGGCCTCCTACATCGAACTGGCCGGCACGCCGGAAGCGGTGGCCCGGTCAGAGTTCGATATCGCCGCCGCTGCAAGCAAGCTCGGGGCAGCGCAGATCGCAGCGGCGCCTCCGAAGCCGCTCGATGCTCCGGTCATCGCGCGCATCGAGGCCCTGCCCTCGCGGCTGCCCGCCCTTCTCTCCGAGGCGGCGACTGCGTTTCCCGACGCCGATATCGCCGCTCAGCCATGGGACGGCGTGTGCCGCATCGGAGTAAGCGAGGCCGGCGCGATCGAAGCCGTGCGCGCGATCGCCGTCCGTCACGGCGGGCCATGCGTCGTCGAATGCTGCCCGGCCGAAGCCAAGCGCGCGCTCGACGTGTTCGGCCCGCGGCCGCCGGCGTTCGAGCTGATGCGCGCGGTCAAGCGCGAGCTCGATCCGAACGGCGTGCTCTCCCCCGGGCGCTTCGTGGGGCGGCTGTGATGCGGGAGACGCCGGCCGCCTGGCCTTCTGACGCGGACCTCTCGCGTTGCGTGCGCTGCGGCTTCTGCCTGCAGGCCTGCCCCACGTTCGTGGCTACCGGGCTGGAGACCGAATCCCCGCGCGGGCGGCTATACCTGATGCGCGCGCTGGCCGAAGGCGTCGCGGTCCCCACGGCGAACGCGCTGGGCCACCTGGACCAGTGCCTGCAGTGCCGCAACTGCGAGGCCGTCTGCCCGTCCGGTGTGTCCTACGGCCGCGTGATGGAACAGGCGCGCGCCCGCGTCCTCGAATCGAAGGGGGCGCCGCTGGCCTGGAAGCTGCGCTCACTCTTCCTGCGAGAGGTCATCGCCAAACCAACCCGCATGCGCGTGTTCGCAGGCGGGCTGCGGCTGGCGCAGATCAGCGGCCTGCGCTCGCTCGGCGAAAAGCTGCCGCTGGTGGGAGACCGGGCGCTCCTCGCGCCGCGCATCGCACGGCGCCCGTTCTCAGATAGCGGCGTGCTGGCGGAGCCGCCAGGCGCTGCACGCAACGTGGCGATGCTCACCGGCTGCATCATGCCGTACGCCTACCCGAGCGTGCACCGCGCGACCGTGCGCGTCCTGGCCCGCAACGGCTGCCGGGTCAGCGCTCCCGCCTCGCAGGTCTGCTGCGGCGCGCTCCACGCCCACAACGGGGACGCCCGCACGGCCCGCCTGCTGGCTCGCGCTAACATCGACGCCTTCCTGGCCGAGGAGCCGGACGCGATCATTGTGAACTCGGCGGGCTGTGGCGCGGCGATGAAGGAGTACGGCCAGCAGCTGGCCAGCGACGAGGAATATCGCGACAAGGCACGCCAGTTCGGCACGCTTGTCCGCGACGTCAGCGAGTTCCTCGCCGAGTTGCCCTTGGAGGCTCCGGCGGGCAGCGTCGGGGCCGTAGTGACGTACCAGGACTCCTGCCACCTGGCGCACGCTCAGCGCATCACGCGGGCGCCCAGGCAGCTTCTGGAGGCGATCCCGGGCCTGCGCCTGGTTGAGATGGCGCGGCCGGACCGCTGCTGCGGCAGCGCCGGCGTGTACTCCCTGACGCAGCCGGAGATGTCGCTGGGGCTGCTGGACGGCAGGATGGCGGACGTCCGCGCGACGGGCGCCTCGCTCATCGCGACGGCGAACCCGGGCTGCATGTCGCAGCTGGAGGCGGGCGTCCGGCGAGAGGGGATGGCGGCCCGCGTCCTGCATGTCGTGGAGTTGCTGGACCGCGCCTACCGGGCCGGCTGAACCGGCGGCGGGGCCGATTTCACTGGTTGTTCACCACGTCGGATAGCTGTGTTTACCGCCAATGCACCGGTGGTCTGGCACACTGGCAGCGGTGGGGCAGATCAAGCGCTCTGGAAACCTGATTGCAGAAGTGCGGTGCTAGCAACGTAATGTGTCGATCAATAGATCACCAAACTTTCCCGATTGAGACGTGTAACGGGAAGAGGTGTTGGGCGTCTATTGCTCAACCAATTTTTCGGGCAGCCTCCGCACTCCGGCTTCCGACCGGCGCGGATAGTGAGGATGGATCATGACCACAGCACGCACGGCGACTATCGGTAGGGCACAGAAGGCGGCGGCGGGGCAATCCACTTCAGCACCAATCAACGACGAGTCCCTCAAGGGGAGGGCGGAGGAAGCGGCCCCGGCCGTATCGGCCAATCTGGGCGAATTCTCCGATCTCTACCACGACTATTTCCCCAAGGTCTTCGCGTACGTCTACGGCCGCGTCCAGGACAAGGAAGTCTCGCTGGACATCGTCTCGGACGTCTTTGAGAAGGCCTACATGAAGATGAAGAGCCTCCGTTCACCGGACTCGTTCGGCTCGTGGCTGTTCACGATCGCCCGCAACGAGGTCTCCTCCCACTGGCGGAAGGAGAAGCCGGCGGCCAAGGCAGCGCAGGAAGCGGCCTGGGAGACGGAGATGCACCGCCAGCCCAAGAGCCCGGAAGAGACGCTCCTTCACGCGGAACGGCTGGCCGCGCTGGCCGCGCTGGTTCGCCAGCTGCCGCGCCGCGAGCAAGAGATCATCGCTCTCAAGTTTGACGCCGAGCTCACCAACCGGGAGATCGCCAACGTCCTCAATACAAGCGAGGTCAACGTACGGGTCACCATTTTCCGCGCGCTGCGCAAGTTGCGGGAGCGGATGTCGGTTGGGGGCAATATCGCATGAATGAAAGGGAGCGGGCCGAAGCGTTGGCCCGCGCCATTGACGAACTGATACGGGGGGCGCAATCACCTGAGCCAGAATTCCACGACGAGGAGCTGCGTTCCCTGCTGCGCGTCGCCGGCGCCAGGCTGCAGCAGAGCAGCCAGGCGATCCTCAAGGCCGCCGACCACGAGACCGAGGTCTGGAGCCGGCTGGTAGACCGTCTCCAATCGACCGAGACACCACAGGACGCCGGCGAGCCCCGTGCTGAGGGAGATGAAGTGGGCGGGGCCGTCGCGGCAAGGCGCCAGATGGCGGAGGAAGTCCACCAGCTGGCCGAAAAGCACCGCGATGAGGTCTGGCGACGCGTCCAGGAACGCATCGCCGGCAACGCCCGCACCCGCAAGAAGGGCATTTTCTCCTTCTTGCAGGCGCGCACAGAGGGGGACCTCCCACCGCCCTCCCGCACGCGCCTGATCCCCACCGGCGACTCTGACCTGGACAGCCTGCTCCGGGTGGCCCTCAGCGGCAGCACGTCCCTGCGCGAAGCTGGGGAGCGGTCCCTGGGCGGCACACAGGTGCAGCTGCAGGCGCGAATGCGCACGGATCCGGGCCGCCGCCGGGCTCCCGCGCCGGAAGCGCACGCACCAAGAGCGCCGTGGCTCCGCGCCGGCGCTGTCGCGGTCGCCGTCGTCATCGCCGGAGTTGTGCTCGGCCCGATCCCCTTCACCGGCTTACCGGGTTCGCCCGCCGCGGAGGCCGCGCGCTACCTGGGCCAGCACCTGGGCGTCACGGAGACAGCGGCCACGCCGCCCGCGCCCGGCGACGCAACGACATTCGCAGGGCAGGACACTACGGCAGCGGAGGCCGGCGCTCTCCTTGGCCTCCCGCTGGTCGCGCCGGCACATATGCTTGGCCTGGACCTCAACTCGCAACGCTACTTCGCGCAGGGCATCACGGGCAGCGAGTCCGGCAGCTTCGTGGCCAGCTATTCGAGCGCGGACGGCAGCTCCACGCTGGCCCTCTACGAAGAAGCGGCCGGCGGCAGCGACTTCGCCGCCCCTGACGGGACCGTTCGGGACGTCACGGTAGCCGGAAGCACGGCCTCCTACTTCGAAGGGGGCTGGACGCAGAGCGAGCACGGCGCGCTCACCTGGCAGACCACCGGCATACAGACGCTGGTCTTTGAACAGGAAGGCGTGCGCTTCACCATGACATACAAGGGGCCGCAGATCGACCCGGGCGACTTCGCCGCCGCCGCGACCGCGGCCACTGCGGCGCTCGTTCGTTCCTAGGCGTCGCCCTCGGCCAGGAGCGCCGCCTTCGCCTCATCCAGCTCTTTGCGCATCGCGTCCGTGACCCTGGGGTAGCCGGGGCCCAGCGTTTCCAGCGCGTGGATGATCGCGTCCGCTACCACCAGGCGCGTGAACCACTTGTAATCGGCGGGGATGACGTACCACGGCGCCTCCTTCGACGAGGTGTGCTGGATCACCTCCTGGTAGGCGGCCATGTACTCGTCCCAGTGCTGCCGCTCCGCGATATCGGCCATCGAGAACTTCCAGCTCTTGTTCGGCTGGTCGATGCGGGCGAGAAAGCGCTTCCGCTGTTCCCTGCGAGAGAGGTTCAGGTAGAACTTCAGGATCACGGTGCCGTGCCTGGCCAGGTATTGCTCCAGGATGCGCGCGTCCAGGAAGCGCTGCTGCCACACATCACCCTTCAGCAACTCCGGCGGAATCCTCTCCTTCTCCAGCAGCTCCGGGTGCACGCGCACCACGAGCATCTCTTCGTAGTAGGAGCGGTTGAAGATGCCGATACGGCCGCGCTCCGGGAGGGCCCGCACCGCCCGCCAGAGGTAATCATGCCGCAACTCCTCATCTGACGGTGCGCGGAAGGAGTGCACCTCGCAGCCCTGGGGGTTGACGCCGGACATGACGTGCTTGATCGCGCTGTCTTTGCCGGCCGCGTCCAGCGCCTGGAAGATCACCAGCAGGGAGTAGCGGTCCTGGGCCCAGAGGCGCTCCTGGAGCCGGGCCAGCTCCGCGATGCCGGCCTGCAGCGTCTCAGCGGCTTCCTCCTGGGACGTCATCCCGTTCGTATCGGCGGGATCGAAGTCCTTGAGGCGGAAGTGGCTCCCGTCTTCGACGCGGTAGCGTGCGCTGAGGGTTCCGGGTTTGTCCATCGTGAGGACGATGTTACTCTAGGTCTTCCCTCGCGCGGCGTTCTCGCATCATCTCGAACAGCAGGTTCTCCACGACCATGAGGAGCAGGAGCACCTGGCGTTGCTGACGGCGCGACATGCGCGCCAGCATCTGCAGGAGTTCCGGATCGATCTTTTCGGCCAGGGCCAGGCGGTCATCTGTAAAGTCGGGCATGCATTAGTTCCCGACCTTACTAAACTCCGTTTCCGCCTGAACGTTACTGCCGTCCTGGGCTGTTTGCGGGGTTATGAACGTTTCCGTGGCAGCCGCCTCCACCGCGATCAGCTTCTCAATCCCTTCCAGCAGCGAGAGCAATCGCCGTTGCTTTTCCCGGGAGAGGCCGGCCAGGTACTGGAGGAGCTCGTCGTCCACGGTGGACTCGTAGCCCTGGTACAGCCGGCGGAGTGTACGGACGGTGGGGTAGCCCGCTGCCTCGAACAGCTCATCGGCATCGACGTGCATGGCTTCCGCCACGCGCAAGAGCACCGCCGCGGAAGGGTTCTTCACCTCGCCGTTCTCCAGCTGGGAGAGATACCCCTGCGAGACTGCGGAGCCGTGCGCCAGCTGCCCCTGGGTGAGGCCGCTACCCTCGCGCAGTTGGCGGATCCTGTCGCCTAGTTTCATGGTCTTTCCCTCAGTTCCCTGTGCCACCATCGCCAGACTGCCTCTAGCTGCGGGCCGGGCTGGTGGCCCGGCTGCGCCTTTCGGCTGACCTGTGCTGTGCCGGCCGGTGGGCGGCTGCCTCTTCCTCGGCCGCCTGCTGGCGCTGGTCCAGACCCTCCAGCAGGCGCAGGAGGTGCATCTGCTGCTCACGCGGGAAGCGGGCCAGGAAGCGCAGGAGCTCCGGGTCGACCGTGACCTCGTACTCCTCCTCTTTTCCAGCGGCGGGGATGTGGTTGTAGCCCGCGGCGGTCATCAGCACTCTGGGGTCAATGTGCAGCGCCTGGGCGAGGCGGAAGATCACCGCCGCGCTGGGGTTCTGCACTTCATCATTCTCCAGCTGCGAAAGGTAGCCCTGGCTGAGCTGGCCCTGCGCAGACAGCTGCGCCTGACTCATCCCCAGCTCCTCGCGGAGTTCGCGAATCTTCTTTCCAAGTGCCATCGGCCGGTCCCTAGAACGCCTCTGTGATACGGATGGCCGCCGGCCCCAGGATGACCATCAGGAAGGCAGGGAAGATGAAGAGGACCAGCGGGAACAGCATCTTGATCGGTGCTTCGTGGGCGGCTTTCTCTGCGCGCTGGCGGCGCGCCGTGCGCATCTGGTCAGACTGAACGCGCAGCACCTGCGCAATACCAACGCCCAGCTGCTCAGCCTGGATGATTGCGTTGATGAAGTTCGTCAGCTCTTCGACGCCGATGCGCTCACCCAGCTCCTGCATCGCCTCACGGCGAAGCTTGCCCATCGATACGTCGCGGAGCATCTTGGTCAGCTCTTCGGCGAACGGCCCCTCGGAGTTGTCGGCCACGCGCTGGAGAGCCGCATCCAGTCCGAGGCCGGCCTCGACGCAAGTCGTGATCAGGTCCAGTGCATCCGGGAGCGCCTTGAGGACGAGCTTCTGCTTGGCCTTCACCCTGCTCTTGAGCCAGGTGCGGGGGTAGACGTACCCGATGGCCAGCAAGAAGGCGACGATGAGGATCTTGCCGGGGAAGAGGGCCATGTCCAGCGTGAACACGAACACGGAGATGAAGACCACCGTGCCCATGGCCACGGCCCAGAAAGTGAGAAACGTGTTCAGGCGCATCGGGTTGCCAGCCATGGTCAGCTGCTGCTGGACATCCGCGATCGACTTCTGAGGCAGAATCCTGGCAAAGGCGTTGGCGATGCGCTCCACGCTTGGCTTCAGGATGCGGTCGGCGAAGGCGATGTCCAGGTCAACCGAAAGGTCGTCCTTCAGCAGGTTGCGGTTGCGGAACGTCTGGATGCGCGTCTCCATGACGGAGGCCCGCTGCTTGGAGAGGACAGCCACAGAAACTGAGGCCAGAGAGCCGAAAAGGGCGAGAACGATGAGAAGTATCAGCATGCTGTCCCCTAGATCTCGATCGCCATGATGCGATTGATCGTGATGTAGCCCATGATCTCCATCACGACCGCCGCGAGCATCATGATGCGGCCGGCCGTGGTGGTGAACAGCAGGCTCATGTAGTCCGGGTTCATCATCATGAAGATTACGAACAGGAAGACCGGCAGGCCGCCGATGACGACGCCTGTAAGCTTCTGTTGCGCCGTCAAGGTGCTGATCTCACCGCGGATGCGCTCGCGTTCGCGCATCGTGTAAGCCACCTTGTCCAGGATCTCGGCGAGGTTACCGCCGACAGAGCGCTGGATGTAAATCGCGGTGAGGACCATGTCCAGGTCGCGGCTGTCGATGCGATTGCCCAGGGCCACCAGCGCCTGCTCGGCGCTCATACCCAGGGTGGACTCGCGGAGCATGCGGCGGACCTCAAAGCCCAGCGGATCAGGGAGCTGGCGGCCGGCGAACTCGAAGCTCTGCATCAGGCCGTAGCCGGACTTGAGGGAGTTGGAGACCATGCCCAGCATGTCCACAAGCTGTGCGTTGAGGTGGTCCGCCCGCTTCTTGCGGCGGCCGGACACCCACTGGCGCGGCAGCATGTAGCCCACGCCGCCGAGCGCGACAGCGATCAGGATGTTGAACCACTGGAAGCCGAACACGAACGGCGCTATGAAGAGGAAGAAGGCGCAGAGCCAGCGGATCATGTAGTATTCGCCGACGCGCAGGGGAACGCCCGCCTGCTCCAGGAAGAGCGCGGTGTTCTCTGACCCTTTCATACTGGCGAAGAAGCCGCTGAGCAGGGGGATACCGCTGTAGGAGCGGGCCTGCTTGAACGCCGTTTCGTCCGCGTCCTTGGCCGTGGTGACGCCGGTAGGGTCCTGCTTGAAGGCTTCCAGGCGCGAGGCGAGGACGTCTTTGGGCTGACGCGGCCCGCGCCGGGCGAGCGCCATCACGAGGGACACGACGGCAATGAGTACGAGAACGGAAATCGCGATGACCATGGTTATCTCTGAGTCACAAAGATGCCTTCAGGCAGCGAGATTCCGGCGTGCTGGAAGCGCTCCGCGAAGGACGGCCGGATGCCCGTTGGCATCATGCGTCCGTGGATCCTGCCTTCGTCATCCACTGATTGCTGTTCGAACTTGAAGAGGTCCTGCAGGGTGACTACCTGGCCTTCCATACCCGTCACTTCTGTGATGTGGGTGACGCGGCGCACGCCGTCAGAGTGGCGCTGCAGCTGGACGATCAGGTTGATGGCGGAGGCCATCTGTTCGCGGATCGCCCGGTCTGGCAGTTCCAGGTTGGCCATCAGGACCATGTTTTCGATACGGGCGAGGGCGTCTCGCGGCGAGTTGGCGTGAATTGTCGAAAGGGAGCCTTCGTGGCCCGTGTTCATGGCGTTGAGCATGTCGAACGCCTCCGGGCCGCGGACCTCGCCGATGATGATGCGGTCGGGGCGCATGCGCAGTGTGTTGCGCAGGAGGTCTCGCTGGGAGATCTCGCCCTTGCCGTCAATGTTGGCCGGGCGCGCCTCCAGGGAGACTACGTGCGGCTGCTGCATCTTGATTTCGATGGGGTCCTCGATTGTGACGATGCGCTCAGACTCGGGGATGAAGAAGGAAAGCGCATTGAGGAAGGTCGTCTTACCGGTGCCGGTACCACCGGAGATCAGGATGTTCAGCTTCAGCCTGACGCAGGCCCTGAGGAACTCGGCCATGTCCTGCGTGACGCTGCCGGTCCCAACCAGGTCAGCCATCGTCATCTTGTCGGCGCGGAACTTTCGGATGGTGATCGTCGGGGCCTTCGGCGCGATCGGCGGGATGACCACGTTGACACGGGAGCCGTCAGGGAGACGGGCGTCCACCATCGGCGAAGATTCATCGACGCGGCGGCCGATCGGCGCGATGATGCGCTCGATCACGCGCGCGATGTGAGTGGCGTCGCGGAAGCGGACGTCGCTCAGGTAGAGGATGCCTTCGCGCTCGAAGAACACCTCATCGACGTTGTTGACCATGACTTCTGAGATTGATGGGTCGCGCAGGAGCGCGTCGATCGGCCCCAGTCCGACGACTTCGTCGACCACGCGGGCGACGATCTGGTCGCGGGTGATGCCGCCCACGCTGGGGAGCTCACGCTTGAGCAGGGTCTCTGCGGACTGTTCCACCACCCGGCGCCGCTCATCCGATGGCATCGCGGCGATCTGGTCCGCGTCCAGCTCTTCAATGAGCATCTGGTGCATGCGGTAGATCAGCTGCTCCATGTCCTCGTTGTAGCGGCCTGGCGTTGTGCGCGGGGTCATGCCCGGGCGGGTCATGGTGTTGCCACCGGCCGCGCCGGGGACGTTGGGTCCTGGTCGTCCTGGTTGCCAGCTAGTCATTTAGTTACTCCACACGTGCTTCTGCTTGCTCGTTGACGTTGCCCAGAATGCGTCCGAATAGGCCGGAGCCCTTCTGTGGCTCTTTGGACTTCGGGTTCTTGGACTGGCGCACGCCGCTGAGGGCGTAGGCCATCTCTACAATGCTCTCTGAGGCGCGGGACTGCGGCTTCGCCACCACCACCGGCATGCCCAGCTGGGTGGCCGTGCTGATGTTGCGGTCGTACGGGATGGACCAGAATACGTCGCGGCCCAGCATGCGCTTCACTTCCTGCGGCTGGACGTTGCTGGCTTCGTTCGTAGAGTTGATGACCAGCTTGATCTTCTCCTGCGGGAAGTTCCAGGAGCGGAGCATATCGATCGCCAGCAGGGTGTCCTTGAGGCTGGCCATGTCCACCGTGGCCACCAGGACCACCATCGAAGCCAGCTCAAGAGAGCGGGCGACGATGTCGTTGAACGTGCCCGGCGTGTCCAGCACCACATAGTCGTATATCTGCGTGAGGATCGAAACGATGCGCTCGATGTGGCCGGCGTGGACGTTGCGCCAGTCCGTGGGCCGGATGGGCGCGGGCAGGATGTAGACGCCGCTGTTGTGCTGGTACAGGCACTCCTGCACCATCTCCCGGCTGATCTCTTCCTCCGGGATGGCCAGGTCCGCGATGCTGCGCTCCACCGGGATGTCCATCAGGATTCCCACGTCCCCGAAGCGCGTGTCCAGGTCCACGAGGACGACCGACTGGTTGGTCTTCTGGACGACGGCCGTGGCCAGGTTGGTGGCGATCGTCGTCTTGCCGATGCCGCCCTTGGCGCCGAAGACCGTGATGACGGACCCTGCCGCCACCGGCTCTTCCGCCTCGCCGCTGGCGCGCGCCTTGCGGCGCTCCTCCTGGGCGAGGACGGTGTAGATCGAGGTTATGAGCTCCTCTTCTTTGACAGGAGCGATGATGTAGTCGTTGACGCCGGCCAGCATCGCCTTCCGCATCGCACTGGGCTCGCGGAGGGTTGAGTAGCCGATGATCGCCGAGTGCGGAAGCAGGTCTGCCAGCGCTTCCACCGTCTGCAGCGCCCGGATCGTGGGCTCTTCGATGGCGATGACCACCACGTCGGGTTCGGATGTCTTTGCGAGGGAGACCGCTTCGATCCCGTACCCGGCTTCGCCGACGACCGAGAAACCGGAGGCAGCCAGCAGCTTCTGAACGTCAGACCTGCTGTTGAGGTCCTGGTCGATTACAGCTACTCGTGGATTGCGTGTCATGCTAGCCCTCTATCAGGAAGAAGCGGCGGACGGGATGCCGCAGCTGGCCAGTCCCGTGTTGACGCCGTGCTCGCCGAACGGCCGCAACGTCATCCAGAGGTTGGTGCCCACGCTGCCGTTCGACGGGCTCTGCTGGGCCGCCGCCAGGATGGAGGCGTCTCCGGGGTTGACGGCTACCGTGACGGTCACGGCGCCGGAAGTGGTGGCCTGGTTGGATAGGACGCTGGCGCTGGAGCCGGCGTCAGGCGCGGCCAGGGTGGTGCCAACGGCAATGACCTGCACGTCCTGCAGGACGTAGCAAGCGGAGGACTGGCCGTCGCCATTCTGCTGGTTGAGCATCAGGTCCACATAGTCGCCGGCCCGTACCAGGCCGCCGGCGCTGGCCACGTCAGAAACCACGACTGCCACCGCGCGCATCCCGGCCGGGATGACCAGCGAAAGGGGTGTCTTGCTCCCGAACTGGCTGACGGCGGTGCCGGTACTGGTGACCTTGGCCGGGGTGATCTGCTCGCCGGCCTGCACGGCTACCTGCGTCACCTGGCCCACCGCGGCGGTTGAGTCTGCGTAGGCGCCTATCAGAGCCAGGTCAGAGGGGACGGCCTTGACCACCACCATCTCGGCGGTAACCGTCGTGGCGGCGGGTATATCCTGCGCGGCCACGACAACGGGGACTGTGGTCGTCGATCCGGTGGATCCGTTGTCGCCGTTGAGGGAGCTGAGGTAGACGCCGACAAGCACAGCGGCGATCAGCCCGAGGACTAGAGCGAAAACCAGCAGCAGCTTGTTGGAGCCGCCGCCGATAGCCAGGTTCTTGATCATGGTCTCCCCCTTAGGGTGTCAACTAAAGGATTACGAAATTAATGACGTCACCTTGGCGCTATCGTTACAGCAATTTGCTGTGGCCCTGGCACATCGAGCCGGATTGCGCCGGGAGCGCCGCTGCGGGTCCCCTGAACAAGCGGAACGGGCCCGCCCGGAGGACATCCCGGGACCGGACCCTCTGCTTCAGCCGAGTGAACCGCGGCCCGTCTACTCGATGCGCATCTCCGAGGTGGCGTTGAAGTTGATCGTGGGGCCGATGGTGCCGCCGGACAACAGGCCCATGATGCTGGAGAGCGGGGTGATCAGGTGGTAGTTGTAGTCCACGTCCACCGTCACCGTTTCCCCGGGGTCACCGGTTGTCGAGCAGCCGGCCACGCAGTTCGAAACGTTGACCGTGAGGTTGCCATCATCAAGGTTGCCGGCGGTGTCGCGAACGCGGGCGACGATAGTGTCGTGGTCGGCGCCGACGGTTCCGATGCGGGCGCCTTCGCGGGCGGCGTTGGTCACCGTGATCCAGGAGTAGAGTCCCATTCCGAAGTCAACGATCGCGAAGACCAGGAGCAGGAACAACGGGATGATCATGGTGAATTCGACGAGGCTTTGGCCTCGTTCCCCGCGCGGGTCTTTGTCTTTGCGAATGATTCTTGTAGTCACTTGGTTTCCGTCCTTCAACCGGGGAGTCCCCGGCCCCTCCGCTTTGAGGCGTCCAATCAAGGCGAATGGGCGGGCCGCCGAAGCAGCCCGCCCTGCTATCCACCCAACCGGGTCTTAGCTGCCGAGCTTGGCGTTGATCGCGTCGAGCTGGCCGGTGACGCCGAGACCGAGAGCCGTCAGAGCACCGATGGCCACGACCGCGATAAGGCCCAGGATGAGGCCGTACTCGGCCAGAGCCTGACCCTCTTCATCCCGAATCATGACGACCAGCCGGAGCACCGCCTCTTGAATCTTGGAGAACATTGAGCCCTCCTCCTTTCCCTGAATGTGTTACTTGCTGTTGCTGTTGTTTCTTTGCTTATCGTCCGGACGAGTGGACCTCGTCCCGCCTCTTCGGTTGTCTAACGTGGATGAGCACCCACCTCCTTGAACTTCGTCCGGACCTTTTCCGATAGCTAAGATGGGGGCCTCTGTAGACTCGTTACACGGCTTGCGGACGCTTGCGGGCATTTTCACTTGGGTGTCACTCCGCGTTCCCCGACCTGTCACTCAGGGGGCGGTCTCAGATACGGAATCGCCCTGCAACGCCGCGTTAACCAATGGAGACGCGTTTGCCGCTTCGGCCCGCCCGTCCCACCAGGCCATGCCGTGGGTGGCGGCGGCCCAGGCCGCGGCAGCCAGCCCCAGGCCGGCCAGTGAATCGACGAAGTAGTGCTCACCCAGGTAGACCACGGCGAACGTCATGGAGAGCGCGTACCAGAGCGCCAGCCAGCGAACGCGCCGGTGCTGCCAGAGTGCCATGACCAGCAGCCAGGGGACAGCGCAGTGCAGGGAAGGCATCGCGGCCACGGCGTTGGTGCCGGCTGAGTTCGTCCCCTGCTGATAGGCGCCTGGGGCCAGGTGCTCCGTGATGTCCGGCACCACCTGGTAGACCCTGGGAATGAGGCCCGCCTCGCTCGCCATCCAGGGCGGGGCCGTGGGGACAATGGCACAGAAGAGAAGGCCGGCGTACACCGTGAGCAGAAACGCCGGGACGTACACCCGGAAACGCCGGCGGTCCCACTTCCAGAGCACGAGAGCGACGGCGTGGGGAAGGATGAAGTAGCTCAGGTAAACCGCCATCGAGTAGCCCTCGAGAACGCCGAGCCGCGCGTGCGAATAGAAGAGGTTCTGCAACTCGATCGTCGGGATGTGTCCGAGGAAGAACAGCTTCTCGGCGTCGACGGCGTAGACGTAGCGCACCGGCGTGCCTATCTCATCGGCGTGCGCGCGGAGCTGCGCGAAGAGCACGAACATGACAATGTAGAAGCCCAGACTGCGGGCGCCGGCCCCCAGCGCGACGTAGAGGCAGGCCATGCTGGCGGCGGCTGCGCCCACCTGGAAGTAGATCGAGACATCGCCGCGAACGAGGACGAGCAGGATGGCGGTGGCCATGATCGCGGTGCCGCGCACGATGGTGATCCCCGCGCTGCGGAAGACGACGATCCAGTCCTGCACGCTGGCCGGCGCGCTGCGTCTGTACTGCTGAGTGCCCGTCGTCACTGGGCCGCCTGCTTCAGCCGCCAGACGTCGGCGAATTCGATGAAGCCGACATAGTCGTAGTTGGCGGCGATCCAGTCGTGGATCGGCTCGCTGTAGTAGTTCATGGCATGCTTGTTCCCTTCGTACTTCGCCGAGTCGACGACAAGGGCGGGCGGGTCAGCAGCCAGGTCGCGAAGCGCTTCGCTCTCGTACTTCTTGTCCAGGGCGAAGGCGTGGTCGAAGTAGAAGCGGGTCGGCGAGGTGCGGCCGGAGTAGAAGTAGAGCTGGCTTTCGAAGCCGAGGTTGTAGATGCGGTCCCCGGGCTGGCTGTTCTCCTTCAGCCACTGGCCAAGGGCGGGGCTGAGCAGTTCCCAGTTGCCCTCCAGGCCAACTCCGAACTTCGCCGCGTGGCGCTGAGCGGCGTTCGGCTGAAAGTACGCTTTGACTGTATACGAAAGCGGGCTCATCGCCACGAGGGGAAGCACTCCGCCCAGCAGGACCTTCACGAGCAGCGTCTTGCGCCGCTCCAGCATCCAGAGGACGGCCGGCGCCGAGACCAGCGCCGCCGCCGGCAGCAGCGCCGCGAAGTAGTGGTGGTAGTACCGCCCAACGACCATGATCGACGCCAGGCCGGCCAGCAGCCAGCCGACGAGCATGATGCCCTGCGCGCGGTTCTCCCCGCGCAGGGCGAGGACGGATCCGCCGGCAGCCAGCAGCAGCAGCGGGCCGACCACGACGAGCAGAAAGAGCGGCAGTATCGCCACCGCGTACGCCCGATAGCCCCAGGTGACGTCGCTGGAGTAGATGAGAGAGTAGTAGGTGAGCGCATCCAGCATGTCCCAGAGCGCGCCGGAAAGGACGATTGGCGCGGACACGACCATCAGCAGAAGCAGGCTGCCGGCGACCATTAGCGCCGGCCGGCCCCAGGCTTCCACTTTCAAGACGCCCGACCACGATCGCTCTGGGCGCCGGGCCCAGACCGCGTAGCAGAACAGGAACACCATGGGCAAGGCGTAGATCGTCTTCGTGAGCACCGTTGCCCCACCGGCCACGCCCGCCAGGAAATACATCCACCGGCTGCCGGTCTTCGTGGCGCGGGTGAAGGCAAGGAACCCGGCCGACATCGGCAGCAGCATGAAGAACTCTGTGTTGCCATTGATTTCGAGCTTGGTGAAAGAGATCGAACAGGCGAAGATCAACGCGGCCACGCTCGCGCCCCGCGGGGAATAGAGCTGGCGCCCGGTCAGGTACACGCACAAAGTGGCCAGCGATACCAGCACGGAGACCACGACTCGAGGCGCCCAGACGTGCTGGCCGAAGAGCAGGAAGCTGAATGCATACCAGCAGAAGACGAGCGGCGGCTTGTTATCGAAGAAGTCCCTGTATGGGACCTGGCCGTGGTGCAGCATGCCCTGGGCGGCAGCGGCGTAGAACCCCTCGTCCCTGGCGAACGGTTCGGTATAGAAGGGCGCGTAGAGGGCGATTGGAATGAGGCAGATGCCGCCCACCAGCAGCGCCGTCCGCAGATTGAGCGCGCGTACGCCCGGCAAGGCCCGAGGACGGGCGGCGATACCTGACGTACGTTCGGCGATGCTCAAAGAGAGACCTCCGCAGCCTGCGGCGCGTTCATTCAGTGAGACGTTCCGTCTAACGCCGCGTTACACAGTTACGAAGCGCCTGTCTCGCGCATCTGATAATTGAGATGGAGCTACTGATCTGCGTCCTCGCGGGCCTCCTCACGGGCCACGTGCTGGACCTCACCTTCGCCCGCCTTTACACGGAGGAGTCGCTCTCCGGGCCGCTCTTCCGTTGCCGGGAGTGCCGCAGGCCGCTGCGGGCCATCTACGTGCTGCCGGTGCTGGGCTACGCCCTGACCCGGGGCCACTGCCGCGACTGCGGCGCGCCCCTGCCGATGTCGGCTTTCGTCCTGCCGATCGGGGGGGCGATGCTCTTCGCCGCCTCTTTCTTCGCCTTCGATGACCTGGCCGGCGGCCTGCTGGGCGGGTTCTTCTGCACGGTCTTTCTCACCCTGACCCTGACCGACCTGGAACGGCGCCTCCTGCCGAACCGGCTGGTCTACCCCTCTATCCTGCTGGCGATTGGTCTGAGCTGGGCCTGGCCGGACAGCTCCATCGTGGACGTCCTGGCCGGCGGGCTGGTGGCCGTGGCTATCGGCGTCACGCTGCTGCTCCTCTCGCTGCCGTTCGGGCGCGGGGCGTTTGGCATGGGCGACGTCAAGATGATCGTGCTGATCGGCTTCGTGGTGGGGCTGCCTTCGGTCGCCGTCGGCGTCTTCGTGGGCACGCTGGCGGCCGCGGCCGCCGCGGTGGTGCTGATCGCCCTGCGCATCCGCAGCCGGACAGACTACATCCCGCACGGCCCCTTCCTGGCGCTGGGCGCCGTCGTCGCGCTCTTCTGGGGCGCCGACATCTGGCACGCCTACACTGGCTAGCTGTCAGCCATTAGCCGTCAGCTATCAGCGCCCCGCGCCCCCACTCCGTCGCTAAGTGCTGACTGCTGAGCGCTCATCGCCGCCATTTGACACCCTGACTCGGCGCGGGCAATCATGGCGGATGCCATGAGCCGCCCCGCCGACAACATCGTCATCGCCGAGTACGATCCCGCCTGGCCCCGGCTGTTCGCCGCAGAGCGGGAGGGCCTGCAGCAGGCGATCGGCGAGTGGGCCGTGGCGATCGAACACGTGGGGAGCACGGCAGTGCCCGGCCTCGCCGCCAAGCCGATCATCGACATCGGCGTGGCGCTCGAGCAGCTCGCCGACGCGCTCCGTTGCATCAGCCCGCTGCACGAGCTGGGCTACGAGTGCTGCGGCGAGTTCGGCATCCCCGATCGCATCTTCTTCCGCAAGCTGACGGATAGTCCGCTCCCCGGCCAGATCACGGACGGCCACGGGCGCACGCACCAGATCCACATGTACCAGCGCGACCACGAGCAGTTCCGCTGGCATATCGCCTTCCGCGATTACATGCGGGCCTACCCGGAAGCCGCGGCTGAATACGCGGCCCTGAAGCGCAACGTCGCCGCGCGGCACGGCGACGACATCGAAAAGTACGTGGCGGGCAAGCACGACTACATCCGCGGCATCCTGCGGGATGCCGGCTGTGCGGAGGCGGTGGCATGAGCCGCGTTCACCCGTTCAAGCAGGTCGATGTGTTCACGTCGCGGCCGTTCTACGGCAACCCGGTGGCCGTGGTGTTCGACGCCGATGGCCTGACCGACGCCGAGATGCGCCGAATCGCCAACTGGACGAACCTCAGCGAGACCACGTTCTTCCAGTCGCCCTCGGCCGGGAGCGGCGCCGACTACCGCCTGCGCATCTTCCATCCCCAGGGCGAGCTGCCCTTCGCCGGCCACCCAACGGTCGGTTCTGCGCATGCTTACCTGGAGCGCTTCGGCGCGCGTCCGGACGGCCTGCGCATGGAGTGCGGCGCCGGCGTCCTGGCCATCCGCGCGGTGGGCGAGGGCAGCGGGACGCTGATCTTCGCCGAGACGCCGGAAGCCCAGTTCGTCCACGAGTTCGGCACGTCCGTGGAAGCGATCTCGGCGGCGCTCGGCGCGCCGGTCGTCGCAGATCCGCCGCCGGCCTCCGTGCACAACGGCCCGACCTGGCTCTTCACTCAGGTCGACGACGCCGACCTGACTGCGCTGAAACCGGACCTCGCCGCCGTCGCCCGCCTTTCGGACGACTTCTCGCTGACGGGCATCGCGGTCTTCTCCCTGACCGGAGGTGCGGAGACGGCCGTGCACATTCGCTGCTTCGGCCCGATCGCAGGGGTGCCAGAAGACCCGGTGACGGGCAGCGCCAACGCCGCGCTGCCGGCATACCTCAACCGCATGGGGCTTCTTGACCGTGTCGGGCAGCAGTACGTCTCGGCGCAGGGGATGGAGATCGGGCGCGATGGCCGCGTGCACGTCCACACCGATGGGGGCCGCACGCAGATCGGCGGCCAGGCGGTGACGGTCATCGAAGGTGAGATACGGCTGTGAGCATGCGCCCGCGCCGCTCCGCTGGCCGGGTTCAGGAGAGTGCAGCATGACCCAACAACTCCGCATCATCGCTGAAGGGCACGGCGACTACCTCAAAGTCGACCCGGACGGCTTCCGGGAGTACGTGCGCGACCACAAGCAGCGCGCGATGACGCCCAAGCTCATGACCGAGAAGGACGCCGTCGCGAAGTTCGTCTCCGACGGCGACTACCTGGTCTACGAGTGCAACTACCTCCAGCGCGGCCCTTCGTCGCTCATCCGCGAGGTGATCCGGCAGGGGAAGAAGGACCTCTGGCTCGGCGCCAAGTTCACGTGGGTGGCGGCGGCGCTGCTCGTCGGCGCGGGCTGCGTGTCGAAGCTGGACGTCGGCTTCTTCCTCTTCGGTCCGGTCGTCGAAGCGGCGATCCGCGAGGGCAAGGTCAAGGCGTACGAGTATTCCAACGTGGTGATGACGAACCGCATCATGGCCGGGGCGATGGGGTTGCCGTTTATCCCCGTGCGCTCCTTCGGCGGCACGGACGGCTTCGAGTACTCCGGCGCCAAGCTGATCGAGGACCCCTACACCGGCCAGCCGATCACGCTGGTGCCCGCGCTGAACCCGGACGTGGCGCTGATCCACGCCCACCAGGCGGACGTCTACGGTAACGCGCGCATCTTCGGGACGGGCATCTCCCACCAGGAAGCCGCCTACGCCTCGAAGAAGGTGATCATCTCGTGCGAGGAGATCATCGACACGGAGGAGATCAAGCGAGACCCCGCGCGGACGACGATCCCCTACTACGCCGTGGACGCGGTGGTGCACACGCCGTTCGGCGCCTACCCCGGCGAGATGCAGGGCCGCTACGCCAGCGACATGGGCCACGTGATCGAAGTCGTCGGGGCGACGATGCGCGGCTTCATCCCGCAGTACCTGGACAAGTACGTGCACGGCGTCGCCTCCCACACGGAGATGATGGACAAGCTCGTCGGCTACCAGCGCATCCGCGAGATCACCTCCCGCGCGACGATCAAGGAAGGGTACGGGGCGTGAGGTTGACATCGTATATGCGTTGTATATACACTGGGTGATGCCTCCGCGTATACAGGGCTTCCGCTGGCCTCCCGGGATTGAGGCAAAGGTCTATAGGAAGCACGGACTGGAGCGGCCCGAAGTGGAGGAGTCTTTCTTCTACCGCGGTTCGCGCGTTCGAAAGGCTGGCGACAAGTACCTGCTTTATACGCGGACAGACTCGGGAAGCTACATCTTGGTGGTGTACACACAGTCCAGCCGGATCGCGACGGTAATTTCAGCAAGGGCCATGACGCTAGCGGAGCGTCGAATGTTCGGGAGGAAATAGATTCAGATGGGGAAGAGCAAAGCGGAATGGCTGAAGGAAAGCGACTACTGGGACAGCCTCTCCTTCGAAGAATTGATGGCGATGTCGGAGCCGGCTGATTGGAGGCCGATCGACGCCCGCCCCAAGAAATCGATCTCTCTGCGCCTGACGGAAAGCCTGATCGAGCGCGGAAAGGAAGCGGCCGCCGAGAAGGGCATCGGCTACCAGACGCTCTTTCGCATGTGGATCATCGAAGGCCTGACGCGGCACCGGCTCGCGAAACTGGAAGAGACCGCGGGGAGAAAGAGAAGGACGGCGTGATGGGCTACCAGCGCATCCGGGAGATCACGTCTCGGGCGACGATCAAGGAAGGGTACGGGGCATGATGCCCCTCACCTTCCCCCTCTCCCATTGCGACGGGCGAGGGGCGATTCCTTGTCGCGCAGTTCGGGCGGCCCCCACGGCGGAACTAATACAGTAAAGTGGAGACTCGGAGCGCACCAATGACCGGAACACCCGCAACTTACTTCAACGAACGTGAGCACCAGATCTGCCTCGTCGCGAGGATGGTGGAGGACCAGAAGACATACTGGGTGGCCGGCGGCGGTTCGCCGATGGCCGCGATCTTGCTCGCCAAGCGCATGTACGCGCCAGCCGCCGTCTACGTCACCGAGGACGGCGTCATCAACCCGGAGCCGATGCTCCCCCTCGACCCGCTGATGACGATGGTCAGCTCGCGGGCGTCCTACCGGGCGCTGCAGTGGGGCACGATGAACAGCGTCGGCTTCCAGGCGCAGATCGGGCTCATGGACTACGGCATCCTCAACACGCTGCAGGTCGATCCCTACGGCAACATCAACTCGACGGCGCTGGGCGACTACCACGGCGAGCACCGGCGCTTCGGCGGGCCCGGCGGCGCCGACTCCATCGCCGCGATGTGCTGGAAGACGATCCTGATGACCGACCAGCAGAAGCGCAAGTTCGTCCCCCGCGTCGACTTCATCTCCTCGCCCGGCTTCCTCGACGGCACGGAGGGCGCCCGCGAGCGCGCCGGCCTGCCGAGGGGCACCGGCCCGTACCGTGTCGTCACGCCGTGGGCCGTGTTCGACTACGAGGACCGCTACCTGCGCCTGGCCGGCGTATCACCGTTCGTGACCGTCGAGATGGTGCTCGAGCAGATGTCGTTCGAGCCGAAGATGGCGAAGGAGATCGAGACGCTGCAGACGCCCACGGAGGAAGAGCTGGCCGTGCTGCGGAGCGAGCTGGACCAGCGCGGCCAGATCACGGACGTCGGCAAGCCGATCATCCGCCTGGACGACGGGACATACCAGTTCGTCGAGGAGCAGAAGGAAGCGAAGGACCTGCCGAGCAGCTGGTAGCGACTACCGCACGCGAGGCGGCAGCCCGCGCTCGCGGCGATGGTACTCGGTGCGGATAAACGGTGGCGCATACGGGAAGTAGTCCCGCTGGCGCTCATCGCTCATCGAAAAGAAGCCGCCGTGCACGTAGCCCAGGCAACTCGAGCTGCCGCAATCGCACTCCCAGCGTTCGCCGCCGGTGGCGTTCAGCCGGTAATCGATCACGATCTCATCGCCGGCGCGAATATCCCGCCACGCGAACACCTTGACGCCGCTGCGCATCGCATTCGGATCGCACGAGTGGTTCAGATAGCAGCCGGGTGGCAGCAGGATTGCGTAGCGGTCCCAGTCTAACTCGCACATGTGCATGATCTCGTCGGCGGAGAGGGAGGAAAGCTCCTCCTGCGTGACGACCCGTGCATGACGTCGACGAAAGATGAACTCGCCGCGCTTGAAGTCGCGCATGGCGAATACTCCCCGTCCGCGCGAGCCCGCGTCCCGCAC
>DATKKM010000088.1:0-31302 GCA_035542855.1 Dehalococcoidia bacterium
GGCCATGACAACGGCTCCGACGATGATGTACTGCGGCAGTACTTCTCGCTGACCTCAGAGATGTCGCAGATCGAGGGCGACGACCCGAACTCGCCGCAGCTAGCGGTGGACGAGCGGGAGCGGGCCGCCATGGAGAACACAGTCGAGGACATCATCGAGGGCCGCGTGACGGAGGTCCTGCACGAGCAGGGCCTGACGATGGGGCCGCCGCCGTTCACGGACCTCGATCTCGTCTTCCCGCCCGTCGATTTCGAGTTCGATCAGCCGCCGCGGGTGCTGGTGACCTCGCCGCGGGACAAGATCCAGCTGACGCACGACTACCTGCTGACGCCGGGCATTTCGCCGGACCAGATCACAACGATCGAAGGCGACGCTGAGAAGGAGCCGAACACCTCCGCGCTGGTGGTCGACACGGGCGGCGTCTCCACGTATCCCAGCGTCGAGGGCAACCTGGACAGCTACGAGCACCTGGTGGAGATCGTCTCGCACGAATGGACGCATTCTTACCTGGCGTTCTACCCGCTGGGCAGCCGCTACTATCAGAACTCAGAGCTGCGCACGCTGAACGAGACGGTGGCGACAGTTTCCGGGGAGGAGCTGGCCAAGCTCTACTTTGCGAAGTACGGTGACGTGACGCAGCCGCAGGCAACGCCGAGCCCATCACCGCAGGCGACGCCTTCGCCGGAACCGACCGCTTCGCCGGCGCCCACTCAGCCAGCGTTCGACTTCATAACGGCGATGCGGGACCTGCGACGCCAGGTGGAGGCGCTGCTGGCGGAGGGCAAGGTGGACGACGCTGAGACGCTGATGGATGAGAAGCGGGATGAGTTCGCGGCCAAGGGTTACCGCATCCGCAAGCTGAACCAGGCGTACTTCGCGTTCTACGGTTTCTATGCGACTGGCTCCGGATCGATCGATCCGATCGGGCCGAAAGTCCAGCAGCTCTTCGCGGATACGGCCTCGCCCGGCGAGTTTCTGCGGCAGGCGCGCGCACTAACGTCGCAGGCGGATCTTGACAGGCTGCTGGCTTCGTTGGGGTCAGGCGGAAGCTGAGGCCGGGGCGGGGGGCTTGGTCCGGCTTTCGCGGGGGACGTCGTAGTCAAAGTTGAGCACGCGGACGTTAGGGTAGGCGGCCAGGAATGGCCGGAGCCGTCGCACTGCCTGGTTGTGGAGGAGGCTCTCCCACCAATGGTGGGCCTTGAACCCGGGCAGGACTGCGGTGATGAACCGGTCCGGGTTGCTGCGCTCCAGGCTTTCGATGTAGGCGAGCATTGGGGCGGCGAAGGCCCGGTACGGTGATTCGATGACGAGCAGGGGCACGTCCGGCATCACGCGCTCCCATCGCTGGCGGAAGTGCTCCGCGTCTTCGCGGTCGTCGGAGAGGTGGACGGCGGTGACGCTGCCGGAGAGCTCACGCGCCATCGCCACGGCGCCGGTCGATATACGCGTTACCGCGTCGACAGGCACGATGGCGACGTCCCGGCGGGCGTTGGGATCGGCGGGCGTCGCCGCGCGCAGGCTGGGGCCAGGTTCCTCCTCGTCCAGCCTGATCACGTCTTCGTACCAATCGTAGTGGCGGCGGATCAGCATGAAGACGCCGATGAGGAGCGCCATCACGGCGATCGATATCCAGGCGCCATCCAGGAACTTGGTTCCGGCGATGATGCAGGCGACGACGGCGGTGCCAAGCATGCCGACGAAGTTGATGACGAGGCTGGTCCGCCAGCCGGGTTCTTTCAGGCGAATCCAGTGCAACACCATGCCCCCCTGCGATAGCGTGAACGAGACGAAGACGCCGACGGCGTACAGCGGGATCAGGTTGGACACCTGGCCGTTGAAGGCGACGATCAGGGCAACCGCGGCGATGGACAGCAAGAGGATGCCGTTGGAGAAGGCCAGTCGGTCGCCGCGGAAGCTGAACTGGCGCGGCATGAACTTGTCCTTGGCCAGGATGGCGGAGAGACGCGGGAAGTCCGCGTAGCTGGTGTTGGCCGCGAGGCAGAGGATGAGGGCGGTGCAGGCCTGGTAGAAGTAGTAGATGAAGTTTTTCCCGAAGACGGCCTTGCCCAGCTGGGAAACGATGGTTTCGTGCTCGCTGGCGACGAAGCCGTATCTGCTGGTCACGAAGGTGATGCCGAGGAAGAGGAAGGCGAGGATGATCGCCATGGAGGTCAGGGTTGTGCGGGCGTTGCGGCTCTCCGGCGGCTTGAACGCCGGGACGCCGTTGGAGATGGCCTCCACGCCGGTGAGGGCGGCGCAGCCGGAGGAGAACGCCTTGAGGATGAGGAAAAGCCCCAACCCCTGGGCGGCAGCCACGCTCTCACGGGGCGGCGCCTCGTGGAGGATGCTGCCGGGCGCATTCCCCGTCGCGATCTTGATCAAGCCGACGATGATGGCAGCGGTCATGATGCCGATGAACAGATAGGTCGGCGCGGCGAAGATGCTGCCCGATTCCCGCACGCCGCGCAGGTTCGCCAGCATGATGAGGGCGATGATCACGACACCGATGATCACCCGGAAATCCAGGAGGTCCGGCGCGGCGGACGTCACGGCGGCGACACCGGCGGCGACACTGACCGCCACGGTCAGCACGTAGTCCACCAGCAGCGCGCCTGCAGCGATGAGGCCCGGCAGGCGGCCCAGATTCTCGTGGGCGACGATGTAGGCGCCGCCGCCGCTGGGATAGGCCTTGATGGTCTGCCGGTAGGAGATCGTGACCAGCGCCAGCAGGGCGGTGATCACGAGGGCGATGGGTATGGCGTTGTGCAGCGTGCCGGAGCCCGCCAGCACCAGCACGAGGAGGATTTCTTCCGTTGCGTAGGCGGAGGAGGAGAGAGCGTCCGAGGAGAAGACGGCGAGCGCCTTCACCTTCGTCAGGCGCTCGTGGATGGCCTGGGCGGTGGAGAAGGGGCTACCGAGGATGATGCCCTTGATCGCCTGCAGGATGCGTTCGAGCACCCCCGGAGGGCGGCTGCCGGCGATAGTGGCGGTGATATGGCCGGGCGCGGTCTGCGTCAGGCGCTGGCGCGAAGGCACGACGCGCAGGTAAGCGCCGCGGGTCGTGGCGCCCCAGCGGACCTCGCGCAGCTCGACGTCGACCTGCGATGCTGCGCGGTCTCGTTGCTGGCGCGGGACGACAAGGCGGGTCTGGTCTTCGGACTCCTTGCGCGGGCGAGGGCCGGTCCGATGTCCGGTTGGGGCGTCCTCGGCCGGGGCAACGTCGGTTTTATTGAGGTTTTGTTGACGTGCCCGGCGCAAAAAAGACCGGCCGGGCGTTTGTGGATCCAAGGGTGGCTCCCGCAGGTAGTCTCGCTTTCAGGCTAGCACGCCTGGAGCGCAGCTACCAATAGGCGGCGGGTGCCTGAACTACCCGCCTTCTTCAGGCGGGGCGGTCGGTGTGGGGGAGAGTGGGTGCACGCCTCCCGGGATGACGAGCACTGTGCCCGGCGTCAATTCTGTGCCCTCCGTCAGGCCGTTCGCCTTCATCAGGTCGGACGGGAGGATATCGAAGAGCGCGGCCACGCTTTCGATCGTGTCGCCTTCACGGGTGATGTAGTAGTAGACCTGCGGCGGCTTGGTCGTGGCGGTGGGCGACGGGGAGCCGCTTGTGGCCGGCGTGGGCGTCTGAGAGGCCTGGGTCGGGAAGACGGGGCCCTTTGGCGTGGGCGAGGCCGTCCCCTGCGCGGACGGGCCGTGGCAGGCGCCGTTCTTCACCGTAGGCGTGTTGGCCTTGAACACCTCCTGGCGTCCGCCGCAGCTCAGGTAGACGGCGTCATCCGGCTTCGTGAACTTGTCCGCTGGGAGGTTGAGGTAGGCACTGGCCTGTTCGGTGAACTCCCGCCACATCGGGCCGACGCCCTGCGCGGAGAAGGTGCCGTCCGCCATCTTGCTGTTGTCCGCGTTGCCCATCCAGACGCCGACGGTGAGGTCCGGCGTGTAGCCCATGACCACGGCATCGCGGAACTCTTCGCTGGTGCCGGTCTTGGTGGCCGCCGGCCGGTCAATCGTCAGGCGGCTCCAGGTGATGCCGTCGTTGGAGAGGACGTCCGTGACCATGTAGGCGTAGGCCGGGTCCACGATCTGGCGCTGCTCCGGCGCATCGAACTTGTAGATGACGTTGCCGTCCACGTCTGTGATCTGCAGGACAGAGACCTGATCCAGCTCCCGGTAGCCGGTGGGCAGGTCCTCGGAAGTGGGGCGGCCCTTCATGACGCCGTTGTTGGCCAGCACGGAGAAGGCGAACGTCTGGTCGACGAGCTGCACCTCGCAGGCGCCGAGGGTGATGGTGGGTCCGCAGTTGCCCTGGCGGAGGTCGGTTATGCCCATGCGGTGGGCCATGGCGCGCATCTGGTCTTCGCCGACGGCCTGCAGGGCGCGCACGGCGGCGGTGTTGACCGATTCGGACATGGCCTTGCGGACGGTGATGTTGCCCAGGTAGCTGAAGTTCCAGTTGTTGACGGGGCGCTGCTGGCCCCCGACGTCCAGCGTGAGCGGCGCGTCCTCGATGTACGTGGATGGCACCCAGCCTTGCTCGAACGCCGTGAGGTACGTGTACATCTTCATCGTCGAACCCAGGGACTGCAGCGAGCTCGCGATGTCCACCTGGGGTGAGATCTGGCGGCCGAGTTCGCTGTCCGGATCGACGTCGTAGTAGAAGTTGCGGCTGCCCAGGTAGGCCAGGATCTCGCCTGTCTTCGGATCGATGGCGACGATGGACGCATCGTGGCCGTTGGTGTGGTCTTCGTTGGCGGCGAGCTGGTCTTCCATGATCTGCTGGCCGACTGAGTTGAGCCCGAGGTCCAGCGTGCTGGTGATGCGAAGGCCGCCGCTGGTCACCACCTGGTCACAGGGGATATCGCCGGGCGCGCGGAAGAGGCCGGCCTGGCACATCTTGGTCACCTGGTCTTGCAGATAGAGGAAGAAGTGCGGCGCCTGGATGGAGAAGGTAGCGTCCTTCAGCTGCAGAGGCTCAGTGCGCGCCGCGTTGATGTCGTCCGCGGTGAGCTGGAGCAAAGGCTTGGTGTCGTCGCCGTCCGTGGGGATCTTGTTGATGTCGTCCAGGTGCTTGATCATCAGGTCCAGCACTTCTTGCTGGCGGAGCGCCGCCCGGTCCGGGTAGAGGTTGTAGGTGCCGGGCGCCTGCGGGAGGCCCGCCAGGTAAGACGCCTCGGCGAGATCGAGTTCACTGGCCTTCTTCCCGAAGAACTGCTCGGACGCGGCTTCAATGCCGTAAGAGAAGCGGCCGTAGTAGATCTGGTTCAGGTACCAGTCCAGGATCTGGTCATCGTTGTACTTCCGCTTGAGCTCGACGGCGATCACGGATTCCTTTAGCTTGCGGTTGACCTTGTCGCCCGTGTTTTCCGGGCAAGTGGCGGCGGCCACGCAGGGGAAGTAGACGTTCTTTACCAGTTGCTGGGTGATCGAGCTGCCTCCCGAGCCGCCGAAAAAGCCGCCGCCGCCAAACGGGGTCAGGTTCTCCCAGGCGGCGCGGGCCAGGCCGCTGAAGTTGACGCCGGGGTTGGTGTAGAAGCTGGCGTCCTCGGTCGCGACTGTTGCGGCGATGAGATAGGAAGAGATCTCGTTGATAGGCACGGGGTCGCGCAGGCCGGCGTTCGGATCGATGTAGTCGCCCAGCTTCTGGCCGTTGCGGTCGTAGGCGATGCTGGGGCCGACGAACTTGGACGTGATGGCGTCCTGCGGGGCCTGCAGGTCGTGGGCGTAGCTCCGGTAGACGGCGAAAGACGCCACGACGACGCCGACGATGCCCAGCACGGTGCCGAAGAGGAGCACAGTGAGGAGTGCCGTGAGCCGGGAGCGGAAGATCTGGCCGCGCCTGGCGCGGGTCTGTCTGTCCCGCTTACGGCGGGTGCGGTATATCTTTTCCAATCAGGTTCCTCTACTGCTTACGGGGCGCGTCACTAACTAGTACAACGAAGTGAGACAGCCCGAAGATTCTCAGCCCCGTGTGTTCCAGCGGGTAGAGGCCCCAGCGCAGCGCCTTCCCGACGATCTTACGCCTCGACATAACGTGATCGAAGCCTGGGAAGACGTAGGAGTGTATCAGCGGCTTCAGACCGGCCTTGCGGTACACCCGGCGCAGCCGCCGGGTGCTGTAGGTGCGCGCGTGCGGCACCAGCCGGTTGCGCACCGGGTCCGGCAGGTAGTTCACGAAAGGGATGTTGCCGAAGACGTACTTCTTGCCCAGGAAGATGCCGTGCGTCTCGAACGGGTAGAGGCGGTTCGGGCAGAAGATCACCACCTTGCCGCCGGGGGCGAGCATACGTCGCGCCTCGCGCAGGGTCTCGAGGTCGTTGTCGACGTGCTCCAGCACCTCATGGAGCAGGATGACGTCGAAGGCGCCGTCCCGGAACGGCATCTGCTCTGCGACGGCGAGCGCGAGGTTGGGGACGGCCTCTGCGCCGCGGACCAGGCTGTCGCGGTCGATGTCGGTGCCGTAGACCTTGCCGGAGAACTCGCGCAGGCGTCGAACGAAGGCGCCGACGCCGCAGCCGATATCCAGGATACGTTTGTCCTCCAGGCCGGCGTATCGCCGGAGGAGATCGAGGCGCCGCTCGAGGCCGGGGGTCCAGATCTGGCTGGGGTGGCCGAGGATCGCGCGCTTGTCGGTGGTGCCTTCGGGGACGTGCTTGGCCGTCACGCTTCTAGGGTACAGGTTCGGCGGTTCAGGTTACAGCGAGGCGGGGTGCTAGAATCGCCGTATGCGCTATCACATCTGGACGGAAGGCTGCCAGATGAACGAGGCCGATTCCGAGAAGCTGGCGGCCGGCCTCGAAAAGCTGGGCTGGCAGCCCGCCGAGAAGGCGGACGACGCCGACCTGGCGGTCGTGAACACGTGCGTCATTCGCCAGAAGGCGGAGGACCGGGCGATCGGCTACATGTCGCGGCTGCGCAGGCTGAAGGAGGAGCGCGGCGGGATGCAGATCGCGGTGATGGGCTGCATGGTCGGCCCGCGCACGGAGGACCTGCGCCAGCGATTCCCGTTCGTCGATGTCTGGGCGCGGCCGCAGAACTTCGAGGTGATCGTGCGGCAGGTGCTGCCGGAGGGGGAGCTTGGAGGTGAGTTCTGGCCGGAGACGTTCCCGGAGCCGAAGGGCCCGGCGGCGTTCGTGCCGGTGATCCACGGCTGCAACAAGTTCTGCACGTACTGCATCGTCCCCTACCGCCGGGGACGGGAGAAGTCCCGCCCTGTCGATGACATCGTCCGCGAGGTGCGCTCTCTGACGGCGCGTGGGGTGCGCGAGGTGACGCTGCTGGGCCAAACGGTGGAGGCGTACGGCAAGGACCTGCCGCCGATCGAACCGGAGCGTCGTAAGCCCGACCTCGCCGACCTCTTCGAATCGCTGAGCGAGATTCGCGAGCTGGCGCGCATCCGCTTCCTCACGTCCTACCCGCGCGACATGACCGACCGCATCATCCGCTCCGTCGCCGAGTCGCCGAAGGTCTGCGAGCACTTCAACATCCCGGTGCAGGCCGGCGATAACGAGGTGCTGGCCCGCATGCGGCGCGGCTATACGATCGAGGATTACCTGGATTGCGTGTCGCGGATCCGCCGCAACGTGCCTGGCGCTGCGCTGAGCACGGACGTCATCGTCGGCTTCTGCGGGGAGACGGAGGCGCAGTTCCTGAATACGCTGGCTGTGCTGGAGAGCGTGCGCTTCGACAAGGTGCACGTCGCCGCTTACTCGCCGCGGCCGGGGACGATCGCCTGGCGCCACATTGAGGACGACGTGCCGCAGGAGGAGAAGATGCGCCGCCTGCACGCCGTGGAGGAGTTGCAGGAGCGCATCTCGCGCGAGATCAACGCGCCGCTGGCCGGCACGACGCAGGAAGTGCTGGTGGAGGGCCAGGAGTCAGGGACGTTCACGGGCCGCAACCGCGCGAACAAGCTCGTGCACTTCCAGGCGCCGGAGCCGCCCGCAATCGGCGACCTGGTGGACGTGCGGATCGAGAAGGCGACTGCCTGGTCGCTGCAGGGCCGGCTGGCGTCGGCCGTCCCCGCCTGACATGGCCAGAGTCCCGAAGAGCGCGCTCTTGCGCCTCGCGCCGCCGGCCGGGCGGCTTGTCGCGGTGATCGTGGTCATCTTCACCGTGGAGGCGGGCCGGCTGCAGGTGCTGCTGATCAGGCGGAGCGCGGAGCCGCACAAGGACCAGTGGTCGCTGCCCGGCGGCCGTTTGAACGAAGGCGAATCGCTGCTGGATGCCGCGACGCGCCGCCTGGAGATCGAGACCGGTGTCAAGGACGTCTTCCTGGAGCAGCTGTACACGTTCTCCAACCTGGATGACGCGGGTTCGGTCGCCGTGGCTTACTGGGCGCTGGTGGCGCATGGCAGCGCCCGCCTGGCGCGCCGCGACGAGTGGCAGCCCGCCTGGAACGACACCGGCGAGCTGCCGCAACTGGCCTTCCGCAACGACGAGGTCATCGGCTACGCGCTGGGGCGGCTGCGCAACAAGCTGGCGTACTCCAACGTGACGTACTCGCTGCTGCCGGAGGAGTTCTCGCTCTCGCAGTTGCAGCAGACTTACGAGGCGATCCTCTCGAGGCCGCTGGACAAGCGGAACTTCCGCAAGCGCATCCTCTCGCTCGGCATACTGGAGGCGACGGGGCGCAAGGGCGGCGAGGGGCGGCACCGGCCGGCGCAGCTCTACCGCTTCCGCGAGCGGCGCCCCGTGATGCTCTGAGTGGTGATGCTAAACTTGATCGTGATGGGTCAGGTTTGCAGGCGAAGCCCCGCGGCGCTCCTAGTGCTCGCGGCGGCCGTGGTGGCGGTGCTGGGAGTGGCTTGCGGGGGCGACGACGGCCCTACGCCGACGCCCGATCCCGCCCTTCAGCCGTACTTCACGCAGCTAGACGCGATCTTCCAGAAGGCCTCCGACGACAGCCTGGCCGCCAACGACAAGCTCGACTCGGACCTCGGCGACACCCAGGACCTGGACACGGAGAAGGCTGCGTTCGACGCGTTCCTCACGTCGACGGAGGCGATCTTCGACACGGCGATCGCTTCGATGAATGCGCTCACGGTCCCGCCGGAGCTCAAGGGTGACCACGACGCGTTCGTGACGGCGGCCACTTCGTCTAAGGAACTCGCCGCGCAACTGCAATCCGACCTGGCCGGCGTCACCACTGAACAGCAGCTGCAGGACCTGCTCACCAGCTTCGACGCCGACAAGCAGCCGCTGCTGGACGCCGGCGACACCGCCTGCGCGAACCTGCAGACGACGGCCGCGACGCACGGCGTCAACATCGACCTGGCCTGCGCCGGCGACCAGTAGGCGCCTCAGGGGTGCGGCGTGATCTCGACGGCGATGACCGTCGCCAGCGGATCGAGACTGCTGTCCGGCACCTGTATCGTCAGCTCGCCGGAGGGGTCGGAGTTCAGCAGCTTGTCGATGAGCGAGCAGCGTGACGTGAACGAGAGCTCCCGGCCGCTTCCCAGCGCGCGGACGGCCCGCACGCGCTTGATCGGCACACCGCGCACGTTGATCGAGTCGTACGGCCGCATCAAGAGGTGCAGGTAGATCGTCTGGGCCTTGCGGGTGGCCGGGCCGTAGAACTGCCACGGCTCCAGGCCAGGGTGCGTTCCGGCGATGGCTTCGCCGTGACGGGACACCCACGCGCCGACAGTGCGCAGCCGCGACAGCTGCTCTTCTGGGAGCGTGCCGTCGCCCTTCGGGCCAAGGTTCAGAAGCAGGCGTCCGCCCTTGCCCGCGATCTCGCACAGCGTATGCACGAGCTGCCGCTCCGACTTGTACTCGGTGTCGTGCGGGTTGTAGCCCCAGCTCTCGTTCATCGTCAGGCAGACCTCCCACGGCCGGGCCGGCGGTGAGGCGGGGACGAACTGCTCCGGCGTGTCATAGTCGCCGCCGGGCAGCCGGTCGTTGATCACGATCTCCGGCTGCAGCTCGCGGATCATCGCTGCCAGCTCTCCGGCGCGCCACTCGTCCGGGGTGTGCTCCCACTGCCCATCGAACCAGATGAGGTCGATGCGGCCGTAGTTCGTCAGCAGCTCCCGCACCTGCCCGAACATGAACTCGGTATAGCGCGCCCACTGCTCCGGCGCCGGCCTGGGCAGGCGCAGGAAGTTGTACGGGCGATACTCGTCAGTGAAGGCGGGGTAGTCAGAGTGGTGCCAGTCGATCAGCGAGAAGTAGAGGCCGACGCGCAGGCCCTCCGCGCGGAACGCCTCGATCCACTCGCGGACGATGTCGCGCTTGAACGGCGAATGCTCAACCGAAAAGCCGGAGAGCGCGGTGTGGAACATCGCGTAGCCGTCGTGGTGCTTGGCCGTGAAAACGGCGTATTCTGCGCCGCAATCTCGGGCCAGGCGCGCCCAGGCGGCCGGGTCGAAGGCCTGCGGGTCGAAGGTGGCGGCGGTCGACTGGTAGTCTGCGACGGTGATGTCCTGGCAGTGGGGCAGCGCGAAGTTGCCGCCGACCATGGGCCAGGAGAGCTCGCAGCCGCGCTGGCTGCTGTGCCCCCAGTGGACGAACAGACCGAAGCGCGCCGATTCGAACCAGGGTGCGACCATCGCCGCGAGCTTACGTCATTGTCTGGCCGAGCGGGAAGCAGTTGCCCGCCGCCTGGGGCAGGGCGATGCCCTCCTTGAAGGCGACGATGAACAGCGCATCTATGGCGTTGACGAAGCCATCGCAGTTGACGTCGCCCCAGGGGAAGCCTGAATTGGCCTCTGTGTCGCCGAAGTCCAGGCAGCCGCTCTGCTCCCCGTCGAAGATCCCGGCTGCGAACTCCAGCAGCCCGTCGGCGTCGTCCAGGTCCACGTCGCCGTCGCAGTCCACGTCGCCCTGGGTGGGGTTCTGCGGCGTTGTCGTGGCGGGCGCGACAGTGGCGGTGAAAGTCGGTGTTGGGGTTGGCGAGCGGGTCGGGGTTGGCGTGGGCGTGAACGAAGGCGTTGGCGAGGGCGTGGCTGTTGGTGAGGCGCTAGGTGTGGGCGTGGCCGGCAGTGTGAACGGGAGGGAGAACTCTGACGTGTCGCCGCCGACATTGCTGGTGGTGGCGGTGATGTTTGGACCGTGGAGAGGGCCGTTGAAGGTCCAGTTGCCGCTTGCGTTAGTGGTGGTGAATCCCTCGTAGATGCGGCCTTCGTCTTCATTGTCTGAGAAGACCTCGATGGTGCAGTTGGGGCAAGGGCGCTTCGGCGACGGCAGCGTGGCGGTGCCCGTGACGCTGTTGGCAGCCGCTGACGTGATCTCCGGCGGATGCAGGGAGTTATTCCCGCCAGCAATAATCTCGATGCCCTTGAATTCATTCGAAAAGATAGAGTTCCCGCGGATGCTGATTGAGCTGGCGGACATACCCACGATGACGCCGGAAGAACCGTTGAATGCAATGGTGTTCCCACCGCTGGCTCCGAGACCTATGTCGGTCAGGAGTTGCTCACCCACGTTGATGCCGAACTCTCCGTTGCCGATTGCTGCGCCGTCTTCCGTGGTGCCGATGAGGTTGTTCACGATTGTGTTGGCGTTTGCAAACACCGACACGCCGGACTGCGTGTTGCCGGAGATCACATTGGGCGCACCGCCCACCACGCCGAGGTCCGCGCCGTCTATATCGAGAACTACGCCATAGTCGTTGGCGATAGCCGCTGACTCCGCAGCGTTGGTGCCGATCTTGTTGCCGGAGATGCTGGGCGAACTGTCGCTGAAGTCCCGGATACCGTAGTCGGAGTTGCCGGAGATGAGGTTCCCAGCACCCGGCGCTGAGCCGCCGATGACGGCGCCGCTGCCTGCATCGTAGATGCCGACCTGGTTTCCCAGGGCCGCAGTGCCGGCGGCGTTCGTGCCGATGAAGTTGCCGCGAATACTCACATTCGATGTTGTGAAAACGACGCCATATTCTGAACTGCCGGAGATCAGGTTGCAGTCTCCTGTGCACGGCCCAGAGGGTGTGACGCCATTCGTCCCGCCTATTAGAACGCCGTTTCCGGAGCCAAATGCATGGATGCCAAATTCATTGTTGGTAAATGAGGAAGTAGTGCCGTCGGCGCTGGTCCCGATGTAGTTGCCAGTGATGCTCACGTCTGGGACCCCGACCCGAATGGCTCCGAGAAAGTTCTGGAGGACGAGGGCATGGACGGCGCTTCCTCCCGAGTTGCCGGAGAACACGAGACCGTCGATGGGGGACGGAGTGTTCGTGCCGTTAAGCACAACGCGCGTGGCGCCTCCTGTGTTGCCGTCTATAAGCACTCTCTTGGTTATTGCGGGCAGGACCGAGTTTGTGGCTATCGTGGGATTAGGGCCGCCGACGTTGAACTTGATGACGAAGTCGCCGAGCTGACCCCGCGAATACGTACACCCACCGGTATCCGTGCCGGAATTCACGGTCATGATCGCTTCGCGGAGGGAGCACTGCCCGTTCGGGGCAGTGCTCTCATCCACTGTCGTGTTCACGACTACTTGAACAGCGAAGAACGGCGGCGGAGGCTTGATGATGAATTCTGCATCCGCGGGCCTTTCGCGCCCAAGCGGCGATAGGCCGATCAGCGTTACGATCGCCAGGAAGGCTAAGGCGGAAACGGTTAGCCGGGGCGCGGACAAGCTATGCCTCCGTGAATTTGGCGCATTTGGTGCGGGAGAGTATATCAGCGGCCAGAAACCGCGTCCAATGTGTACCTGCATCGTTGAACGGCGGATGGTCGCGTGCTAGAATTGAGGTAGATTAAAACAGTCAATTATTCCTTTATCCTCCCGCATAGGTACGAAAGCTAGCCATGGTCGCCAAGCGAGAACCCAAAGTCATCTCCCGCACGTCCGAGGTGGAGTCCGAGTACAAGTGGGGTTTCGTCACGGACATCGAAGAGGAGAGGGCGCCGAAGGGGCTGAACGAAGACATCGTCCGCCTGATCTCCAGCAAGAAGGACGAGCCGGAGTGGATGACGAAGTGGCGCCTGCGGGCTTACAAGCACTGGCTGACCCTCCACGAAGAGGAGCCGAAGTGGGCGAAGGTCAGCTTCCCGCACATCGACTACCAGGACGCCTACTACTACGCCGCGCCAAAGCCGAAGGACGGCCCGCCGAAGTCGCTGGAGGAGGTCGATCCGGAGATCATCGCCGCCTTCAACAAGCTGGGCATCCCGCTGGCGGAGCAGAAGAAGCTGACGGGCGTGGCCGTCGACGCCATCTTCGACAGCGTTTCCGTGGCCACGACGTTCGAGAAGCAGCTGGAAGAGGCCGGTGTTATCTTCTGCCCTATCAGCGAGGCGATCCGCAAGCACCCGGACCTGGTGCGCAAGTACCTGGGCACCGTGGTCCCCTATACCGACAACTTCTTCGCCACGCTCAACTCGGCCGTCTTCTCGGACGGGACGTTCTGCTACGTGCCGCCGGGGGTGCGCTGCCCGATCGAGCTGATGACGTACTTCCGCATCAACGCGGAGGAGACGGGCCAGTTCGAGCGGACGCTGATCATCGCCGACAAGGGCGCCTACGTGAGCTACCTGGAAGGCTGCACGGCGCCGATGCGCAAGACCACCCAGCTGCACGCCGCCGTCGTTGAGCTGATCGCGCTGGACGACGCTGAGATCAAGTACTCGACGCTGCAGAACTGGTACCCGGGCGACAAGGAAGGCAAGGGCGGCGTCTACAACTTCGTCACCAAGCGCGGTAAGTGCGCGGGCCGCAACTCCAAGATCAGCTGGACGCAGGTGGAGACGGGCTCCGCCATCACCTGGAAGTACCCCAGCTGCATCTTGCAGGGCGACAACTCCGTCGGCGAGTTCTACTCCGTGGCGCTGGTCAACAATCGCCAGCAGGCCGACACCGGCACGAAGATGATCCACATCGGCAAGAACACGAAGAGCACGATCATCGCCAAGGGCATCTCCGCCGGCGAGGGCCAGGGCACGTACCGCGGCCTCGTCCGCATCATGCCGGGCGCCGAGAACGCGCGGAACTTTACCCGCTGCGACTCGCTGCTGATCGGCTCCAGGTGCGGGGCGCACACCACGCCGTACATCGAGGTACGCAACCCGACGGCGCACATGGAGCACGAGGCGACGACGTCCCGCGTCAGTGAGGACCAGCTGTTCTACCTGATGGCGCGCGGCATCCCGGAAGAGGACGCGCAGTACATGATTATCAACGGCTTCTGCAAGGGCGTCTTCGCTGAGCTGCCGTTTGAATTCGCGATGGAGGCCAGCCAACTGCTGAAGGTCAGCCTGGAAGGGACGGTCGGCTAGTGGCGAAGGCTTCGAAGAACGGCACGAAGCCGGCGCTCCTGGAAGTGCGCGGCCTCCACGTCTCCGTCGACGACAACGAGATCCTGAAGGGGCTGGGCCTCAAGGTGAACCCGGGGGAAGTGCACGCTATCATGGGCCCGAACGGCTCCGGTAAGAGCACACTGGCCAACGTCATCGCCGGGCGGCCCGGTTACACCGTCACCGCCGGTGAGGTGCTCTTCGACGGACGGAACGTCCTGGACATGACGCCGGACCAGCGGGCGCGCGCCGGCATCTTCCTGGCGCTGCAGTACCCCATCGAGCTGCCCGGCATCCGCAACCGGGAGTTCCTGCGCACGGCTGTGGACTCGATCCGCGAATCGCGGGGAGAGGAGAAGCTGGCGATCCGCGCGTTTAACAAGCTCCTGGAGGCGAAGGCGAAGGAGCTGGGTTTCGACGCCGATATGCTCAAGCGCAACGTGAACGAGGGCTTCTCCGGCGGCGAGAAGAAGCGCAACGAAGTCCTGCAGCTCTCAGTGCTGGAGCCGAGGCTGGCGCTGATGGATGAGACTGACTCCGGCCTCGACATCGACGCGCTGAAGGTGGTGTCGGAGGGAGTGAACAGGTTCCGGGCGCCGGACAGGGCCATCGTCCTGGTCACGCACTACCAGCGCATCTTGAACTACATCACGCCGGACTTTGTGCACGTCCTCATCGCCGGGCGCATCGTCCGCTCAGGCGGGCGCGAGCTGGCGTTGGAGCTGGAGTCGCGCGGGTATGACTGGCTGCGGGAAGAGACCGTCGGCGCGCAGACGAGCTAGAGCGCGGGCATGACGCAGACGATCGCCAGAGACGAGCGCTACAACGCCGACTTCGCGGCGCTGCTGGGACAGCTCAAAGGAGAGCCGGCCTGGCTCGGCGAGCTCCGCCAGAGCGGCATCGACGCCTTCAACACGCTCGGCTTCCCGACGGCGCGGAAGGGCAACGAGGCCTGGAAGTACACCGACATCCGCCCCATCGCCGCGGCCACGTTCGAGCACCCCGAATCGGCCGCGAAGGTCGCACAACAGCTGCTCGATGCGCGAATTCCCTTCGATAAGGGGATGTCGCGGATCGTATTCGTGGACGGGCGCTATGCCGGGCAGCATTCGCGGCTTCAGGAGACCGGCGCCGCCGTCTCGCCCCTCAGCGAGGCGATCGTCCGGCAGCCGGACATCGTTCGGGAATACCTTTGCGGTCATGCGCTGCCGGGCGCGGACGCCTTCACCGCGCTGAACACGGCGCTCTTCCGCGACGGCGCACTCGTTCACGCCACCGAGGGCGGTCCCGCTGTGCACATCGTCTACGTGACCACGGAGCGCGCGCGACAGGCGGTGACGTACCCGCGCACTCTGGTCGTCGCCGGGCCGTTGAGCGAGGTCTCGGTTGTCGAGACCTACCTCAGCCTTGGTGAGGCGAACCACTTCACCGACGCGGTCACCGAAATCGTCGTGGAAGACGGCGCCACAGTGCGTTATCACCGCCTGCTGCTGGAGAACCAGCGCGCGTACCATGTTGGGCGCGTCCGCGTGCGCCAGGACGGCGATTCGACGTACGAGTCGGTGGCCTACGCGGCGGGAGGCGGGCTGGCCCGCGTCGACCTGGACGATGAGCTGGCCGAGCCGGGCGCCACGGCGACGATCAACGGGCTGTACGTCACGTCCGGCGATCAGCACATCGATAACGTGATCAACATTGACCACGCGGCGCCGCACACGACGAGCCGCCTGTACTACAAGGGCATCCTGGACGACCGGTCACGGGCCGTCTTCGGCGGCACCGTGTTCGTGCGCAAGGGCGCGGACAAGACGGACGCCCACCAGCAGGACAAGAACCTGTTGCTCTCCCATGAGGCGGAGATCGACAGCAAGCCGGCGCTCGAAATCTACGCGGATGACGTGAAGGCCGGGCACGGCGCGACCGCGGGCGCTATTGCGGACGAGGCGCTTTTCTACATGCGCAGCCGCGGCCTGGACGAAGAAACGGCGATGCGGCTCCTGGTGCGCGGTTTCGCGGCCGAGATTATCGAGACGGTGAGCCTCGACCCGTTGCGCGAATGGCTGGAGGAACAGGCGCTGGCGGCGCTGCCCCGCTTCCGGCGAGAGGAGGCGGCTGCATGACCCTGGACGTCGCCCAGATCCGCAGGGACTTCCCGATCCTGCAGCGTCAGGTGCACGGGAAGCCGCTGGTCTACCTGGACAACGCCGCGACCTCCCAGAAGCCGCGCCAGGTGATCGACGCGCTGGTCCGCTACTACGAGACGACCAACGCGAACATCCACCGCGCGGTGCACACGCTGGGCGAGGAGGCGACTGCGGAGTATGAGGAGGCGCGCGAGAAGGTGCGCCGCTTCATCAACGCGCCGACCACGGAGAGCGTGATCTTCACGCGCAACACAACCGAGTCGATCAACCTTGTCGCCTACAGCTGGGGCCGGGCGAACATCCGCGAGGGCGACGAGATCCTGCTCACGCAGATGGAACACCACTCCAACCTGATCCCCTGGCAGCTGCTGGCCAGGGAGAAGGGCGCGACGGTTCGCTATGTCCCCGTGGCGGCGGATGGCACGCTGGAGTTGAACGGCTTCGAGAACCTGTTCGACGCGCGGACGAAGATGATGGCGCTGCCCCACGTCTCGAACTCGCTCGGCACGATCAACCCGGTGGAACGCATCGCGGCGGAGGCGCGGCGCCACGGCGTGATGCTGCTGATTGACGGCGCGCAGGGCGCTCCGCACCTGCCGGTGGACGTGCACGCCATCGGCGCGGATTTCTACGCCTTCTCGTCGCACAAGATGCTGGGGCCGACGGGCGTCGGCGTGCTCTACGGCCGCAAGGAGCTGCTGGAAGAGATGGAGCCGTTCCTCGGCGGTGGCGAGATGATCCGCAAGGTAACGTTCGAAGGCGCGACCTGGAACGACCTGCCGTGGAAGTTCGAGGCCGGGACGCCCAACATCGCGGACGTCATCGCCTTCGGGGCGGCGATCGATTACCTCGAGGCGCTGGGCATGGAGAACGTCCGCGCGCACGAGGCCGAGCTGACGGCCTACGCGCTCGACCGCATGGCCGCGATACCTGACATAACCCTGTACGGCCCAACGGACATCGACCAGCGGGGCGGCGTGGTGTCGTTCAACTTCCCGGACCTGCACCCGCACGACATCGGTACGGTGCTCGACCAGTACGGCGTCGCTATTCGTTCCGGTCACCACTGCACGCAGCCGCTCTGGCGCTGCCTGGGCGTGTCGGGCTCGGCGCGGGCGAGCTTCTACGTCTACAACACGCCTGGGGAAGTCGACGCGCTGGTGGACGCCGTGAAGGCGGCCCGCTCCTACTTCGCCGAGCGATGACGAAGGGCGAGCCGTGACCCAGGAAGAATTCCGCCGCCAGGAGGCCGAGCTTGACGACCTCTACCGCGACATCATCCTGGACCACTACCGCCATCCTCGGCACCGCGGCCACCTTGATTCGCCGAGCGCCACCCACGAGGGTCTGAACCCCCTCTGCGGAGACGAAGTGACGGTGGAGGTGAAGGTGGACGGCAACCGGCTGGCCGGGATCGCCTACACCGGAAGCGGCTGCTCGATCAGCCAGTCGTCGGCCTCGATGATGACGGAGGCGGTGGAAGGCAAGCCGGTGGCGCAGGCACGCCGCCTGATCGACGCCTTCACGGCGATGATGCGCGGCGATGACGAGGCCGCGGAAGAGCTGGGCGACCTGGAGGCGCTCTCCGGCGTCCGCCAGTTCCCGGTCCGCATCAAGTGCGCGACCCTGGCCTGGCACACGCTGGACGAAGCGCTGAACGAAGCCGGCGTTTAGTCCACTTCGCCGTACAGGCGCGCCAGCTTTTCGACGTCAACGTTGCCAGACTGTGCGTAGCCGATCAGCTTGCGCTCTGCGGCTTCAATGGCGCGGCAGGCGTCCGGCAGCCGCTCCGCAATGTCCACTGGCACGCTGGTGACGCCGTGCTCATCGCCGTGCAGCAGGTCGCCGGGATGCACGGTCAGGCCGCCGACAGTGACCGGCGTCCCCACTTCGACGACGTGGACGTAGGCGTGCGATACGAGCAAGCAGGACGAGAAGAAATGGAAGCCGATCGGGCGCACCTCCGCGAGATCACGGACGCCGCCGTTGGTGACGACACCGATCGCGCCCAGCGCCGAATACGTGCTGGCGTTGACCTCGCCCCAGTAGGAGCCGGTGGGGTCTGGCCAGTCCATGTCCTCGATCACGATCACCCACGGCTTCGGCGTCTTCGCGAACTCGGCCCAGATACGGGTGTGGTGGACGTCGTCCTTCGCCGGGGAGCTGGCGCGGATCTTCGCGGTGACCGCGTATCCCACCATCGGCCCGAGGTCCGGGAAGCGGCAGGCGATGGTGCGGTCCATAAACCCCTCCGTCCGCGGGCGCACGTCGAACGTCTCGATGGCGTTGCAGACGGTGGGCGTGCTGAAGCGGCGCAGCGCCGCCAGCGTCTCTTCCGGGAGGGCACGGTTCATCGCGTGGCGAGCGCGAGCCGTTCCATGGCCGGCAGGTTCACGCGGGCCATGCGGATGTCTGATGGGGCGAACATGCCGTTGACCCAGACCGGATCGCGCTTCGGCGAACTGGTGTAGTAAGAGACGTACATATCGTCGCCGCGGATGGCGACGCCGGCGTAGGAGGTGTCGCCGGCGCTGGGCAGGTCAGTGAGGTGGGTCAGCCTCTCCGGCTCCAGGTGAAAGAGGGAGGTACGCTTCTTGGAGAAGAGGCCGCCCTGCTCCACGTAGCGTGGGAAGAAGCTGGCCTGGTAGCGGCCGACGGCGTAGACGCGGCCGTTGTAGGGGAAGAGGCAGGGCCCGTCCAGGCGGGTGACGTGGCTCTTGGTGTGCGTCCAGGAGGTATAGGGTGGCTCGGCGACGGAGATGAGGGTTGAGCCGTTGGCGTCCCCGCGCCAGGTGCCTTCCCCCTCCAGGCGGGCGGTGGAGATGATGCGCCCATCGGCCATGAACTCGAAGTCCGTCTCGTCGTTGCGTTCGCCTTCCCAGATGTAGGAGACCGTCTCCCAGTTGATGCCGTCGTTGGACTTGAGTAGCTGGGAACGGCCGTGCTCGTGCCAGTAGGCGGTGACGTACCAGGTCTTGTTGTCCAGCGTCTTCGGGCGCCAGAAGAGCCAGCCTTCGTTGGCCACGTCCTGCACCGGCTTCCAGTCGTCGCCGTCCATCGTCCAGGTGAAGGCCGTGGTGAAGGGTTCCGGGTTGCGGTCGCGGTTGGGCAGGAAGTAGATGAACAGCCGGTCGCCGATCTGGCCGAACGTGGGATCGCGGTACTCCCATTGCTCGGGCCGGAACTCGCGGACCAGCGTCCAGTTGTGGGCGTCCAGGGAGCGCCAGAGCCGCATGCGGCTGCGGCTGGTGCCGAGGTGGAACGGTGAGGCCTGGTGGCAGAGGTAGAAGGCGCCGTTCCAGTACGTGAGGTCCGTGTTGGAGTTGTGCGCACCGTCCGAGACTGCTTTCCACGTCTCGACGACGACGTCCCGGTTGACCGACTGTTTGTGGCCGGGCACGAGGCTGCCGGCGATCTTGCCGGCGGTGAGGAAGCCGGTCAGCGTGGCGCGGCCCTGCAGGCGGCGGAGCGTTCTGTTCATGGCGGGGACCTCCGAGGGCGATCTGTGGGGCGATTATGCGAAGGAGCCGCGTGGTCTGTCCAGCATGTTGGCGCAAGAGCGAACGATTGTTTACAGAGTCTGCTCAGCTGCCGTAGGAGAAATCTTCCTGGAAGCGGCGCAAGGCAGCGGGCGCCGGCTCCTCCTCGAAGAGGACGGCGTGGATGGTGGCCAGCAGGGGGAAGTGCTGCGCCTCGTTTTTCACCAGCTCACTGATGGCGCGGCAGGCGGTGACGCCCTCGACGGTGTTGGTGCGCAGGAAAAGCTGCCAGTCCGTGTCCCCGCCCAGCTTCTCGCCCAGGGTGCGGTTGCGGCTGTGCTCGCTGAAGCCGGTGGTGAGCAGGTCGCCGATGCCGGCCAGGCCGTAGACAGTCGCTTGCTGGCCGCCCAGCGTCTTGGTGATCGCGGCCATTTCGTCGAGGGCGACGCTGGCAAGGAAGGCCTTCATGTTCGTGCCGTGGCCGATGCCGTCCGCCATCCCCAGCGCGATGGCGTAGATGTTCTTTAGGGTGGCGCAGAGCTCCAGCCCGGTGACATCCTGCGTCGTCGCGACTTTCAGGTGGTTGTTCTGGAGGAGCGCCTGGCAGGCCGCGAGGCTCTTCGCGTCGGGCACGGCGATGATCACGGCTAGCGGCTGGCCCTTCGCCATCTCGATGGCGATCGCCGGCCCGCCCATGCTGCCGATGTAGGGCGCGCAGCCGTCCGCCAGCTCCTGCGAGAGGATTTCGCTCATGCGCTTGTAGGTGTCGGCCTCCAGTCCCTTGGCCACGTTGAGGACGAGCTGGCCGGGCTGGACGAGCTGGCCTATGTCCTGCGCCAGCCTGCGCACCACCTGTGATGGCACGCTGACGATGACGAGCCGCGCGTGGCTCACCGCGTGGGCGATGTCCCACACCGCCTCGATGTTCTCGTTGAGGCGGACGCCGTCCAGGTACCTGGTGTTGTGGTGGTTGTCCCGGACGTCCTCCAGGACATCGTGCTCGATGCTCCAGAGACGCACGTGGTGGCCGTTTGTGCCTACCACCTGCGCGAGGGCGGTGCCCATGTTGCCTGCGCCGAGAACGGCGACTTCTGCGCGGTCCATGGGTCAAGGGTCGCGGGTCAGCGGTCAGGGGTCAAGTCAGACGTCCATGGTTTCGCTGATGCCGGCGGTTTCGTGAATGAGGACGGACTGCACCATCCGCTGGATGCCGCGCAGGTGCGCGAGATCGTGGTATGCCCAGTAGTGCAGCAGGTTGGAGGCCGTCAGCTCGCCCGCCGCGTCGTGACGGCCGCGGCGTTGCAACGCCTCGTCCGGCAGTCCGCGCAGCCAGCCGGTTGAGGTGGCGCGCCCGTCTCTCAGTGAATCGAGGAGTGAGCCGACGGAGTACGACGGCCAGTCCATCGCGTCGAGGCGGGCCAGGGGATCGATCGAAGGCAACTGCGGCGCGTCCTCCTCGACGATCCTGCGCAGTCGTGACGCGAAGGCGGCGTCGTCAACATCGGCCATGTGCGCAACGATCCTCTTGATTGACCAGTCGCGGTCCAGGTTGGCGGCGACGATCTCACCCGGCAGGCCAGCCACCAGCTCGCGGAGGACGGCCGGGGTCGCCTCCAGGATGGCGAGAGACGCTCGCTCGGTATCTCTCACGCTGCTAGAACGTGAACGTCTTCAGGTCGTCGGCGACGAGCGTGTTGACAAGGCCGTTGACGTGCGGACGCCCGTCCAGGTGTGTGAGGACGAGCGTGGTCTCCGGCGAGACGCGCTCGCGTACGATCTTGATGTCGTCCAGCCCCATGTGCTCCGGCCCGCAGCCCTCCGAGTACGTGCAGTCGACGACGTAGACATCGGCGCCATCACCGAGCTCCACCGCCTCTTCGCAGTACATGGTGTCGCCGGTGTAGGCGATCGTCTTGTCGCCGATTTGCACTCGGTAGCCTAAGGCCAGCATGCCGTCTTTCTTGACGTGGTTCATCGGCAGCGAAGTGAACCTCAGAGGTCCGGCCCGTTGCTGCTCGCCGGGCCTGGCCTCGATGTAGATGCGCTCGTACCCGGCCGGCTTGATGATGTTCGGGTAGACGCGGCCGGCGAAGTCCTCCAGCCACGCCTCGCAGCCGGGGGGGCCCACGATGTAGAGATCCTTCGTGCGTGGCGTGATGTAAACGTACTCCAGAAGCAAGAACGGCAGGCCGACGAAGTGATCGCCGTGGAAGTGGGAGATGAAGATCACCTCGATGTCCTCCAGCCGGACGCCGAGCCGCTTCAACTGGGGCAGCAGCGTCGGCGGGCAGTCGAACTGGTACCTCCCGTCGACGATGAACGAACTCCAGTACTTGCCTTCGGAAGCGAAGGCGTTGGCTGACCCCAGGAAGCTGACCTCCAACCTACGCAGCGACCTCCACGTACTCGCGGTAGCAGCCGTCGAGGAATCCCCAGAGGGCGTCGCACGCCTCTTCCACCGCCTTCGTGGCCTGCTCCTCGGCCTCCGGGGTGTCCGCGTAGCGGGCGACCATGTTTCGCGTGACCTTTGAGTGCTCCACGTCTAGCGAGTGGTGGACGACGAAGAAGCGCAGTCCTTCCGGCGACTTGATGCCATAGAACTTCTTCAGCCCCTCCATCTTCGTGCCGGCGACCTCCGGCACCTGCGATTCGTAGGCGTAGAGGGCGGCGATGCCGGCCATGAACGGCGAGTCCTTGGTGATGCGCCGGAACGTCTCGTCCAGGGAAGTGGTCTCGGGGAGCGGCGTGGCGTCCGTCATGTCGGTGCGGTCAAGGCCCAGCGCTTCGCCGAACTGGAGCCAGAGCTCGGGGTGGTTGGCCGGGCCCTCTTCCTCCTCGCGGAGGTTCTCCAGCAGTTCCTGGCGGTCGGCCAGGTCGTCGCAGTTGGCGTGGGTCCCGCTGACGTACTTCGGGAAGGCCAGCACGTGGTGGTAGTACTGGCAGGTGTAACCCTTGAGCTCGTCCAGGGTGAGGCCGCCTGCCTGCCAGCGCTGGTAGAAGGGGTGCTTGAGGATCGACTTCTCGGCGATGATGGCGTCGATGCGGTCGCAGAGGGCTTCGCCGCGGCGGGTGTCAGTGGTCAAGGGGCGTGGCTCCTTTCAGCACGATATTCGGAATACTGCGTTTGTCCCGCAGAAAAGAATGTGACGCAGGTCACACCGTGTCGCGGGCTCACCGCAGATTCTACCGATTTCTGACCCGGCGTCTAGTGTGTGGTGGCCGGACAGACCGAGAAACCAACAAACCGGCAAACCGTCCGCATTCGGATACGGTTTGCCGGTTTGTGCGGTTTGCCGGGTGCGCGTTAGCGCTTGAGGATGTGGATCGTGCAGGCGGAACCCAGGCCAATGACGTGCGCCAGGCCCGTCTTCGCGCCCTTGACCTGCCGCTGGCCCGCCTCCTCGCGGAGGTGCCAGACGATCTCGACGATGTTGGCGACGCCGGTCGCGCCCAGCGGGTGGCCCTTGGAGAGCAGGCCGCCGCTGACGTTGACCGGGATGCGGCCACCGTTGTAAGTCTCCTTGTCGTCGATGAGCTTGCCCGCCTCACCGTCCGCGCAGAGGCCCAGGTTCTCGTAGTGCACCAGCTCAGCCGTGGCGAAGCAGTCGTGCAGCTCAACCATGCTGAGGTCCCTGGGGCCGATGCCCGCGGTCTCGTACGCCTCCTTGGCGGCGATGCGAGTGACGGTGTTGATGTCGAACATCGTGGGGTTGCGCTCTGTGTAGGGGTCGGAGGACAGCGCGGAGGCCGCGACCCAGACGGGCTTCGTCGTGTACTGCTTGGCCTTCTCGGCGGACATGAGGACCGCGGCCGCGGCGCCGTCGCCGGTGGGGCAGCACATGAACAGCGTGTTGGGCCAGGAGACGACGCGCGCGTTGAGGACTTCCTCCAGCGGCGTCTCCTTCTGGTACTGCGCGTAGGGGTTGAGCACGCCGTGCTCGTGGTTCTTGACCGCGATCTTGGCGATCTGCGCCTGCGTGGTGCCGTACTTGCGCATGTGCTCGGCGCCGGCCTGGCCGAAGACGCCCGGCATGAGGCCCGTGCCCATCACGCCCTCGGTGCTGTAGGCGCGGTCGCCGCCGCCGCCGCCACCGAGGAGGCCCATCTTGCCCATCTGCTCGCTGCCGACGGCCACGGCGATGTCATAGGCGCCGGAAGCGACGGCGTAGTACGCCTCGCGGAAGGCGGTGGAACCGGTGGCGCAGGCGTTGGCCACGTTGATCACGGGGATGCCTGTGGCGCCGACTTCCTTCATGATGCGCTGGCCGACCATGGCGTTGGACTGGTAGAGGTTGCCGCTGGCCATTAGCTCGACATCGTTGATGGTGATGCCGGCGTCCTTCAGCGCGCCCAGTAGGGCCTCCGAGGCCAGGCGCACTACGTCCTTTTCCGGGTAGCGACCGAACTTGAGCATGTTCGCGCCGACGACTGCTACGTCTCGCATGTGTATCTCCTTCTCGCTCGCCAGCGGCGGCTAGTTCTGGACCCTGTACTTCACCGCGACGACGTCATTGCCCTCGCGGTCCTGGCCGGTGACTTCGCTGAACATCTTGACGCGTTTGCCGAACCAGCTGTGGTCCGGCTTCTCCGGGTCCAGGCCGTAAACGTTGGCCCGCACGGAGACGCCGTCGTCGAGGTCAATGATGCCGGCGACGAAGGGCGTTTCCACGCCCGGCATCGCCTGGTGGACGACAGCGAAGACGTAGAGTTCGCCGTCGTTGCCGTACTTCACCTCTTTGAACCCCTCGGTGGCGCCGCACTTGCCGCAGGCCAGCCGCTCGCCGAGGAACTTGGCGCCGCAAGCGCCGCACTGGACGCCCCAGAGGTAAGCGTCCTCCTTGGGGTAGTTGGCCGGGATCTTGATGAAGGGCAGGATGGGGTTGGTTTTCTTCTCAGTGGCGGTTTCTTGAGCCAATGGGCGACCTCCTTCGTTTACGCGTCGTATATAAGCAAACCTTGACGTGCACGTCAAGCTACAAACCGATCTAACTGACAAACCTACAAACCGAGTGATGTCCAAACCTCGGCAAAGGGTTTGTCAGTTTGTTGGCTTGTCAGGTTTGTGCCGGGTGCTGGTCGTCCCGTTCCAGCGGCGGGATGGAGAGCGACATCACCAGCGCTTCGCCGTCCGTGGCGCGGATGCTGTGCACCTCGTTGGCGTCGATGTGCACGGTCTCGTAGGGGCGCAGACGCATCGTGTGATCGCCGACGCGTGCCTCCACCTCGTTTTCGAGGACCGTGTAGATCTGGGCGCTCTTTTTGTGGTAGTGCGCGTTGACGTGCTCGTCCGGGAGCATGCGGATGATGCGGATGCTGCACTCCGGCAGCAGGGTGTGGGAGAGGATCTCGTAGAGGCCCATGTTGTCGCTCATGGCACCACCCTTTCGAAGTAGGCTTTGGCGCGCTCGTACTCTTCTGGCGTGTTCATACCGGTGACCACGACCGGGCTGTCGAACTCCAGCTCGAACACCTCGGCCTCGTGGCGGGCGACGATCGCCCGCATGCCTTGCGTCTCGTCGTCCACACCGCGCAGCTCCGGGATCAGCGAGGCGTCGAACACGGGCGGGTGGCCGCGGACGCCTTCGTGGGTGGGGAGCGTGATCAGGGCCCCCTGCGCGGCGTGCTCATCGATCAGGCGGCGCAGGACGTAAGAGGGGCGCGGCTCGTCGACGCTGAGCACGACGACGGCGGCAGCGTCCGCGGGCAGCTCAGCGGCGCCTGCCCGCACGGAGGTGGCGCGGCCTTCAGCGAAGCTCGCGTTGACGACGGCGCGGTCGGCGATCAGGGGCGCGACCTCGTCCGCCCGGTAGCCGAGGACGACGATGATCGGGTCGGCGCCGGCTTCGCGGAGCTGGCGGGCCTGGTACTCGATCAGCGTTTCGCCGCCCCAGTCCAGCAGCGGCTTGGGCGAACCCATGCGCCGCGACTCACCGGCGGCGAGGAGGATGGCGGCGACTGTGGCCAGCGCTACTCCTCTGCCGAGAAGAGCTCGCTGAGCTTCATCGCCAGCGCCATGTTCCCGCCGAGCTGCACCTTGCGAGTGGTGATGGCCCAGACGGGGTTGAGGTCGCCGGTGGAGAGGTCGATCCAGCTCTCAGGCTTCGTCTTGATCTCGATGTCGGCGGCCGCCGGTGGAGCGCCATCGGCGGAATCTGCGCGGCCGTCGGCGATGTTCAGGTTCCACTGGCCGCCGCCTTCGCCCTCCATGGTGAAGAGGTAGGTCACCTTCATGTCGGCGGCCTTGTCGCTGCGGAAGATGAGGGGCATGTAGTGGAAGAGGCGGCCCATGTGGTAGTTCACCTGGTCCGGCGTGCTCTCCTCGATCCAGTGGGGCAGCTTCTTCTTGTTGACCTTGCGGATCTCCTGGTACTGGCCCGGGAGGAAGAGGTAGGAGGCGAAGAAGAGATCGCGGATGGTGCCGGGGCGGTCCCAGGCCGGGCTGCGGGCCGGCTTGTCCAGGTCCGACTCGCTGAGCGAGTCCAGCATGGCCAGGTGTTCGCTGAAGGACGCGCGCATGCGCTCCAGCAGTTCGGCGGGGGACTGGTTGCTCACTGCCCTGGCGGACGCCTCCCGGAACGGGATCATATCGGAGCGCTTTTCGAAGCCGGGTATGTTGGGTGCTTCGCCGGCCAGCGCTTGCCGCGTTATGGGAAGCGTCTCCGCCTCCATCGTCCCGACGAGCTGCGCCAGGTGGTCCTTCGCCGTGCCCTGCTCGCCGGCCTTCTTGCCCCACTCCTTCTCGTCGAGCTTGGCGTAGGCGTCGAGGCTGCGCTGCAGCGCCCGGCTGTAGAAGTCCTTGATCTGTTCCTTGGTTGGCGTCATGAGGGTCACCATTCTAGTCCTCCCGTCTTACGCGGGTGTGATTCACAATCCGTTGAGCTTGCCCATCGCGCGCAGGACGCGCTCCGGGGTGATCGGCGCCTCCGACACGCGAACCCCCACCGCGTTCTCCACGGCGTTGGAGACAGCTGCCATGCCCGGCACGATTGAAGGCTCACCGATGATGCGCGCGCCGTACGGCCCGTCCTCCGAAGGCACTTCGACGATGATCGTCTCGATCGGCGGGAGGTCGCGAGTGGTTGGCAGGCGGTAGTCTAGCAGGTTTCCGTTGAGGAGTTGGCCCTGGGCGTCGTAGATCATCTCTTCCCAGAGCGCGAGGCCGAGGCCCTGGCTGACGCCGCCCTGCATCTGGCCTTCCACGGAGAGGGGGTTGATGGCGAAGCCGGCGTCCTGGGCGATCGCGAAGCCGTGCAACGTGATCTCGCCGGTGTCCGGGTCGACCTCGACGTCGGCGGCCTGCGCGGTGAAGCCCGGCGCCATCTTGTTCGCCGTGATCGATCCGCGGCCGACGATCGCCGCGTAGCGTGCGCCGAAGTTCGTGGTCCACTTTCCCAGGCGGGAGAAGGAGATGGACTTCTCCGGGTCGCCGATGACGCAGACGGCGCCGTCCGCCGTCTCGCATTCCTCGGGTGTGGCCTCGAGACGCGGGGCGGCGATCTCGATCATCTGGCGGCGGGCGTCTTCGGCGGCTAGCTTGACGGCGCGACCGACGGTGAACGTGGTCTTGCTGCCGGCGCTCATGCCGGCGAAGGGGGCTGTCTTGGTGTCGCCGTAGGTGACGGTGATGTGGTCCGGCGGCACGTCCAGCACCTCGGCGGCGATCGCCTGGAAGGTGGTGTTGACGCCGGTGATGTCCGCCGCGCCGACGATCACGTTGAACGTGCCGTCCATATTCAGGCCGCAGACCGCGCTGGCCGGCTGCAAGCCGCCCATCCAGCCGCCGACGGCGAGGCCGACGCCGCGGTTGGGGTTCTTGGCGGCAGTCTTGCGGTTTTTCCAGACCTTGCTCTCGGAGATCGCGTTCAGGCACTCCACGAGGCCGATGCGCGGGTAGGCCTGGCCGCTGGGCAGCGGGTCGCCCTCGGTGACGGCGTTCTTCAGGCGCACCTCCAGCGGGTCGAGGCCGAGTTCCTTCGCCATCATGTCCATCTGGCACTCAATGGCGTAGGTGGCGTTGTGGGCGGCGGGGGCGCGCAGCGCGCCGACGCTGGCCTTGTTGGTGAGCACCTCGTAGCCCAGGATGTCCAGGTTCGGGCACTTGTAGTAGCCGCCGATCAGCAGCGCGCCGGCGGCGACAGAGGCGCCCGGGAACGACCCGGAGTCGTAGATCAGGCGTGACTGGATGGCGGTGAGTGTGCCGTCCTTCTTCATCCCTGTCTTGAGGTCGATGTGGGCGAATGGGGCCGGCGTCGCGGACAGCATGTCCTCTCCGCGGCTCATGATGTACTTCACCGGCCGCCGCACGGCCATGGCCAACAGCGCCACCGTCAGCTCGGTCAGGTAGATCTTGCCACCGAAGCCACCGCCGACCTCCGTCGCGAAGACGCGGATGCGGTTCTCAGGGATGTTCAGGGTCTGGGAGAGCTCGTCGCGGATGTAGAACGGGGCCTGGGTGCTCGTCCAGACGCTCAGCTCACCGTTTGCGTCGTAGTCGGCGATAGTGGAGTGCGGCTCTATGTAGCCCTGGTGGACCTGCGCGGAGCGCCAGGAGCGCTCGACGATGATGTCCGCCTGGGCGAAGCCGGCTGCCACGTCGCCGCGCTTGAACGGCGTGGTGGAGGCGACGTTGCTCGGCTTGCCGGCCTCTTGCTCCTTCTCCATGTCCTGGATCGAGACGTGGCCTTGCTCCTCGGAGCGGTCGACGTCGTGCAGCGGGGTCCGCACGAGCGGCGCGTCCTCCTTCATGGCCTCCAGCGGATCGATGACCGGCGTCAGCACCTCGTAGTCGACTTCGATCAGGTCAAGCGCTGTCTCCGCGACGTGCGGGTCAGAGGCGAGCACGGCGGCGATCGGCTGTCCCGCGAACAGCACCTCGTCGTCAGGGAAGACGAGGGCGCGGCGGTTCGATGGGTTCTTCTCGTAGGGCGGCAGGTCGGCGGAGGTGATCACCGCTTGCACGCCGGGGAACTGGCGCGCCTTCGCCGAGTCGATGCCGCGGATGCGCGCGTGGGCGTGCGGGCTGCCCAGGACTCTGGCGTGCAGCATGTGCGGCAGCTTCATGTCGTCGGCGTAGATGGTCTCGCCTGTCACCTTGGACGGCCCTTCGACGCGGGGCATCGGCTTGCCGACGTACTGGTGGCCGTTCGTCTCCGCAGCCCGCTGGCGTTCCTTCGTGTCTCGTGCCATCACGCGCCTCGCATTCTCTGGGCGGCCAGTTCGACCGCCTCGAAGATCTTGGTGTAGCCGGTGCAGCGGCAGAGATTGCCGGCGAGTCCTTCGCGGATCTCTTCGAACGTGGGGTTCTTGTTCTTCTCCAGCAGCGCAACCGAGGCCATCACCATGCCCGGCGTGCAGAAGCCGCACTGCACGCCGCCGGCATCGACGAAGGCCTGCTGGACGGGGTGCAGCGTGCCGTTTTTGGCCAGCCCTTCCACCGTTGTCACCGAGCGGCCGTCCGCCTGCGGGGCGAGCATCAGGCAGGAGGTGATCAGCCGTCCATCGACGAGCATCGTGCAGGCGCCGCAGTCGCCGGTGCCGCAGCCTTCCTTGGCGCCGGTGTAGCCCAGCGCCTCGCGCACCGTCTCCAGCAGCGTCCAGTTGGGCTCGACCGCGACTTCGTTCGGTTGTCCGTTGAGTCTCAGGTTGATGATCTGCTTTGGCATTAGACGGCCACCTTCAAGACGTCGACCGAGATCTCCGCGCCGTCAGCAAGCAGCGACTCGAGGTAGAGAAGGATCGTGTATTCGTGGCTTCCCATAGCTTTCATAGTAGCTCCCTGAACTCGTCCACCGTTAGGTCTGAACTGGGTGAGAATGCCTTGCAGAGTTCGAGGTTTCGTTGTCTTCGTCAGGTGAATCGCCAACGTCATTCGCTTTCCCGGCTTTTCGGGGTGTTTGAGATGACATGACCTCCGCGATGCCTGTCTTCGTACCAACCTGCTTTCATCAGTGCCCGCCATATCTCCGATGCGTTGACTCTGGGGAGTCGCGGCAACTTACCCTCTAGCCCGCGTCGCCGCCAGGGCCAGCATCCGCTCCGTGAGCACGCGCACGAGATGGCGGCGGAACTCCGCCGAGCCGCGCACGTCGCTGATGGGACTGCAGTCGCTCATCGCCGCCGCGGCCGCTTTGGCGAACGTCTCGGCAGTCGCCTTCTGGCCCTCCAGGGCGGCCTCTGCGCGCGGCGCGCGCACCGGCGTTGGTGCGACTGCACCGAGGGCGACGCGCGCCCGCTGGATGGTGTCGCCGCTCAGGGTGAGGGCGACCGCCACCCCGACGACGGCGATGTCCATCTGCTTGCGCGGGGTGTGCCTGACGTAGGCGCTGCCGGTGTGCGCCGGCGGCGCGGGCAGGCGCAGCTCCGTGAGTATCTCGCCCGGCTTCAGCGTGGTCTTGCCGGGGCCGACGAAGAATTCGTGCAGCGGCTGCGCGCGGCGACCGCTGGGGCTGACAACAACCGCCTCGGCTTCGAAGGCGAGGAGGGCGGGCGCGGTGTCAGCGGAGGGCGCAGCGTTGCAGACGTTTCCGCCGACGGTCCCCATGTTCATCGTCTGCAGCGATCCGACGACGCCTGCGCCTTCGGCCAGCGCCCGGTAGCGGGCCCGGATCTCTTCGGAGGCGGCGACGTCTGCCATCGTGGCGGCGGCGCCGATGCGCAGGCCGTCCTTGTCTGAGAACTCGATCTCCTGGAGGCCGGGGATGCGCCCCAGGCCGACGATCATGTCGGGGTACGGGAACCGGGTGTGGCCTTCCTTCATCTGCACGACGATGTCCGTGCCGCCGGCGATGGGCCGCCCGGCCTCGCCGAGCTCGTGCAACAGGGCCACGGCTTCGTCCAGCGTGGCCGGGGCGTGGTAGCGGAACGGGCGCAAGCGGAACCTCCTTTCGCGGTATCCCATTCTATCGAACGCGCGATAAGTTGTCGCCGTTCAGGGCTCCGCGCGGAGGCCGGCCAGGTGCGCGGCGCCGGCGCCCTTTGCCTGGACGAGCACGCGGATGCGGCCGAGGCCAGCGGGATCGAGCAGTTCCGTGACGGCGCGGCGCCTGGCGAAGTACTCCTCCAGCGCGCCTCCTTCGGGCGGCTGCATCGCCTCTCCGATGCCGAGGTTCGCCAGGAACTGCGACTGGCTGACGAGCCCGAGCGTGGTGAGCCCCGCCTCTTCGCCCGTGCGCCGAACGCTGGTGAGATCGATGTGGCTGGTCATGTCCTGCCGGCCGATGCGTGAGTAGGGATCGGTGCCGGGGTTGTGGCGGTAAAAGCAGAGGAGCGTGCCGCCGGTGCGCCAGGGCGCGTACAGCTCGTCCGCCTCGTAGCCGTAGTCGATGGTCAAGAGGAAGCCGTGCTCCAGAGAGCGCGCCGCTTCCTGGACCCAGGCGAGCGCGTCCAGGTTGACCTCCGCGCGGCAGCCTTCGCCGGGGCGCACGCCGAGCGCGTCGAAGTAGGCCGCGA
>DATKKM010000089.1:0-40157 GCA_035542855.1 Dehalococcoidia bacterium
CCGGGGCGCGGGGTGGGCGGGGGGCCGCGCCGGAAGCATTTTCTTTGGCGAACAGTGTCATCCTGAGGCATGAAGGGTCTGGCGCGCCCGCACCGCTACCCCTGCGACCCCCGCGGCTTCGCGCGAAGCTGCCCGCCCGGCAGGCACAGTATCTGCGCCCCGCCCATCGCCAGCAGCCGCCCGTCCTCTGACCACACGCGCCCGTGCCCCGCGACCAGCCCGGCCCTGGCAAGCGGCGATTCGTAGTCGCACAACAGCCACGGCGCGTCCTGTCCCGAATCGCAGAACCAGGCGACGACGTCCAGGTTCACACCCTGGTACTCGCGCGTGTTCCGCGGGTGTGGGTTAGCGCCCGCCGGCCAGGCGAACGTGTCCATCAGCACCACCAGCCGGCAGGCATCCGCGAAAGGATCCTCGAACGTCGCCGTCGGCTCGAAGCGGTACCACTCCAGGACCGTCGGATCGAACGCCTGGTCGTCCGCCATCACCCGCTCCGGGTAGACGATCCGCGAATCGATGTTCCGCCAGAACGGGATGTCCTCCACCGGCCCCGTCCAGTGGTCCAGGAACGACTTCAGCTCCGCGGGCGGAGGAACCTCCGGCATGCGCGTGAAGTCGTGCTCAACGCCGGCGCCATCGGCCGCCGTCCGCACGATCGCCTGCAGCACCGGCCTCCCCTCCTGCGACATCGCCACGTGGAAGGACTCCGCGCGCCGCCCCTTCTGGAACGCTCGCACCTCGACGTCCACCGCCGCGAACTTCGGCACCGAGATGAAGTGACAGGAGATCGAGGCCGGCCGCCGGATCGCCGCCTCCATGCCCGCCGCCCGCAGCGCCACCGCGGCCATGTAGCCGCCGTTCGGGCCCATGATCCGCCAGTCCTCGGACAGCGTGATCGTGTACCGCCCGTCGGCGCCGCTCAGCCTCGTATCGCGCTCCAGGTCGCCCATGATCGATCACGATAGCACGGCGCCAGGGTCAGCCGCCCTCAAGAAATGACACCGGATGACGTCCGCAGACGTTATACAGATAAGGCAGCGTATACTGGAAGTGCCTGAGAACCCGGCTTCAAGCGAGAGACGTGAGTGGCCGTCCGGGTAGAGACGGCGAAAGGGGCGAGAAACTGAAGAAGCTGTACATCGGTAACCTGGCGCACGATGCAACGGAAGCAGATCTAATGGCGAGGTTCTCAGAGTTCGGCAAGGTCATCTCCACTAAAGTAGCCGCTGACAGGCGCGGGCGCGCCAAAGGCTTCGGCCACGTGGAGATGGCGGACGAGGAATCGGCAAAGGCGGCGATGGAGGGCCTCCGCGGCAAGGACCTGAAGGGCCGCCTGATGGACGTAGTCCTGGAAGAAGACCGCCGCGGAGGCAAGCCCAGCCGGCGCGGCCGCCGCTAGCCCTCCGGCATCACCAGCGAAGACGCAGTACCAACCGCAACGGCCTCGCCGTTCTGGTTCTCGGCCCAGACGTCGTACACCTTGCGCACCACGGCGCCCTCTTGCGGCGCCTCCTTCAGACGCCCGTTCACCGTCAGCGTATCGTCGCGCATGATCGGCGCCAGGAACACCAGCGAAAGCTTCGCGTTCTCGAACCACGCCTTCTCAAAGACCCCCGTCATCATCTCCGAGATGTAGTCCGCGGCCATCATCGCCTGCGCCACCGTCTTCTCGAACCCTAGCTCCTTCGCGATCACAGGGTGCACGTGGATCGAGCGGTCATTCCGTGCGTTGTAGGAGTCCTCGGAGAACGCCGTCATCTTCTCCTGCGTCAGCGTCCTGGTAACCGGCGTCAGCTCGCCCGTCCGCGCGGCCCGCTGTTTCACCGCAACCGGGTCGTCCTTCGTCTCGATCCGCTCCGGGAAGGCGATCGTCGTCCGCCCGTGGCCGATCAGCAGCCCCGTCTCGTCGCGGTACCGCGCCTCGAAGACAGCCCAGCGGCGGCCGCGGCGCTCGTACTTCTCGACGAACTTCCCGTAGCCGATGAGCTGCCGGTCCAGGCGCAGTGCGGCCAGCGTTTCCACGTCCTGCCGCGCGTGCAGCGTCCCCGGAGGCACCGGCGCGACCCAGTCGATGAAGCGCATGCAGACGTTCCCCAGCACGGACGGCGGCGCCACCGGCGGCCCCCACGGCGAGCGCGCCCGGTGCCACGCGTGCTGGTTCTCCGTGGCCTCCAGGACGCGCGCGATGCGATCCCGCAGCGGGTAGTAGTACGGCCCGTACTGCTTCCCCAACTCGATTCCGTCGTATGACAGGTCTGCAGGCATGGTAAAGGCGATGATATGGCGGCGAACCAAGAAGTAGCAAGGACGACAATCACATTCGACTGGCCGCTGGCTACCTGCTGCCCGCCACTCCGGACCGGGTAGTGTAAATCGATTGCGAGCGTTGCTAACGTTGAGACCATGACACGAAGGGGACGTCCACGCCATCCCGACATCCTCACCCCGCGCGAGTGGGACGTGCTCTCGCTTCTCCGCGAGGGCCTCTCCAACCCGCAGATCGGCGAGCGTCTCGGCATCACGGCGGACGCCGCCAAGTACCACGTCTCGGAGATCCTCTCCAAGCTGGGCGTCGCCACGCGCGAAGAAGCCGCCGCCTGGCAGCCGGAGCCGGCGAAGGCGCCCGTCATGCGCCCGGCCTGGGCGCGCGCCCTGGGCCGCTGGTGGCCGGCGCTGGCCTGGGCCGGCGCGGCCGTGGCGCTGGCAGGCATCGCGCTGTTGCTGTGGGCGGTGCTCACGACGAACGAAGACGACGGCGGCGCAGTCATCGAAACGGGAACGCCCTCCGCCAGCCCCAGCGCGAGCGCCTCGGTCACCGCGTCGCCGGGTAGTGGCGTGCCTGCGTTTCTCAACGGAGTCCCCGTCACGCCGCTCAAGATCGGCGCCGATGCCGATTTCCCAACGGACCGGGCCCTGATCGTCCTCCTCGGCTGCACAAACTGCGATGGGCCGGACGAAGGCGTCGGCCGTTACTATCGCGCGTCCGATGGCACTGTGCAGTTCCAGCGCCTGCTCTGGGCGCACGTCGCCGTGCCGGGCGGCGAGCCCTCAAACAACCTTGGCCTGCCCGAGGACGGCGACTACGCAGTCCTCGGCGCAGCCAGCGACATCCGCGGCGGAGAGATCATCGCCGCCGTCGCTAGCGGGCCCAACACAATCCTCTTCCGCTCCACGGACGGCGGCCTGACCTGGTCTCAGTACGCGACGATGGCCCAACCGCATCAGATATACGGCATGACCTCGCCCGGCCACGTCCTCGTCGGCACCTACGCTTTCGGCCCCACGGTCCCATACCAGATCGTCCCAGACGGCGGTGAGGTCACCCCGCCGGAGGGCGCGGAGTTGCCCTTTGTAGTCAACGGCGAGATCATCTGGCGCGCGGACAACGGCCGCAAGCTCATCGACAGCGCCGGGCGAACGGTGCTCCCGGACGGTGGCGAGGGCACGACCTTCTACCCGCCGGTGGACGACGCCAAGTGCCCGGCATCGGCTGTCGTGCTCAACCAATCGAGTGCCGATGCGAACCAGGGCTACTACCTCGCCGCCCTGGACTCGAACCGGGCGCCGGAGACGGCGTTCGTGTCCCCGGACTCGTACATCGAGGCTTCGTTCTGGCTGGACTGCGGCCACCTCCTGGCGATGGCCAGCATCCCGGCCACACCTAGGGCAGGCGCTCCATATGCCGGCGACTTCGACGGCTTCGGGCCAGCGGTGATCGACACGGCGACCGGACAGGTGCAGACGATAGCGGACGCTAACCCGCAGGAGAGGCGGCTTGGCCAACGCTCGATACTCGCCGTGCCTCAGGGCCCGTTCGTCCAGGTGAAGACCGGCGGCGACTGCCTCAACATCCGCTCGGCGCCGTCCGCGGACGCCTCCGTCCTCGAGTGCGTGGCCGACGGCGTGCTGCTCTTCGATCACTACCACGGCGACAAGATCGCCGCCGCTACGCCGATCGACGGCTGGATGGACATCAGCACGCCGGACGGTCAGCACGGCTACGCCAGCACCGATTTCCTCGACGTGCCGGCAGACCTGCGCTAGCGCGTACGGTCGCCGGCAAACTCGTCCAGCAGCCCGTACGGCTGGACGTTGCCCTCCGGCAGGCCCTTGATCGCCCGGAACCGCCGCGCGTGCAGCAGCTCCAGCATGTGAGCCTGATCGCGGATCTCCTCATCGAACTGCGTGGCGTAGTAGCCCACGCCCGCCGTCGAGTGGCAATCGCTGGCCCCAACGCCCGTCTTGCCCAGCACCTGCGCCACCGCGAGCGCGAACTGGTTCTCCCGCGGCGCCGTCCCCCCGTTCGCCACCTCTATCTCGTCCACAATCGAAAAGATCTGCATGCGCTCCGCGGCCTCCTCCGGCGTCATCTCGAACGGCGGCTTCCCGTCCCGCCGGAAGTGGATCGGGTCGAAGAAGTGACGGAACGGGTGCGCCACGATCATGAACCCGCCCACTTCGTCCAGCACCCGCCGCAGCTCCGCCGCCCGCCTGATCCCCGGCATGTACTGGTCGAGCCCGATGGCGATGATGTGCCCCATGTCGGTCGACACTTCCATCCCCCGCGAAACGAACAGACCGCTGCTCTCGCGGAACTCCTTCATCACGTGCGGCTCCCAGACGCGGTCGTGCTCCGTGATGTTCACGCCGGTCAGGCCAATGCCCTTCGCCACCTCCACCAGTTGCTCCGGCGTCAGCGAAGAGTCGGCGGCCCCGCGCACCGTGTGCACGTGCATATCAACGATCGTCCCGGCCATGGTCATAGGGTCATGGGTCATGGGTCATGGGTCAAGGGATGCCAATCGTCGTATGGGTGCGGCGTCCACGGCCGCAAACGCCGCCCGCGTATGACCCGACGGCTGTCGCCGCACCGCCTCACTCCCGCCACACTAGCGTCGCCTCCGACGCGCCGATCGTGCGCACCACGTACACGCGCTCGCCGCGACGTGCGCGGTTCATCCGGCCACGGATCGCGCGCGCCTCCGGCTCCCCGCTGGCCGGCGCGAAGAGGGCCGGGCCCGCGCCGCTCAGGTGCACCGAGCGCGCGCCCGCCTCCAGCATCCAGTCCCGGAAGCCTCCAAGGCCCGGGAACAGCTCATACGCCGCCCGCTCGAACGCGTTGCCGAGCAGCGCCTCCGCCAGCGGCTGACCCCGCCCGATCGTCGCCACCAGCGCAACCGTCCGCGCCCCGTCCGAGAAGTCTCCCGGCGTCAGCGCGGCGTACATCGCGCGCGTCTTGCCCGCCAGCGAGATCGCCGGCACAACCAGTACCAAGTACGATTCTCGCGCGTCCGGGAGCGGCGTTACGATCTCGCCGCGCCCTTCCGCCAGCGCCGTCCCGCCGCGCAGGAAAAACGTCACGTCGGAGCCGATCCCGGCCGCCAGCTTCGCCAACTGCTCCTCGCTCGCCCCGAACAGCTCGCCCATCGCCCGCAGTGTTGCGGCCGCGTCGGAGCTGCCGCCGCCCAGGCCCGCCGCCACCGGCACCCGCTTGTCGAGGTGGATGTCCACCCCGCTCACGTTGCGCTCCACCGCGAACAGGCTCCCCGCCCGCAGGACCAGATCATCGGGCCCCGGCGAGTACGGCCCCTTCACGTCAAGGCTGAACCCCTCCGCCGCATCGAACGTCAACTCGTCGTGCAGCTCTATTGTCTGCAGCACCGTGCTGATCTCGTGGTAGCCGTCATCGCGCCTGCCCAGCACCTCCAGCGACCAGTTGATCTTTGCCGGCGCCACCGTGCGGATCACGGTCGCCTCCGCCACGCAAAGTAAACGTCGCGCCACTGCTCCAGTGATAGCATCGCGGGCCGCTGGTCCGGCTCCACACCCGCATCGGCCAGCAGCGCCGCCGCCTCCGCAGGCTCGATCCGCAGCCCCACCGCCAGCGAGTTTCGCAGCCGCTTCCGGGGCGCGGCGAACCCGGCCTGCACCACTTCCAGGTACGCCGCCTGGCTGTCCACCTCCACGTCTGGCGAATCGCGCACGTCCAGCCGCACCACTGCCGATTGCACCTTAGGCGGCGGGCGGAACGCCTTCGCCGGGATGCGGAACAACAGCCGCGCCTCCGCGTAGAGCTGCGTCTCGACCGCCAGGTACGACATGGCGCCGGGCTGCGCCGTCATCCGCTCCGCGACCTCCGCCTGCAGCATGACGACGAGCCGCGCCGGCCGCAACTGCGAGGTCAGGAACTTGCGCACGATCGCCGTGCCGATGAAATACGGCAGGTTCCCCACTACGACGTAAGGCATGCCGCCGCCGTTGTTCAGCAGCCGGTCCACCGGCAGCTCCAGCACATCGCCCTCCACCACCGAGACGTTCGCGGCTTCCGCGTACTTCTCCCGCAGCGCCTCCGCCAGCGCCGCGTCCACCTCCACGGCAATCAGCCGCGAGGCCCGCTCCGCCAGTAACCCCGTCAGCGCGCCACGCCCCGGCCCGACCTCCACAACCGTCTCGCCCGCCCCAATCTCCGCCGCGTCCGCAACGCGCGTCAGCACCCGCCGGTCCACCAGCCAGTGCTGCCCCAGCCACTTCTTAGCCCGCGTACTCACAGGGAAATCTTATCCGCAGGCGCGCCGTGGGTCAGGCCCAAGCCGGCAGCCAAAGGCCTGAGTGCTGAGAACTGACAGCTGGCCGCTAGGGAATCAGCAGCACCCGCCCGAACGCCTGCCGAGACTCAATGTACGCATGCGCCGCCGCGGCCTCCGACAGCGGGTACGTCCGGTCGATCACCACCCGTAGCTCTCCCTTCGCCACGTCGCCGATCATCTTCTCCACCAGTGCGCGGGCCCGCTCCGGCCGCATGATCATCTCCGCGCCGAAGAAGACGCCTGTCAGGCTCTTGTTCATCGCCGAAAGCGTCTGCACATCGATCATCCGCGACTCCGCGCGCCCGGCGTTGCCCACCGTCACCACGCGCCCGCGATAGCCCGCCGCCGCGATGCTCCCCTCCAGCGTCGTGCCCACCGAGTCCACCACCAGGTCCACGCCGCGGCCGCCGCCCAGGCGCATCGCCTCCGGGATCCAGTTCGGCGTCGCGCGGTAGTTGATCCCGTGGTCCAGCCCGAACTCCTTCAGCCGTTCCAGCCTCTCATCGCTCGACGCAGTCGAGAGCACCGTCGCCCCGGCCCTTTTGGCCAGCTGGATCGCCGCTAGCCCGACGCCGCCGGCGCCCGCCTGGATTAGCACCGTCTCGCCGGCCTGCAGGCGCCCGAACTCGAACAGGCAATCGTGCGCCGTGCCGAAGGGGATCGGGATGCACGCCGCCTGCTGCATGTCCATGCCGTCCGGGATCAGCCACGTCTGCAGCGGGTTCGCGACCACCAGCCCGGCGTGCGATCCGTACTGCATGATCGCGACGACGCGGTCCCCCACCTTGCGGTCCGTCACCGAGGACCCGGCCTCCCGCACAAGGCCAGCGCACTGGTAGCCGACGATGTGCGGCTTGCCCGCCATGTCCCCGCCGGCCCGGTTGCCCACGTCCCCGCCTTCGATGCTGACCACCTGCACTTCGATCAGCACCTGCATCGCCCCGCACTTCGGGTCCGGCACGTCCTCGTACTTGAAGACGTCCGGCGCCCCGGTCTCGTAGTAAACAGCAGCCTTCATGGAATGATCCCTCCTCCAGCCGGAGAGTATCACGCGTGCGACATCACGAGGGGCAAACGGATACCACGCGTAACCCCCCATCTCCTTGACTCGCCTCTTCGTCGGGCAGGCAGAACACTAACGGCGAGATTGGAATGGGCGGCGGCGGATGAGCGGTAGACTTCAACTGGTAATCGCGAGCATTCCGATGGTGGTACTGGCCATCATCGCCTCCATTGTTTTCTGGCCGCGCCCTCCGACCCCAAACGACGTGTTTCGTGGAGTCTCCAATCAAGAGCTCAGCGCCGCCGGAGTCACGATCCTCAAAGAAAGACCGTCTGCCTCACCGCGCGTCGACTACCGGGATGTAGCACGGTACTACACACAGAACTCGGTCGCGCTCGAGGCGGCGGAGCTCGTCGCCCTGGACCTGGAGCCCGCGCCCAGCATGCCGACACCGGCGCCCGGCTACCACGTCGCGTGGGCGCTTCGTCTCGACCCAACTCTGGCCCACCCTGGATTCCGCAGAGACACCGACGCGATGATCGTCTTCAACGACGCGGAAACGGGCGAGTATCTCGGCACTTTCATTCGTCCGCCCCTGACGGTGACGCCCACGGCACCGCCGTTTACGCTGCCGCCCACCCCTTAGCGCGTACCCGCCAGCCGCCGCTCCTCCGCCGCACCCCTTCCGCTCATCCTGAGGCTCTCGAAGGACGAGCGGTGCGATCAACGCCCCGTTTACCGCGTTCCCGCGAACCGCTGCTCCTCCGCCGCGCCCGCGAGCTCCGCCTCTATCTCCGACAGCAGCTCGCCCAGCCCCCACTTCCGCGCCGCCGAGACTGGTATCCCTCCGTGCGCCCAGGCCGGGAGCACCAGCCGCTCCAGGTCCGGCGTCGTGCCGTCCACGCCCGGCAGCCGATCGATCTTGTTCAGCACCGTCAGCCTCGGCCGTTCCGCCAGCCCCAGCTCCTCCAGCGTCTCCTCCACTGTGCGCGCCTGACGCTCGGCGTCGGGGTGTGTTATGTCGACAACATGCAGCAGCAGCGACGCCTCCTCCAGCTCCTCCAGCGTCGCCCGGAACGCCGCCACCAGCTGCGTCGGCAGCTTCTGGATGAAACCCACAGTGTCGGTCAGCAGCGCCGAGGCCCCGGACGGCAGCCTTATCCGCCGCGTAATCGGGTCCAACGTCGCAAAGAGCTGGTCTTGAACCAGCACGTCCGCGCCGGAGAGCGCCCGCATCAGCGTGCTTTTCCCCGCGTTCGTGTACCCAACCAGCGAGACCACCGGCACGCCCTGCCGGGCCCGCTGCTGGCGGTGCAGACCGCGCTGCTTGCGCACCTGCTCTATCTGGCGTTTCAGCGCCGCGATCTTGTTGCGGATCAGCCGCCGGTCCGTCTCCAGCTGCGTCTCACCGGGGCCGCGCGTGCCGATGCCGCCGCCCAGCCGCTCCAGGTGGGACCACTGGCCGCGCAGCCTCGGCAGGATGTACTCGTGCTGGGCTAGCTCCGTCTGCAGGCGCCCCTCTTTCGTCCGCGCGTGCTGCGCGAAGATATCCAGGATCAGCGCCGTGCGGTCCAGCACCTTCGTGTCGAGCTCGTTCTCCAGGTTGCGCTGCTGAGAGGGGCTCAGCTCGTCGTCGAAGATGACGGTCGTGTACTCGGCGTCCTGCCGCTCAGCGACGATCTCCTGCAGCTTCCCTTTCCCTATGTACGTCGCCGGGTTTGGGTGCTCCAGCCTCTGCACCGCGCTGCCCACCACCTCCGCGCCGGCCGTGTTCGCCAGCAGCGCCAGCTCCTCAAGCGAGGCCTCGGTGCTCCACCTGCCATCACCACGCGTGTCCTTGGGCGCCGCGGCAACAAGAAACGCCCGCTCGCGCGGCACCGTAGTCTCATGCATCTCTCGTCTAGGTATCGGTTATTGCCTCCGTACCCAGTATAGCCCGGCTACCAGGGGAGCAGCCCATGGGCGGCCCCCGGTTCCATCGCCAGGGCCAGCGCCAGCACAATCAGCGCGACGGCAATCGCCACGATGATCAGCGTGTGATGTCTCGCCAGCATCTCTCTCCTCCGATTCCACCGTATGCCCGCGCCTTCCGCCGCGGACAGGGCCGAACGTCCCTTCTTCACGCGTATAATCATCGCCACAGTGGCTGAGAGGCTGCCCCGCTGGACCTGCCCCGCCTGCGGCCGCACCTTCGGGCGCAACCTGCAGGGCCACGTCTGCGTGCCCGTCCGGACTCTGGACGACTTTCTGGCCGCTCAACCCCCAGAGCTACGCGCAGTCTTCGAGGCGGTGGTCGAGCACATGAGCCCGTTGGAAGACGTAATCATCGAACCCGGCGATGTGTACCTGATGCTCAAACGCTCGCGGACCTTCGCCGCCCTCACGCCCCGCCGCCGCTGGATCCGCATGTGGTTCAGCCTTCCCTACGCCCTCGATGACGACCGTATCCAGAGCCGCGCTCGGGACAGTGGCCGCTACGTCGGGCACTACGTCCGGCTATGCAAACGGGGCGACGTCGACGACACCGTCCGCGGATGGTTGATGGAGGCCTACGAGGCGTTCTAGCCTCGCGCCTGCTTCCAGCTCCCCGCCAGCGTCTCCATCCGCCGCACGCCCTCCTCCAGCTGCCCGTCCGGAATCGTCAGCGAGAGGCGCACGTAGCCCTCTCCCGTGGGCCCATAACCGATGCCCGGCGTCACCACCACGCCCACCTCGTCCAGCAGCCGCGTCGCGAACTGCACGCTCGTCGTGCCCTCCGGCACCCGCGCCCAGAGGTAGAGGCTCGCCTTGGGGCTGTGCAGCCGCAGCCCCAGTTTCGTAAGCGCGGCAACCAGACGGTCGCGGCGGCGCTGGTAGATTGCGTTGTGCTCCGCGATCACGTCCCGCGGCCCGTCCAGCGCTGCGATCGCCATCCGCTGAATAGCCTGCGGGATGCCGGAGTCGAGGTTCGACTTCACCCGCATCAGCGCGTCGATGATCGCCGCGTTGCCCACTGCCATGCCGATCCGCCAGCCCGTCATGTTGTACGACTTCGACAGCGAGTGGAACTCTATCCCGACGTCCTTCGCGCCTTGCGCCTGCAGGTAGCTTACCGGCACGTAGCCGTCGAAGGCGACCTCGGAGTACGGCCCGTCGTGCAGGATCGCCAGGTCATACTTCCGCGCGAAGGCGATCGCCCGCTCGAAAAACTCGATGTCAGCGATGGCGCCGGTCGGGTTGTTGGGGTAGTTCAACCAGAGCACCTTGGCCCTCTTCGCGACGCTCTCCGGCACGGCGTCCAGGTCCGGCAGAAAGTCGTTCTCCTCCGTCAGCGGCAGGTAGTACGGCTCCCCGCCCGTCAGCAGCGTCCCGACTCCGTACACCGGATAGCCCGGGTCCGGCACGAGCGCCACGTCGCCCGGGTCGATGAAGCACAGCGCGATGTGCCCGATCCCCTCCTTGGAGCCGATCAGCGGCAACACCTCCGTCTTCGGGTCAAGCTCCACCCCGAACCGCCTCTCGTACCACCGCGCGATCGCCTCGTGCAGCTCCGGCAGCCCCTCGCTCTCCGGGTAGCGGTGATTCGCCGGATCGCGCGAAGCGTTCGCCAGCGCGTCGAGCAAGTAGTCCGGCGTCGGCAGGTCAGGATCGCCAATCCCGAACGAGATCACGTCCACGCCCTCCGCCCGTTTGGCCGCGATCCGCCGGCTGATATCGGCGAACAGGTACGGCGGCAGCTTATCGACGCGTTGTGCGAACTTCATGGTGAGCCCAATCCTAACAGGGCGCATTCGCGCGCTCAAAGCCTTGCGCACCGGCGCGCTTCATTGCACCATGCCATTCAAGATGCCAACGCAACTCCTGGAACGTGTGCCCTTCCTCGCCGGCCTCTCAGAGGACGATCTGCGCTGGCTCGCCGACCGCCTCCGCCGCCGCAAGTACGCCCGCGGCGACATCATCTTTCAGAAGGACGAGCCCGGCCACGCCCTCTTCATCATCGAGTCCGGCTCCGTCCGCATCTACATCCCCGGCACCCAGGGCGCGGACCTCACCCTCGCCGTCATGGGCGCCGGTGACTTCTTCGGCGATCTCTCCCTCCTCGACGGGCGCCCCCGCTCCGCCAGCGCCACCGCCGCCTCCGACAGCGTCCTCCTCTCCCTCGAGCGCAGCGACTTCACGTCGCTCCTGCGCTCCCGCCCAGATGCCGCGCTCGCCGTCCTCGCCACCATCGCCCGGCGCCTCCGCGAGACGGATCAGACCGCCTCCGACCTCGCCTTCCTGGACGTACCCGGCCGCCTGGCCCGCAAGCTGATCGACCTCGCAGAAGCGGGCGGCATTCAGCGCGAGGACGGCGTAGCCCTGCCCCCCGGACTGACACAGGAGGAGCTGGCCAACATGATCGGCGTCACCCGGGAGAGCGTGAACCGCAACCTGTCCGCCTTCCGCCGCCGCGGCCTCATTGCCCGCGAAGGCCGCCGCATCGTCATCCGCAACGCCACCGGCCTCCGCTCCTACTGCGAATAGCGTCTGGCTACCGCGCGGCCCGCGCCACAACCTTCCCCTTCGCCCGCCGCTTCGCCACCACCCGCGGCCGCCTCGCCGAAAACCGCTCGAACCAGGCGATCTGCCGCTTCACGCGGTCTATCGTCTGCGAAGGCGCGTGCGTCATGTAGCGGTGGAAGCCTCCGGGGTAGCGCACGAACTCCACCGTCTTACCCATCGCCTTCATCGCGTTGAAGATCTCCTCTGATTGCGCGATCGGGCAGCGCAGGTCGCCTTCGTGGTGCAGCAGCAGCACCGGCGTGTTCGCCTCCCGCAGGTACGTCACCGGCGAGCGGTCCACGTACGTCTCCAGGTTGTCCTGCGGCAGCCCCCCGATCTCGTGCATGTCGAACAGGGGGATGTCGCTCGTCCCGAACATGCTCACGTGGTTGGAGACTGGCGCGCCCACCCATGCCGCGCGGAAGCGGTCCGTGTGCCCCACCGCCCAGGCCGAGATGAATCCGCCGTAGCTATACCCCCCAATGAACAGCCGCTTCTTGTCCGCCACCCCCTGGGCCACTAGCGCATCCACGGCGCCCAGGATGTCCTCGTAGTCCTCGCCGCCCCAGTCCCGCACACACGCCTCGCTGAACGCCTCGCCGTATGTCGTGCTCCCACGCGGGTTTGGGAGGAGGACCACGTACCCCTGTGAGGTCAGCGAGTGGTACTCCACCATCGAGACGGCGCCCGGGTGGAAGCTGTGCGGCCCGCCGTGCACGTTCAGCGCCAGGGGGTATCGCCGCCCGGCGCGGTAGTCCGCCGGGTACAGCACGAACGCCTCCAGCGGCAGCCCGTCCCGGCCCGTGTACGCCAGCCGCTCCACGTACGACAGCTGCCGCGTCGAGACCAGCTCATCGTTGGCGTGGCTCAGGTTCGTCTCCCGCTTGCCGTCCCGCAGGCTGGCCGAATACAGCTCCCACGGCGCGCTCGGCCAGACCGCCGTGAACACGATCCCCTGCTGATCCGGCGTCATGGAGAACGCCTCGATCTGGCGCTCGCCGTCCAGCGCCTTCGTGAATCGCCCGCTGAGGTTAGCCTTGTACACCGACTGCTTGCCGCGGTCCCCCGCGATGAAATACACCGACCGCGAATCGCGCGACCAGTTGAACGCCCGTCCGCTGGCGAACGCCGGCCAGCCCGCCGCCGGCCTGTCCAGCGCCTCGCTGATCGAACGCGGGGCGCCGCCGCGGGAGGGCACGATCATGAGATGCGTGTTCTTCGCCGAGCCTTCGTCGCCGTTCTCGTGGCCCACAAAGGCGATCCATTTGCCGTCCCGCGAGTACGTCGGGTGTGCGGCCGATCCCAGAGACCGCGTCAGCTTGCGGGCCATGCCGCCCTTCGCAGGCGCCACCCACACGTCGGAACGCCAGTGCCGCTTGTTCCGCGTCCGCTCCCGGTCCGAGATGAACGCCACCATCCGTCCGTCCGGCGACCAGGCCGGGTGATCGTCAAAGTAATCGCCGTCAGTCACCTGCGTCTCTTGCCCGCTCGCCACGTCGGCGACGAAGATGTGCATCCGCCGTGAGTCATAGAAGCCGATGCCGTCCATCTTGTAGCGCAGGTCGCGGATCACCCGCGGCGCGTTCTTCTCTAGGCCCTTGCGCTCCTTCGGCTCCGTGTACTCTCCCGTCCGCGCCGAGTACGCGATCTTCGTCCCGTCCGGTGACCACGCCGGCTGCGAGACGCCCCACTTCGCGTGCGTCAGTTGCCGCGCCTCGCCGCCGTCCATCGGCGCCAGGAACAGCTGCGACTTCTCCCCCCGGTCCGAGACGAACGCCAAGAGGCGCCCGTCCGGCGACCAGCGCGGCGTGTGGTCCCTCTTGCCATACGTGAACCGGCGCGCGGGTGCGCTGCCGTCCGCCGGCGCCAGGTGCACCGCCATCCGGTTCTCGTCGTCCTCCTTGTCCGGCCACAGGACGACGTAGGCAACCAGCGTCCCGTCCGGCGAAAGCTGCGGGTCACTGACCTGCTTCAGCAGGTAGAGGTCATCGGGCGTGAACGGGACCTTGCGGGCCATGGGGTGCGTCCTCCTTGCTGGCCGTTATCCTACGCGGTCAGGAGGTCGCGCCGCTACCAGCGCCACACTTCTAGCTCTATCGTCGTCTTGTCCGTCCAGGAGCCGCCCGTGCGCTCCTGCAGCCAGCGCTCGTAGTCCGGCATCGCGTCCACCAGCGGCCCTTCCGGCACCGGCCAGGACCAGGAGCAGATGCGATTCTTGATCCGCTCCATCTCCTCGTTCACCGTACTCGTCTCGCTGGCCTCTGTAACGTCTATCACCTTCAGCCCGGCGCCCGTGCGCGAAATCGCCGCCCGGATGTCCTCCGGCAGAAGCCTGGGCTTAAGCTGGTAGCCGCGCTCTGCCAGGAGTCGCGTCAATACCGCGTAGCTCTCCCGCCAGAGGTCGTCGACGCCGGCGTGCGGCTTCCGTGTCTGGTGCAGCAGCACGCCCCCGGGCGCCAGCACCCGTTTGATCTCCCGCACGGTGGCTTCAACAGACGCCACCAGGTGCAGCACGTGCACCACCATCGCCGCCTTGAACGACCCGTCTCGGAACGGCAGCGCTGTCGCATCGCCCAGCAGCAGCTCCGGGGGCGTGTGCTCCGGCGTCAGCTGAGCCAGCAGCTGCCCCATCATCTCAGCCGATATGTCCACGCCCACCATCCGCAGCCCCGCACGCATCAGCGGGCGCGCCATCCGGCCCGTCCCAATCCCCACCTCCAGCAGGCGGTCCGTTCCCGCTGCCCGCACCTCCGCCAGCAGCGCCCGCGTTATCCCCTCAGCCACGTCGTCGGGCAGCTTCCGGGTGGCGTCATAGTACGTGGCTGCGCGGTCAAAGTTAATGCTTTCCTTCATCGCTTTAGTCCTCGCCTGTAACTCACCTGGCGTCGTATCGTCTTATGTTATGAGGGCTTGCGCCGAGAGGCGAGACGTCGCGCGCTGATCGGCGTTGTAACTCGTGGGGCTTCTTTGCCGGATACAATGAGACACACCTGCAACGTGACGCGCAACGCCAGAGAGAACAACCCTTCGTGAGAAGTCACAGATATCTGCTCCTGGCGCTGGCGCCCCTGGCCATCGCGCTCTCCGCCCTCCTCTTCTTCTCCAGCGAGACCACGCCCCGCGTCGTCTACGGCGAAGACGCCATCCCCGGCCACTACATCGTCGTCCTCAAAGACAACGTCGATCCCGCCGCCGCCTCCCAGCGGTTCGCCGATGATCTCGGCTTCCAGGCCGATTCCGTCTACGAGCACGCCGTCAAGGGGTTCGCCGCCGAGATGAGCCCCGCCGACGCCCAGCGCCTCGCCGAGGACAGCTCCGTCAAGCTCGTCGCCGCCGACCAGTACGTCCACGCGGACATCCACACCAACCCCTTCCAGACGCTACCCACCGGCGTCGACCGCATTGACGCTGACCAGAACGCCACAGCCGCCATCACCGGCTCCCCCGGCCCCAACCTGGACGTCGACGTCGCCGTTATCGACACCGGCGTCATGTCCAGCCACGTCGACCTCAACGTGGCTGGCGGGCCCACTTTCGGCTGCAGCGAAAACACCCACGAGGACGACAACGGCCACGGCACCCACGTCGCCGGCACCATCGCCGCCATCGACGATGCGCACGGCGTCACCGGCGTCGCGCCCGGCGCGCGCATCTGGGCCGTCAAGGTCCTCAACGCCGACGGCGCCGGCCCCAGCTCCTGCGTCATCGAGGGCATCGACTGGGTAACCCAGCAGCGCCAGGAGTACAACGACGGCCCCGGCGATGGCGACCCGGGCATCGACATCGTCGCCGCCAACATGAGCCTCGGCGGCCCTTCCGGCGCACCGCCAGCCCTCGATCCGATGTGCACCGCCATCAACAGCGCCGTCGCCGCCGGCGTCATGTTCGCCGTCGCCGCCGGCAACAACAGCGACGACGCCTCCAACTACTCCCCCGCCCACTGCACCAACCCCGTGGTGGTCTCAGCGTTCGCCGACTACGACGGCCAGCCCGGCGGCCTCAGCGGCACGAGCGAGTTCTACAGCAACTGCCCCGCTGGTACCGAGACCGTCGAAGACGATACGTTCGCCTGCTTCAGCGACTTCGGTACGCCTGTCGATATCGCCGCGCCCGGCGTCGACATCATCTCCACCACCAGCATCACCTGCGACGGCATCCCCTGCTACGCCACGATGAGCGGCACCAGCATGGCCACGCCGCACGTGACCGGCGCGCTTCTGCTGCTGCACCTGGAGGGCTACAACGGTCCCGCCGACGCGGCCAGCGTCATGTCCGCGCTCTCCTCGCACGGTCACCTGCGCGCCCAGAGCAGCGCCTGCGGCTTCACCGGCGATCCGGACTCCTCCGCGGAGCCCGTCCTCTACCTGGGCACCGGCTGCGGTGGCAGCGGCACTCCCACACCGTCCCCAACCGCCACGCCGACCCGCACGCCGACCCGCACGCCGACCCGCACGCCTTCGCCGACGCCCAGCCCGACGCCAACGCCAAGGCCCGCACGAATACAAGGTGACGCCGATTGTGACTCGTCGATCACAACCCTGGATGTGCTGCGCATCATGCTCTACATAGACTCGCTGCAGCCCACCGGTTGTTGGACGCTCATGAATGTCGACTGCAACTCCGATATCGACGTTGCCGACGCGCTAGTCGTCATCAAGTACCTGCTGGCACTGGAGGCCACCATTCCCGCCGACTGCACACAGGTAGGCCAGACCTTCTAGCGGTTGCCCCAGTTCGCCCGGCAAACCTATACTGGAAGCCGGAATGTCCTACAAGATCCTCGAAACCTGCATCGGCTGCACCGCCTGTACCAAGCGCTGCCCCACCGACGCCATCACCGGCGTCCGCAACTCCCTCCACATCATCGATCCGGAGCTGTGCATCGACTGTGGGGCCTGCGGCGTCGTCTGCCCCGTTGAGTGCATCGCCGACAACGCCGGCGATCTCAGCAAGGGCTTCCCCCGCCGCGAATGGCCCAAGGCCATCGTCATCGAGGAAAACTGCATCGGCTCCGGCTGCGAGCTCTGCATCAACGTCTGCCCCTTCGAAGCTCTCGAGCTCGACCTCTCCGGCGAGCGCGTCGGCGACTTCTTCGGCGTCGCCAGCGTCATCGAAAAGAAGTGCACCGGCTGCCGCCTCTGCGAGCAGTCCTGCGGCTGGAACGCCATCTACATCGACCCGCCGCGCGAAGCCCTCAAGAAGCGCATCTACCAGCCCATCGAACTAACCGAAGCCAGCGCCTAGCCGGTCATCCTGAGCGCCGGCCACCCCCGCATCAGGCGATTACACATCTCCGCGAAGGGTCTATCGTGGGCGCCACACCAGCCTAGCCGCAAAGACCGCCCTACCCGCGCACTCGCCGGAACTCTTCCCCCAGCACCCGCCACACCACATCCGCCTCCCGGCACGCTATCTCTGACATCGAAGCCGTCGCCTTGTAGCTCCACGCCGCCAGGTGCGTCGCGCCCACATCCTCCGCCACCCGCACGCCCATCCGCAGCTCCTCCGCGCGCCCGGCCGGCACCCGGAACGCCTGCAGCCATAACTGCAGCTCCCGCCCGTGCTTCTTCGCCGCCGCCGCGGCCTCCTCGCTGTACGTCCGCATGAACCGCTCCGGCTCCACCCCCAGCGCGTACCAGTACGGGTCCGTCGCAAAGATATCAAGGTCAGGTATCGCCGCCGCCGAATCGAAGTCCCCCACCCCTATGTGCATCATCCCTTCGATGGCGTTCGCGTCGACACCCGGGCCCGCCTGCGACTCCACCAGGGACCGCAACCGCTCCCCCGGCCGCTCGAAGCCGTGTGCTGCCAGGTCGGTCGGGAAGAGGCACAGCGCGTTGCGCAGCCCCTTTTCGTGCGCGTAGCGGCAGAGTTCCGCCAGCAGGTCCAGCAGCGTCGCCTCGCGGAACGCCTTCACCTCCGGCGTGAACTCGCGCAGCATCTCACCCCCGAACCGCTCCCGGAATACCCGCGAGCAGTTCTCGCAATAGCAGGCCCACGCCGGCCGGAAGTCGCGCCGCCAGACCGGAGTGTAGAAGTGCGGCTCGTCCCACATCACAACGCCGCCGCCGGCCGCCGCGCACGCCTCGATCCAGCCGTTCAGGAACTCCCGCGTCGCCGGGTGGTTCGGGCAGGCCGCGCCCACCTTGCGCCCGTCAGACAGCACCTGCCACGTCTCCGGGTGCTCCAGCGGAAAGCGCGTGAACGTCTCGCCGGAGAAGATGCCGGCCAGACCCCACGGGTCCCACCACACGTCCAGCCCGGCCTCCCGCGTCGCCTTCGCCACCTCACCCACCGTCTCACGGTAATGCGCCAGGTCGGTCTCCGTGTAGCAGTGCACAACGTACGTGCACCCCGCGTCCGCCATCTCGCGCAGGTCGGCGCGCACATGCATCAGATCACGCGACGAAAAGTAGCTGACCCCGGTCTGCATGGCCGCAGTATACGAAGTTGGGGGGCCCTACGCCTCGGCTTCCGCGCCCAGCACCTCGTTGCGGAAGCGGAAGAAGCCGTAGAACGCGAACGACAAGAACGCGCAGATCGCCATGGCGATGATGACGACAAGCGGCGTCCCGCTGGAGATCGCGCTGACGTTGGAGCGCTCCTTGTTCAGGAGGATCTCCCAGACCATGAACGCCGTGGCGCCGGCTGCCAGCGCCCACGCCGCCTTGTTCCAGCTGTAGATCTTGTGCCCGTCCATGTAGCGGATCGGGATCATCTGGAAGAACGTGCCCTCCAGACCGCCCACGAACACCCCCACTGCAATCCCCTCCGGCAGCGCCGAGAGCCACCCGCTGTGGTCGTTCGCCAGGTCGCGCGCCGGGCTCAGCAGCAGCCAGGCCACCAGGCAGAGCCCCAGCAACGCCATCACCGGGTAGAAGATGATCTGCCCGTTCTGCCGCTTGTCCGGTTCGGCGCCGCCCAGGAAGATCGCTGTGGCGATGAACCCGTAGATGATCCCCGGCTGGAACCCATCGATCCGCGTGAAGATGATGCACGCGGCTAGCACCAGCACTCCCGCCGGGAAGATGCGCACGGCGGCGTTCATCCCGAAGCGTTTCGTGACCAGGATCTGCCCGCCGTTGTAGAAGTACGTGATGATCCCCACCGTGGCCACGATGCTGATGAACAGCACCAGGCTCTCCGTGTTGAACCCGAACCCCGGCTGCGAGAAGCCGTAGAGCGCGCCCGCGATCAGCAGCACCGCCAGCGGCGCGCCAATCACCCCGAGGAAAGACTGCCCCGCGCTGGCATTCCAGGCCGCGCCGATCCGCTCCCCCGCCCGCTCTATCGGCCCGAATATCCAGGCGAACCAGCGCTTCAGCGTGTCCTGGTTCTCCTCCACCGTCTTGTTGAACACCTCCGCCGTCAGCACCAGCAGCATCAGCGTGATCACCGCCAGCGCAGCGTTCGTGCTGAGCACGCCCGCCTTGGTGTCGATGCTGCCAACCGAAAGCGTGGACTTCGAGAAGTCCGGCCGGTACCGGCCGTTGCCGCCCCCGCCACCCGTCGTGTTGGAGCCCGGGTTGCTGCCGTCGCCGGTAGGCCCGGTGGACTCCGGCAGCTGCGTCGGCGGCAGGCTTGGCTTGGGCGTCACCGAGGGCGTCGTCTGCCCGCCCACGATCGGAGTCGGTGTCCGTGAAGTCGATGGTGTTGCCGACGACGCCTCCGCGGACGTCCGCGGCGTCGCCGTCGCGGCCCCCAGCGTGATCGTAGGCGTTGGCGTCGGCGGTTGCGTGACGAAGGCCGTCGGGGCCTGCGTGGGCGGCGGCGTCGTGTGCACCGGCGTCGGCGTCGCGGAGGCAGTGGCGGTCGGCGTAGGAGTCGGCGCGGGGCTGGGCGTCGCCGTTGGAGTCTCCGTCTCGAATGGCGTCTCCGTGACCGGCGGCAACAGCGTCGGCGTCGGCGTCGGCGCGATCGTTGGCGTCGCCGTGGCCGTCGCTGTCGGCGTGCTGGACACCGCGGCCACCGTCGGCGTCGCTGTCGGCGTCCGCGTCGGCGTCCGCGTCGGCGAAGGAGTGGGCGAGGGTGTCCGCGTCGGTGTGCGGGTTGGGGTGCTCGTCTGCGTCGAGCCGCTGGGCTGCGGCGTCCCCGGGATGAAGCTGCCCACCTTCAGGAAGACGTCGGAGTCCAACGCATCGTCGCTGGCGTCCGCTATCGCCAGCTTCATGTGGTTGCGTTCGTGCGCAGCCACCGGCGCCTGGCAGTTTAGCACCGTCGTCAGGCCGTCCATCTCTGTGTTGATCGTCGGAGCCGTCAACGTCCCCTCGTTGTCGCGGAACAGCGAAGGGTTCTCCATCGGCGCCGTGCCGAAGGGGTTGCCACCGTTGATGGTGTTGATCGAAACGGGGCCTCCGGGGACTGTCGCGCAGTTCGTCCCGTTGATCAGGAAGGCGAAGACGTCGTTGAACTCGGTGTGCACGAACTCGTTGTACTCGTCCGAAGCGAACACGTACTGGAACGAGACCGGGCTGGCGTCGGGGACAAAGTCGAACTCCAGTACGGACGCATCGAACGTATCGAACCCCGAAAGCTGAGTCAGGTCGGCGTCTCCGCCCTCATCGTTCACGCCCGTGATGCCGCTGTCGAGGTTCGGGCCGACGACGTTCGAGATCCAGCCGGAGCTCAGCACGATGCCCGACTCGAAGCCGATGATGCCAGTACCGCCGCTGAACGTGCCCGCCGCCGCGTATGAACCCGTGTACTCCACGTTGGAGATGGCGATGCCGTTACCCACCAGCTCGTTCGCCAGGTCCAACGGCGATAGGAAGTCCCCCAGCTCGTTGGTAGTCAGGCCTCCGGACGCCTCGGCCTGCTCCTTGTGCCCACTGTCGGCGAGCGCGGCGCAGAGGAGCACCACCGCCAGGGCGGCGCAGAACAGCAGGCGATGGTAGAGCTTAGGCATGGCAGTTAAGACCCGGTATGGACTTAAACAGTCTACTCAGAACACGGATATCCGGGTAGTGGCTGACTTGTGAGATTTTCGTTCAATCTTGCAGGCGTCGGAAGCAACGCCCAACTGTGATAACGCTAATGATCGCCTCACTGTTCGTTAATGTTCGGGCCGCATCATGGCCCTATGAGATTCCGAACGAAGGGACAAGCAGCGCTGCGGCCCGCCGTCCTGGAGGACGCGGAGCTCAGGCCCACGCATCCTCCGCTCATCGTGCTCGCCCCGGATGCCAGCTCAATCTGTGCCCTGCGCCTGCTCGCGTTCGCCGACAACGAGTGCGTCCTCGAGTACCTCCGCTTCTGGTACCCGGGCGAGAGCGCTACCCGTCTCACCGCCTTCTGGGCGCTGCCAGCCCCAGCGGAGAGTGAAGCCACTGAGGCGGTCATCCTTGTCCGCCACGCCAGGGATCGCCAGCTAGTCTATGCGGCGTCCTTCTCCACCATGGATGAGGCTCTGGCGGCCGTCCGCCCGGAGATCGGCAAGGGCCTGCGGCTGCGTGACGTCAGCCTGTACTACGCCGCTCCGGTCTCCATCGAAGTCACGCCGGCGGGCGTGCTTCAGTTGCTTCCGCCCACGCCGCCCGCGTTTGAGCGCCCCGTCTGTCGTCGCGGGGAAGCCCAGCCCGCCACCCAGCACCACGGCCGCCCCTTCGAAGCGATGCGCGTGCGCCGTTGTCAGCCGCACGCCGCGCCATTCGGCGGCTTCGGATCACCACCCGGCCGCTTCTAGCTGCTTGACCCCGGTCGCCGCTCGGCAGACGCTGTTCTCGTGATCTGGGAAGCGCGCCTCGCCTTCATCCTCTTCTTCTTTCTCTGCTGGTGCATCGTCGGCCTGCTCCCCTGGGTCGTCGCCGCCGTTTTCGTCCGCGGCCGCGGCGCGCTGCTCGCCCTGCCGCTCGCCCTCACCGCCGCCTGCGCCGCCGGCGTCCTCGTGCCCGCCCTTGGCCTCCGCGACGCCGCCGGCTTCTTCCTCAGCCTCCTCACCGCCGTCCTCGGGGGCGCCGCCGGGTCGCTCGGCGGCCTCGCTTTTCACCGCCGCCTCCAGCGCACCGCCGGGGTAACGCCACGCCCGGCCATGACGCACGCTCCCGGCGCCCGCCGCCCCGAACCGCCTCCGGCCCCTGACGCCCAGCCTCCACCCTCCTAGCCCCTTCCCTCTTCCGCTGCCCCCGCCCTAGACTGGAACCATGGCACCGCCCATCCACTCCCTGAGCACCATGTGGTCCCAGGGCAACTTCAAGCGTGACGGCGACGGCGTCGACCACATGCCCGCTTTCGCCGAGAAAGCCGCCGGCCTCGGCTTCGGCCACGTCGAGATCAACTACGTCATCCCGCCCGCCTCTGTTGACGAGCTGATCGACTCCGGCCGCGTCGCCTTCTCCTCTGTCCACTCGCCGTGCCCGCGCGTGAAGATGCCGGATGGACGCCACTCGGAGCACTACAACCTCGCCGCGCAGGACCAGGAGGAGCGCCGCCTCGCCGTCGAAGTCGCCAGGGCCAGCGTCGACACCGCCGTGCGCGCCGGCTGCAACCTGCTCGTCGTCCATCTCGGTGGCATCGGCTCGAAGATGTTCGACGAGGAGCAGGCGCTCCGCAAGGGCTATGACAACGGCCTGCAGTCCGGCCCCGAGTTCGACCGTCTCGTCGCCTCCGCCCGCAAGCGCCGCGCCGAGGCCGCCCCCGGCTGGTTCCCGCACGCCCAGCGCTCCCTCGCCGAACTGGCGGAGTACGCCGCCCCGCGCGGCGTCACCATCGGCCTCGAGAACCGCTACCACTTCAGCGAGTTCCCCGACCCGGACGAGATGCAGCTCCTGCTTCGCGACTACCCGCCGGAAGTCGCCGGCTTCTGGCTGGACATCGGCCACGCGGAGGTGCTGGAGCGCCTCGGCTTCCACGACCACACCCGCTGGCTGGACGAGATCGGCGGACGCTGCGTCGGCACGCACGTCCACGACGTCGATGGCCTCGCCGACCACCGTGCCCCCGGCCACGGCACCAGCGACTGGCCCCACTACGCCGCCAAGCTGCCGCCGCTAATCCCCCGCGTTTACGAGATCAACCAGAAGCAGCCCGCAGAATGGGTCGCCGAGGCCACGCCCTTCCTCCGCGAAGTAGGCGTCCTGCCCAGAGCGTAGCCGCCCGCATCCAACCGCTCACCTCCAGCCTCCATCCGCGCACCGGCCTCGCCCTTGACCCCTTACAGCCCCCGTGCTACGATGCGCTGACCATGAACACCCGGCCTTTCGGCAAGCAGATGTACGTAACGGCGTCCGCAGGTTCCTCCTGCCAGCCGCTCACTACGCACATTCGCCGCAGGGCCCCGGTATCTCACACCTAACGACCCAATCCAGCGAGAACCAGAGGCCCGAGGCAGAAGCCCCGGGCCTCTTCCGTTTTCCGAGGCCACGTAGGTCAGGGCACCCGTCCTGACCGCCATGAAAGGAGGCGAACCGAATGACCGATGGCAAGCTGGTCCGCCTGCGCGCCGTCGAACCCGCGGACGCCGAGCGCGCCTACAAGTGGATAAACGACCGCGAGGTAACACGCTACCTCATGGCGCGCTACCCCTACTCGCTCGCCGCCGAGCAGGACTGGGCCGCCAACGCCAGCAAGCCGAACGACTACAGCGAAGTCCGCTTCGCCATCGAGACGAAGGACGGCGTGCACATCGGCCTCTGCGGCCTTCACCGCGGCCGCCCCGAGGAGCGCACCGCCGACCTTGGCATCATGATCGGCGAGAAGGACTACCGTGACGGCGGCTACGGCACCGACACCATGATCACTGTCCTCCGCTTCGCCTTCGAGCAGATGAACCTGCACAAGGTCTCGCTGGGCGTGTTCGAGTTCAACGAGCGCGCCCAGGCCGTCTACCGCAAAGTCGGCTTCGTGGACGAAGGGCGCGAGCGCCACGGCTACTTCCAGGACGGCCGCTACTGGGACGTCCTCCGCATGTCCATCCTGGAAGACGAATGGCGAGCACCGCACGGCCTCACGGCCGCCGAAACAGCCAACCCCCTCGCGGGCGCTTGACCCCCTGAGCGCTCGCACGGCCGGTGGGCGGCACCCCTCCTTCCGCCCACCGGCCAACCCTATTTGCTACTTGCCACTTGCTACCGTCTCTTGACTTCCCTCCCGGCCCGTGCCAGCGTTAATCCCGCACAAAGCGAGAGGAGACCACCATGAACGACGTCGCCTTCCTTGACGCAACCGCCCAGGCAGAGCTGGTACGCAGCAAGCAGGTGAAGCCCTCCGAGCTCCTCGACGGCGCTATCGAGCGCATCGAGCGCCTCAACCCCCAGCTCAACGCCGTCATCCGCCCCATGTACGACGAGGCGCAGAAGACGATCGCCGGTGGCCTCCCCGAAGGGCCGTTTACCGGCGTGCCGTTCCTGCTGAAAGACCTTGGCGCCATGTACGCCGGCGTCCCCCAGAGCATGAGCACGAAGCTCCTCAAGAACGCGATCTCTCCCATCGACAGCGAGCTCACGCGCCGCCACAAAGCCGCCGGCCTCGTCATCTGCGGCAAGACCAACACCCCGGAGTTCGGCCTCGTCCCCACCACCGAACCAAAGCTCTGGGGCGCATCCCACAACCCCTGGAACCTGGACCACAGCACCGGCGGTTCCAGCGGCGGCTCCGCGGCGGCCGTCGCCTCCGGCATGGTGCCCTTCGCCCACGCCAACGATGGCGGCGGCTCCATCCGCATCCCCGCCTCCTGCTGCGGCCTCTTCGGCCTCAAGCCTACCCGCGCCCGCATCACCCTCGGTCCCATGATCGGCGACATCATGAGCGGTCTCGTCAACGAGCACTGTGTCTCCCGCTCCGTCCGCGACTCCGCCGCCCTGCTAGACGCCACCCAGGGCTCGATGCCCGGCGATCCCTACGTCGCTCCCGATCCGGAACGCCCCTACCTCGATGAAGTCGGCGCCGACCCCGGACACCTGCGCATCGCCTTCACTCGCAAGACGTTCAACGGCGTGCCCCTTCACCCGGACGCGATCGCCACCGTGGAGGACGCCGCCAAACTCTGCCAGGAGCTCGGCCACGAAGTCGAGGAGGCGGCCCCGGCCGTCAACGGCGAGGCCCTGGTCCAGACATTCACCGACCTCTGGGCCGCCGGCAACGTCTGGTCGATCGATCTGATCGCCATGATGACCGGCAAGCAGCCCCAGCCGGACGATTTCGAGATCCTCACCTGGGCGCTGTACGAGGCCGGCCTCAAGGTCACGGCGGGCAGCTACCTGGCCGCCGTCTCCCAGCTGCAGATGCTGGGACGCACCGCCGCCCTGTTCCACCAGCGCTACGACGTCTTCCTCACGCCCACGCTTGCGGCGCCTCCTGTCAAGCTCGGCTACCTGGAGTCCACGCCGGAGCAGCCGATGCTCGGCTTCGAACGCGCCGCCGAGTACGTCCCCTTCACCCCGATCCAGAACGTCACCGGCCAGCCCGCCATGTCCGTCCCCCTCTACTGGACACAGGACGGCCTGCCCCTCGGCGCCCACTTCGTCGCCGCCTACAACGGCGAAGCTACCCTCTTCCGCCTCGCCGCTCAGCTAGAAGAAGCGCGCCCCTGGGCCAACAAGCGCCCGCCCGTCAGCGCCTGAACGGAGTACCAACGTAGGGCGCAGCGTGCTGCGCCCCCCTGCATCGCGAATGGCATCCGCGCCACCGTAAACCGCGCGACGCTAGCGCTCACCCAGCGAAGCGCTAAGGGAAGAGTGCAGACCCAGGCCGAACGGGAGCACAGCTGGCGGAGGGGGTGGGATTCGAACCCACGAGGGAGGTTACCCCCCCTACCCACTTAGCAGGCGGGCGCACTAGGCCACTATGCGACCCCTCCGCGTAGGAACGAGAGCAAGTATACCAGAGCGCCTCGTAGCCGTAGCTGCAGGCCTTTAGACCTGCCCGGCGCTCGAAAGAGCGCCACCCGTGAGTCCGCCGCTACCGCCCGCAGTTCCCCGCCAGGCTGCTGATCGCCGTGATCCGCCGCGCCTGCGTCGTCCAGTCCGTGAACCCGTTGGTGCAATAGCCCACGCTGATCCCCGTCTCCGGGTCCCCCCAGGCGATCTGCCCGCCCGCGCCCCCGTGCCCGAACGCCCGCGGCGAGCACGTCCGCCCGAAGCCGCGCATGTAAGCGTTCCCATCACCACCCGCGATCACCACGCTCAGGCCGCGGTTCACCGGGTTGTTGAACAGCGCGTCCCGGTGATGGTCCTTCGACCTCACCGTCGTCGCGAACTCGATCGTCTCCGGCTTCAGGATGCGCGCACCGTTGGCCGCCTCGCCGCCGTGGATCAGCGCCTGGTAGAACAGCGCCACCTGCCCCGCGTTCGCCATGCCGCCGCCTCCCGGAGCGCCAACCACCCGCACATTCGGCTTGTTCGTCCCCAGGATCGCCTTCGGCGTCACCTCGCCCCAGCCGCCCGGCGGCTCCACCGGATTCGGCCATGAGATCTCCGCGAAGCGCCCGGCCCGCTCCTCCGGCAGCCCGATCGTGATGTCGTTCAGGCCCGCCGGCCCCGTGATCCGCTGCCGGATGTACGTCTTGTAGTCGATCCCCGTGCGGCGATAGATGATCTCGCTCAGCACCCAGTGCGCGGCCGTTGCGTGGTACTCGAAGCGGCTGTCCGGCTCCCAGTTCAGCCGCCAGCGCGAAAACGCCTTCAGCATCTTGCCGCGGTCGCCCCACTCGTCCTGCGGGAACGGCGCGTAAGGGAAGCCGCCCGTGTGCAGCATCACCTGCTCCACCGTCACGACGTCCTTCCCGTTCGTCCCGAACTCCGGGATGATGTCCGCCACCTTCTCGTCCAGCTTCAACAGCCCGTCCTCGAACAGCGTCCACACCGCCGAGGCCACGACGACTTTCGTGCAGGAGAAGAAGCAGTACAGCGTCTCGTCCGTGGCCGCCCGCTCCTGGCCGCCCTGCACCGCCCGCCCGAACGTCCGCATCCCGGCGATCTTGCCGTTGCGCGCCACCGCCACCTGCGCGCTCGGGATCAGCCCGTCGTCCACCTCCCGCCTGGCCCGCGCGAAGACCGCCTCCAGCGCCTCGCTGTCCACGCCGGCGTCCTCCGGCACCCTCGCCATCAGCTTCGAATCGATCATCAGTCCACCTTCCTGATTAGCGTCACCCCGTCGCGGATCGTCGTCATCACCTGTACGACGCGATCGTCCTCCGCGATCTTCTTGTTGAACGCCACGATCGCGCGGCCGTCGTCGCTCTTCGGGTCCAGAACCTCGCCGCTCCAAAGCACGTTGTCCACAGCTATCAGACCCCCGTCTGCGAGCATCGGCAGCACGGCGTCATAATACGCCGCGTAGCCGCTCTTGTTGGCATCGATGAAGACGAAATCGAAACGCTCGGCCACCCTCGCCAGGCTCTCAAGCGCCGGTCCTTCTATGAGAAGGATCTTGAACCCGTCCGGACTCCGGTCGAAGAACCCGCGCGCGAACGCGGCGTGCTCCGGGCTCAGCTCCAGCGTGATCAGCTCGCCGTTCGCCGGCAGCGCCGCCGCCATCATCAGCGCGCTGAACCCCGTGAACGTCCCGATCTCCAGCACCCGCAGCGCGCCTGTCGTCGCCACCAGCATCTGCAGGAACTGGCCCTCCACCTGCCCGGAAAGCATCCCTGACCGCTCGGGGAAACGCGCCTTCGTCTCGCGCACCAGCTCTTCCAGCAGCGGCGGCAGCGGCGACGTATGCGCAGCGGCGTAGGCTTCGATGTCAGCCGGGATGATGTCAGGCATGGGCGGTCCCTCCGCCCGCATTCTACTTCAGACGCCGGCTTGCTTCGTCGCTTTCCGGCGCCGCCTCCCGACGATTCTCGGCAGCCGTAAGATTACCTCTCGGCGCTTCTCCGCCTCCAGGTTCCGCACCCGTGCCTTCAGCAGATCGTGGAGTGAAATCATCCCAACCACTCTGGGGCGCGCTTCCCGTGTCACCACGGGCATTCGCGTGAATCCAGACTCCGCCATCCGGTACGCCACGACCCTTAGAGGATCGTCCGCCCGCGCCACGACTGGTTGCCTCACCTTTTCCCTCAAAGTCGAGGCTCCATCATCCCCTGAGACGAGATGTGCCCTTAGATCCCCCCGCGTTACCACGCCCACCAGCTGGCCGTCATCCTTCAGCACAGGGTAGAGATGCTGCGTTCGGTGGCCGTCGGCGTTCAGCCTCGCCTGTATCTCTGCGAGGTTGGCACCTTCCGGGAACGCGAGCACTTCCGTGCGCATCACTTCCTTGGCCGCAAGGATCTCCAGCGGATCGACCGCATACTCGCGGCTGAGGTGATAGCCTCGGCGCGCCACCTTCTCAGTGAGGATCGAGCGCTTCATCGTCAGAACCGAGATGCCGTACGCGCATCCCACTGCAATCAGCAGCGGCAATAGAGAGTTCGGGTCGTGGGTTAGCTCGACCGTAAAGATGATCGCGGTGAGCGGCGTGCGCATCATCGCCGCAAGCATCGCGCCCATGCTGATCATCGGCCAGAAGCCGGCTCCTTCGCTCGGCAAGGCGTGAGCCTCAAGGCCACCCAGCGCTGCCCCGATCATCAAAAGCGGCGCCAGCACGCCGCCTGACGTGCCCGAGCCGAGCGACCCGGCCCAGATGATCGACTTTACCACCGCGATCCCTATCAGTATCCGAACCGTAGCCTGACCCGCCAGCATGCTGGCCACGACGTCGTATCCAACACCGAGTGCCCGAGGGAAGACCAACCCGCCCACGCCGATGATTACCCCGCCGATCGCCGGCCACCACATCCAATGCAAAGGGAGACGCTTGAAGCCGTCCTCCGAAGCATAGACCGCGCCCACAAGCAAGACAGCGCCGCATCCCGCCGCAATACCCACGCCAATGCAGGCGATCAATGAAGGCGCGCCCACGAAGACCGGATGAGTCGCGACTGGGAATAGCGGCCCAGTCCCAATCAGGTAACGCCGCATGACAGCAGCGGTCGCGCTGGAGACGGCCACTGGAACTAAGCTCCTTGGCCGAAATTCAAACAGCAGCAGCTCCACCGCCAGGACCACCGATGCGATCGGCGCTGCGAAAGTTGCTGACATTCCGCCCGCCGCTCCGGCCACCAATAGCGTCTTGCGTTCGGCGCTGCTCAAGTGAAAGAACTGTGCGATGAGCGAGCCGACAGCGCCTCCAGTCATGATGATCGGACCTTCCGCGCCGAACGGCCCGCCAGTGCCGATCGAAATCGCCGCGGACAGCGGCTTCAGCACCGCCACCTTCGGTTCCACCTTGCTGCCGCCGATGAGGATCGCCTCCATCGCCTCCGGTATGCCATGCCCGCGGATTCGCTCAGATCCGTAGCGCGCCATCAAGCCAACCACCAGCCCGCCGATGACCGGCACCACCAGAACGAACAGCCCCAGGCTATTCCCCGCCGGCGACACGATATCCGTGTTCAACCTGCCGAAGAAGAACAGGTTGCCGAAAAGCCCGATCAGCCGCAGCAGTGCCAGCGCTACGAAGGAGCAGACAATGCCGATGAAGAGCGCGATCACGGCCAGCATGACCACCCGCGGCGTCACCGTGAAATCGCCAAGTTCCTGCTCGTTGAACTGCGAGCTCACGTTACCGCGTCCCCGCTCGCAGCCAGCAAGTTCGCCAGCGAGCGAATCAGCTCGGGCGCCAGCGCCTTCAGTTCACGCGCGTGGTGCTCGTAAAGACGGCGCAGCACGCGCTCTCCCTTCGGAGTCAGCCGCACTATGATCTGCCTGCGGTCCGCGCTGTTCCTCGTGCGCTCAACGAGGCCGTTCTCGACCAGCCTGTCGACCAGGCCGACGCAGCTGTGGTGCTTGATGAGCATCCGCCGCGCCAGCTCCCCGATCGTCGGCTCGGTCCCCTTCGGCGAGCCCTTGATCGCCAGCATCAGCTGGTACTGCTGCGTCTCAACGCCTGCCGCCTTCGCCGCCTGCTCGCTGAAGTGCAAGAACCGGCGCAGGTGCTCGCGAAAGTCTGCCAGTACCCGATAGTCCGGCGATTTCAGCGCGTCCGCACGATTATATCTCGGCACGATATAAGTTTACGCGCGCAGACCTCTACGATCAAAAAGAGAGACGCACGCTTGCCTAGGAAGCCAGTTCCCGCTGCAGCTGTTCCAATCCCATCGGCCCGATGTTCAGTGCCCGCGTATGCCACGCCTTCAGGTCGAACGCCTTCCCCTGCGCCTTACGCGCGGCTTCGCGGATCTCCAGCCAGTACCGCTCCCCCACCTTGTAGCTGATCGCCTGCGCCGGCCAGCCCAGGTAGCGCACGATCTCGCTCTCCATGAACCACGCCGGCCGCCCGGTCCGCTCCACCGAGAACTCCACCGCCAGCCCGTAGTTCCACGTCTCGCCCGGGTGGAAGCGCTCGCCCGCCGGGATCTTCAGCTCCAGGTGCGTCCCGATATCGACGATGACCCGCACCGCCCGCAGCGCCTGTCCGCTCAGCATGCCCAGGTAGTAGTCCGGGTTGTCCAGGTAGCCCAGCTCGCCCATCAGCCGCTCCGCGTAGAGCGCCCAGCCCTCTCCGTGCCCGGAGATGAACCCCATCAGCCGCTGGAACCGCGAGAGGTGGGCCTTCTGGATGTGCGCTGTCGCCACTTGCAGGTGGTGGCCCGGCACGCCCTCGTGGTAGACCGTCGTCACGTCGCCCCACTTCGGGAACACCGTGTTGCCGCCGGTCGGCCACCATGTCCGCCCCGGCCGCGAAAGGTCTTCTGACGGCCCGCTGTAGTACGCGGCCGCCGCCCCGCCCGGCGGCGGGATCATCACCTGGATCCGCCGGATCGGCTCCGGGATGTCGAAGTGGCGTCCGTGCAGCTCGGCCAGCGCCTCATCGTGCAGACCCTGCAGCCACTCCCGGTACGCCTCCTCGCCTTCAACCACGCGCGCCGGGTCTGTCTCCAGCAGCTTCACCACTTCCTCCATCGTCCCGCCGGGGATGATCCGCTCGCACGTCTTCCGCATCTCCTCCTCCAGCCGGTACAGCTCCTGCCAGCCCCACTCGTACGTCTCCTGGGGGTCGATCTTTGCCCCCAGGAACGTCCGCGAGAGCAGCCTGTAGCGATCCGCGCCCGCTGCCTCCCGCTCAGATGTCGCCGGCTCGTACTCGTCCTTCAGGTAGCGGTACATCCCGGCGTAGCCTTCGATCGCCGCCGCCGTCCCCTCCTCCATATCCTTCGCCAGTCCCGCCGAAAGCCCCTTCGCTTCGAACGTCTTGTGCTGCTGCTTGAAGAAGGATCCCTTGCCCTCACCCTCAGCCAGCGCCGCCCAGACCCGCGCCTGCTCCGCGCCCTCCCGCGCCTGCCGCTTTGAGGCGTACAGCTTCTGGCGCAGCCCCTCCGAAAGCGTCTGCCGGTAGCCCGCCAGCGTCTGCGGGACCAGTTTCAGCCGGGCCGCAATGTTGGACCAATCGTCCTCCGTCTCCTTCTGCATCTGGTCGAACACCTGGCGCACGCTTTGCAGCGGGCTCGCGATGTTGCGCAGCGCACGCATGAACTCCTTCGCGTCGTAGAGGTCCAGTGCCAGCTGCAGGCGCTCGCTCATCATCTCCCGGGCGATGCGGTCGTCGTCCCCCTCGGCGGGCGCCGCGTTCAGCGCGCCCAGTGTCCGCTTGTACAGCGCCGCGTTCTTGGCCGGCCCCTCCGGCGAAAGGTCCGGCATCTCGCGCTCGTGGCCCGGCACCCCGATCGCCGTGGCCAGCGCCGGTTCCAGCGCCGCGATCTCGTCGACGTACTTCTCCGCGATCTCAAACACCCGCGACATACTTGCTCCTTCTACGCACGCTGACAGTCGCGCGCCAACATCGCATCATACAGCCACAACTCCCTGCTCGTCCGGCAGCAAGCCGCAGCACCGCCGCTGTCAACCGGCAATCTGCGCCGGGGAGAGTGCCGAGACGGGCGGAGCCCCCTCTCTGCCTGGGGCGCGGGGGTGTCCCCCGGCGGGTGGGCCGCACAATTTCGCGCCAAGAACATGGGTGGAGCGCGGAAGCACTGCGCACCCTTATGTCACCTGAATCCCGCCCGCCAACGTAACCAAACGCCCCGCCCTCGCCTCTTACTTAGCGATGGACACTCCCACACTCGAATCACGCCTCGCCCTGCTCCGCGACGCCAGTGCGCAGCGGCTGGCCCACCTCATGGCGCTCAACAAGCGCCTCTTCGCCGACCTCATGGCCACTATTCCCGAACAGGCCCGCGCCGTCGGCGACCCGGTGCCGGACATCGATCTCGTCGTCGCCCAGACCGGCCGCCCGACGCGCATCTCCTGGATGCTGGAGGACGGCTCCGCCGTCATCGTCTTCTACCGCGGCCACTGGGACCCCTACTCCAACGTGCAGGCCCAGACGCTGCAGGAGTACCACGACGCGATCCGCTCCCTCGGGGCGCAGGTGCTGATGATCGGCCCGGAGACCCGCGCCAACGCCGCCAAGATGGCCGACAAGTGGAGCCTGGAGTTCCCCGTCATCTGCGACACGGAAGGCCGCGCCATGGACGCTTTCGGCCTGGCCTACGAGATCCCGAACTACATGCGCGAAGACTACGCCCACATCGGCTTCCCGGACCTCAACCCCGGCACCGGCTGGCGCCTCCCCGTCTGCGCCACCTACATCGTCGACCGCATGAGCGTCATCCGCCTCCGCCACCTGGACGTCGACTACACCCGCCGCATGGAGCCCGCCGACGTCGTCACCGCGCTCCGCAAGCTGAAGCGCTCCCTCGCCGCCTGATGATCGTCTTCACCGTGCTCGGCCTGCTGGCGTGGATACCCGCCATCCGCGTCTACATCGCGGCCCGGCGCGCCGCCCACCAGCGCTGGCACTGGATTCTCACCGCAACCGCAGCCGCCACCGCCTTCATCTCACTTGCTGGCTTCGCCTGGTGGTGGTTTGCGTTCGGCCACTCCATCGCCCTCGCCAACCTCGGCCTCGGCGGTTTCGTCTGCCTCGTCGCCGCCACCAGCATCTGGTGGCACATCCGCGTGCTCCACCGCCGCCAGCCCTCCGCCTAGCGCGAAACCTGCGCGCCCACCGCCTCGTACACGCCCGGCTCCACCCGCCGCACCGCCTCGAAGCGCCCCGCCTTCAGCTCGTCCAGCATCTGCGATTCGCTCAGGATCACCTTCTCGAAGCGGGTCGCGTAGCGCCCCACCTCCAGCGGCATGTGCGCGTCGCTGCCGCCGACAGTCGGCAGGCCCAGGTGCGCCGCCACCTCCATGGCCAGCCGGTTCTCCCGGTCGATGCAGCCGCCATTGACCACCTCGATGGCGTCCACCATCGAGAACACCGGGTGCTCCGCCAGCTCCTCCACGGCCAGGTCGCCCGCGCGCCAGCGGTCCCCGAAGAGCAGGCTCGAGGGCCCCGGGAAGTAGCGGAACGGGTGGTTCATCACCATGAACGCGCCGTAGTCCTGGCAGGCGCGCCGCAGATCGCTCACGTAGCGAATGCCGTTGATGTTAGGTGGCAGCCCGAAGACGCCCACGTGGCCCATGTCGGTCGTCCACTCGCGCGCGTTGAAGGCGAAGAGGCCGTGCTCCTTGCGCCACTGGGCCATCTCATCGGCGCGCCAGGGGTGCAGGTGCTCTGTGATCGCCACCCCGTCCAGCCCCACCGCCTTCGCCTGCTCCGCCAGCCGCTTCGGCGATATGTCACTGTCCATCGATCCGACGACCGTGTGGATGTGCATATCGATGACGCTGCCCATGTGCCTTCTTTCGCGGGAATGCCCGCACGCGAAACGGGGGCCGTGCGGCAACGCCAGCGTAGCATAACCCTCACGTTAGGGGGAAGGACGGCGACGTTGCCGGCAGATGCCGAATGCGCAGCTCCCCCGCCACTCTCGCCTAGCCCACCCGCCGCTCAACGCCCTTCCAGTGAGCCTCCTGGATCACCAACTTCGCCGTCCGCGGCAGCGACGTCAGGAGCTCCAGCGATGCCGGGCGCTCAACTCAGCACTCCGAGGCGGCGATGCGACCCTCTGGGGAAGAGTGCAGAGAAGGGGCCGTACCCCATCTCTGCCGGGGGCCTGGGGGTGTCCCCCAGGAGTCAAAATGCCCAGCGGGCGGGCGGGTGGGCCGCACAACATCCTGCGCTACAGTAAAGTGGAGCGCGGCAGCGTACTAACCCACCCGGCGCTCAACGCCCTTCCAGTAAGCCTCCCGGATCACGAACTTCTGCAGCTTCCCCGTCGCCGTCCGCGGCAGCGACTCCACGAACTCCACAGACGTCGGGCACTTGAAGTGCGCCAGGTGCTCCCGCGTGAACTCGATCACCTCGTCCTCCGTCGCTGAGTGCCCCTCGCGCAGGACGATCAGCGCCTTCGGCGTCTCGCCCCACTTCTCGCTCGGCACGCCGATCACGGCGCATTCCAGCACGGCCGGGTGCTTGTAGAGCGCGTCCTCCACCTCCGGCGAGCTGATGTTCTCGCCGCCGGAAATGATCACGTCCTTCTTGCGGTCTACGATGTGGATGTTCCCGAACTCGTCCCAGACCGCCAGGTCGCCGCTGTGGAAGTAGCCGTCGTAGATGGCTCTTGCCGTCTCCTCCGGCTGCTCCCAGTAGCCCTTCAGCACGACGTTGGAGCGCGCGCACACCTCCCCGATCGAAACGCCGTCCTGCGGCACCGGCTGGCCCGCATCGTCCAGCACCTGGATGTCCACGCCGATTGCCTCCACGCCCGCCCTCGCCCGCCGCGCGTAATCGCTGGCCTCGCCGTTGTAGTCCGGCCGCGAGACCGTCAGGATCGGCGCCGTCTCCGTCAGCCCGTAGATCTGGATGAACTCCCAGCCCAGCTCTTCCTCCAGCCGCTGGATGAACGCAGCCGGCGGCGGCGCCCCGGCCACCGTGAACCGCGGCCGGGTCGTGATCTTGTGCTTGTCCTTGTCCGCGTAGTTCAGGATCGTGCTCAGCACAGCCGGCGCCATGCAGGCGAACGTCACCTTCTCCTTCTCGATCAGGCGGTAAATGTCCGGCCCGCTCACAGCCCGCAGCACCACGTGCGTCGCCCCCACCGCCGTGATCGCGAAAGGCCCGCCCCAGCCGTTGGCGTGGAACATCGGCAGCGTCCACAGCTCCACGTCCTCGTGCCGCACACCCAGGTGCGCGATGAAGTTGTAGGCGTTGATATAGCAGTTGCGGTGCGTCAGCATCACGCCTTTCGGCCGCGCCGTCGTCCCCGACGTGTAGTTGATCGAAGTCACGTCGTTCTCGTCCTGCTCCACGTGCGGCGTCGGCGTGGACGGCCGCCCGTCGATCAGACCCTCCCAGCCCTGCCACCCGTCCGGCACCTGGATGCCGTCGCCCGCCACGATCCAGTGCTCCACCGTGCGCAGGTTCGGCCTGATCCCATCGACGATCCCCGTGTACTCCTGGTCGACCAGCACCACCTTCACGCCGGCGTGGTTGATGATGTACTCGTGATCCTCCGCGATCAGCCGGTAGTTCAGCGGCACCAGGATCGCCCCGATCTGCGTCACCCCGTAGTACGCCTCCAGGAAGAAGTGCGAGTTCGGGCTCAGGATGCAGACCCGGTCGCCCTTCCGCACCCCCAGCGAGAGCAGCGCGTGCCCCAGCTGGTTCACCCGGTCCCGGTACTCCCGGTAGGTGAAGCGCCGCCCGCCATCGACGATCGCCGTCTTGTCCGGGTAGAGCTTGGCCGCGCGCCGCAGGAAATCGTTGATCAGAAGCGGTACTTCCACGGTCCCGTCCGTCCTTTCGCCCGAATCTAGCGAACGGGATTATAGCGCGCGAGAAGTAAGATACGTCCACGGGCGGTTCATTGACCGCCCGTTCATACAGCCCGTACGCTGGTCATAGCGTCGGGGTGTAGCTCAGTCAGGCTAGAGCGCCTGGTTTGGGGCCAGGAGGTCGACGGTTCGAGTCCGTCCACCCCGACCAGCCCCTTATTCGGTTACGTGCTTCTTGACGCCTTCGCCGAAACCCTGCAGCCAGACCGCCGACTTCGCCGCCTCCGCGGCCAGCTGGTCGTGCGTCTCCTCGGACAGCCCCATCTGGAGCGCCGAGTCCACGTGGCTCATCCCCACCTGAACGGGGGAGTCCTGGCCATTCTGGGCGTCACTCTGGCCGCCGCCATTCAGGGCGATGACGGCGCCGATGGCAAGCACGCCTGCGATGAGCAGAGCTTTCATCTTGCCTTCCTCCTTCACCCGGATTCTCTCGCGCGCGTGTCACCACGTTCTCGCCACCCCTTGGTTAAGAGCGGGCCTCGCCTTAACTTTCCCCATCCAACCGGCGCTTCACCCAGCCCACCTGCCGCGCTACCATGAACCTGCGATGCCGGACACCGACACCGAGGACCAGATACAGATCGACGACGAGGAAGCCTTCGAGCACGAGGTGCAGATGGCGCTCGTCCGCCAGGTGCCCATCGGCCTCATCTTCGCCCGTATCCTCGTCGTCTCCGGCATGAGTTTCGCCGCCGCCGGGGCCATCTTCTGCGTCATCGGCGCCATCTGGCTCCCGGCTTTGGCCTGCGCCGGCGTCACCCTCCTCTTCCTCTTCCTCATGTTCTTCATCGAGCGCGGCGCAGAGCGCCACTCCCACGCCCGCCCGTAGCCGTGTTGTGGCGCCGCGCGGGCGGTGTTACCCTTGATACGGAGGAAAACGAATGTTTGGGTCACTTGGAGCGCCAGAGCTCCTGATCATCCTGGCGATTGTCATCGTTCTCTTTGGCGCAGCGCGCATCGGCGGCCTCGGCAAGGAGATCGGCAAAGGCATCCGTGAGTTCCGCCGGGAGCTACGCGAAGGCCAGGAAGAAGACACCGCCGCCAGGAAGACGGAATCCTCGGCCAAGAGCGCCAGCCCCTCAGACGAAACAAAGCACGTCCAGACGCACTAGCGCAGCACACAGAAGAAGACGCCGGGCTTAGATCAGCCCGGCGTCTTTCATTTCGCCAGTAGCGGACGGCCCTCAGGCTTCCAGGCGCCGCCTAAGAAGACGGCGCGACCGTGACGTCCTGGATGATCAGCGCCGACGAAAGGTCCTTCGCGCAGTCCTTTTCCTGCTGCGTCAGTGCCGTGCACAGGTGCAGGTTCGGTGCCTGATCCAGGACCTCCTGGCCCGCGATCACCGTCCCGAACACCGTCTCCGTCCCGTCCAGCCGCGGGTCATCAGCGAAGAGTATGCGGAACTGGCCGCTCGCCACCTGGTCACCCGCGCCCTGGACTGATGGCGCCACTACGGACCACTTCACGTGCTTCAGGCTGCTGCCCTCCACGGGCAGCTTGTAGCCGGCGTCGCTGGTGCCGGTGCAGATCTGGTCCAGGTCAGGGTTGCAGGACGGGTCGCCGGCCTGCGCCCAGTAGTCGTGGTCCAGATAGAAGAAGGCCTGCCCATCGTAGAAGTTCTTGCCGGCCAAAAACGCCAGGCTGTTCACCGTCTCCGGCGTGTCCGTCGCCAGCTTGATCACGATGTCGCCCTTGTTCGTCTTCAGCGTCGCGTTGTACTCCTTCGTCGCGTCGATCACGGGCGCCGGGCTCGCGAACACCTTCGCCTGCGACGTCACCGCCGGCGTATTTGTTATGTCGATCTTCGGCGGCGGCTCGGGTTTGTTGCTGGCGCCGGCGTTGAAGCCAACCGCCGCCATGCTCGCGATCATCACGATGATGAACACGATGTAGAACATCTTTACGTTGAAGATCAGATTGATCGGGAACGGCAGCTTGCTCTTGCGCTGGCCCTCTGGCTGCGCCGGCCCGCGCCGCCGCCGTCTCCTCTGTCGTTGTGGCAACCTAACTCACCTCGTTCAGCGAATGTGACAAGTATAACAAAGGCCCTTCTTATGGGCCGCCTGTCCCCGCCGACAGCTTCCACTGTTTACTAACATTACGTCTTTACCGGTTGTAACGCTTTCCTTATCTCGCCCATCTGATAATTCGAATCACGCCGATCAAAGCAGAGGGGCTGACCAATGACTCTGGCACGACAAGCCGACCAGCCATCCGAGGGTAGTTGGGCCGATCTCAGTGGGCGATGGTTCTTCGCCTGGCGCATGGCCGCCGCCTGCGAAGACGCCCTCCGCGAAGTCGATTCGGCGCGCGCTCAGCAGAGCGACCCGGAGCGCGCCGAGGCGCTGGACAGAGTGACGCTCCTCCTCCGCGAAGAGCTCACCCGCTGGGTGCGCCGTGGTGAGGCCCTCGACATGATCGTCGATCACCTGCCCCGGGAGAACGCCGGCTAGCTTAACTTAGTGCGTTGGACGCGCGGGGGTGGGCCCCAAAGGCCCGCCCCTTTCTGTTATCCAGAAAGCGCGCTGGCCGTCCCCACCACGAACTTCGTCCCGTCCGCCTTCTCGCACCACGTCTGCAGCGTCGCCCGCGTCCGCGGGCCTTCCGGCCGCTCTTCCGTGACCTGCCCCCGGCTGCGCACGGTCTCGCCCTGCCAGAGCACGTTCACCAGGTTCACGCTCATCCGTCCGCCCTGGTACCAGCCGGCGCCGTAGCGCTCCGTCATCATCTGCGAGATGAAACAGAGCGACATCATCCCCTGCACGACGATGTCCGGGAACCCCAGCGCGCGCGCCTGCTCCACGTCGTTGTGGTAGTTCTTCTGCGGGCCGGAGAACAGCTGGCACATCTCGATGCTGATCTCTTTCTCGCCCCCCGCAATCTCCTCCAGCACGGCGATCTCACCCACGTCGAACTTGCGGTCGCTCCGCTTCTCCCGCTCTTTGTCCACCACCACGCCGCTCGTCTTGTTCACGAAGCTCTGGTGCGTGCGCCCGCGGTTCAGCAGCCGGCCGTCCGCGGCGTAGCAGCCCACCTCCATCACCACGTACTCCCGGTCCCGCTTCTGATAGCGATCGACGATCTGCCGCCGCGCCGTCACCGTGTCGCCCACCATGATCGGCTGGAACAGCTCCCACTCCTGCCGGGCGTGCAGGTTCCCGAAGATGCTCAGGTACCAGTCAATCGTGTGGTACACCTCGGAGTGCAGGATCAGGGCCGGGGCCACCGGCGCGCCAAACGGCGAGTCCCCGAAGTACCACGGGTTGAAGTCCTGCACCGCGTTCGCGTAGTGCTCCACCAGTTCCGGCGTGACCGCGATCTCCCGCTCACCGTAGTATCGCCCAACGTACTTGTCGTCAGTCCGGGTCGTCATCTCGCGCCCAGTTTACCCCAACTCCAGCCTCCTACCTGCCACCTCTTACCTCCGCTACTCATCACCCATCCTTAGTCAGCCGCGTCTCCCCCGTCCCGTCCGGGTTCACCGTGAAGATGTCCCGCCGCCCGTCCCTGTACGACTCGAACGCCAGCTTCGTCCCGTCCGGCGACCACGCCGGGGCGGCGTCCCAGCCGGGATCGTTCGTCATCCGCTTCTGCCCAGTGCCGTCCGCGTTCGCCACGTACAGCTCCTGGTTCAAGTCCCGGTTGGAGATGAACGCGACCCGCGAACCGTCCGGCGACCAGGCCGGCATCACGTCGTCGCGTATCGCCTTCGTCGCCCGCGTCAACTCGGAGGACTGCGTGTCCATCACGTAGATCTCGGCGTCACCGTCCCGGTTGGAAACGAAGGCCAGCCGCACGCCGTCCGGCGCCCATGCCGGCGAGTCGTCGGACAGGGCCCGCACGGTCATGTTCACCTGGTCGCTGCCGTCGGCGTTCATCACGTAGAGGTCCACGTTGCCGGTCGCCGGAGACTCGTAGGCGATCCGTGAGCCGTCCGGCGACCACGTCGCCGCCAGCTCATCGCCTTCGGCGCTGGTCAGCCGCTTCTGGCCGCCGCCGTCCGCGTTCATAGACCATACGTCGAAGTCCCCCTTGCGGTTCGATCCGAAGAGCATCTTGCCGCTCGCCAGCCAGCCGTACGGAAGGTCGACGCCTTCGCTCTTCGTCAGCCGCACCACGTCACTCCCGTCCGCGTTCATCGTGTAGATCTCGTAGTTGCCGCTCCGGTCCGAGGCAAACGCCAGTTTCGTCCAGTCCGGGGACCAGGCCGGCTGTATATCGTCCCCCAGCTCTTCCGTTAACCGCACAAGCTTGTTGCCGTCCACGTCCATAGTGTACAGGTCGAAGCTCCCGCCGCGATCCGAGGCAAAGACAATCGATCCTTCGGTGAACGCCGGCTGGCTCCCGGG
>DATKKM010000090.1:0-4773 GCA_035542855.1 Dehalococcoidia bacterium
AGGCTCCGCATTCGCAGTTCGATCGCTGCGCGGAAGGCTGCTCCGGAGAGATGGCCGGTGGTTGCCGGCGTCTCCGGGCGCTGTCGCCGGAAGCGGGAGATGGCCTGTTCAAGAGATCGGCTCATTTCGAACATCCGTGCGAGACAGGATAGAACGAGCGTTCTAGGCAGTCAAGGGGTTTATGGTCAATATCCGGACGAATGTTCTAAAATCGGCCCGCGGACTCGCCCTATAATCGGCGATGCGGCAGAGAGCGAACGAGAAGGAGCCCCGCGTGTATCTACTGAGAATCGAGCACCACATCCCCAGCTACAACGACTGGAAGACCGCCTTCGATAACGACCCCATCGGCCGCGAGAAGTCCGGCGTCCGCCGCCACCGCATCATGCGCGCCACCGATGACCCGGACTACGTGATGATCGACCTCGAATTCGACGGCCTGGCTGAAGCGGAGAGCGTCCTGGCTGCCCTGCGCGAGCTCTGGGGCGCCGTGCAGCCGCAGGGGCTGATCGGCGGGCCGCAGGCCCGCATCGTGGAAACTGTCGAGGACCGGGCCTACTAGCGGTCAGGCGGCAGGATCTGGTCGCCCAGGCTGTTCAGCACGGCCGTCATCTGGTCCGCCAGCTCTTTGCGCGCTTTCGGCGAAAGGCGGTACTGCGTGGCCACCGCCCGCACGAGCATCCCGATGCCTGCCATCAGCAGCGGGAAGTCCCCCTTATGCTCGTGCAGCGCCGTGTTCAGGCGCACCCGTAGCACGGCGATCTCCTCCGCCAGCCCCTCCATCTTGCGCGCGACCGGCAGACGCTCGCGCTCGGCTTCGCTGAGACTCTCCGCGTAGAATTTCTTGGGATTGATGCGAGAGCTAAGGATGCCCACGCCTGCGCCTTTCGCGCCGGCGGTGCGGCGGCGACTCCTCCAGCAGATCGATCATCGCCTCCAGCGTCTCCGGCGGTAGCAGGCGGGCCGCGCGCGTCACGCCGAGCAGCAAGACGAGCGCGGCGACCTCCCACTCCTGGCGCTCGATCGCCACTTGGAGCAGGGTGTGCCTGCGCGTCATCTGTGCACCACGCGGCGGAAGATGAGTGCGGAGATGCCCCCCGCGCCGGCGAAGGGCAGCACCCGCACCAGCGCCCATGGCGCCGAGGTCAGCGGCACCGCCGCCGAGCGCGCGGCGACCGCCAGCAGCGCCAGAGCCTCGACCAGCGCGGCCAGGGAGACCACGGCCAGCGCCAGCAGCGCCAGCCGCCGCGAGAGCGGGCGGTCTACGCCCGCCAGCAGCCGGTCAACGAAATACGTCGCGTTCGCGGCGGCGCACGTGGCGGTACCCACGTCCAGCGCCGCGGAGACAGTCCTCCAACCCATCGCCACCTCCTCCACACACACGCAAGCGAAAGGAGGATCAGCGTAGCCGAATCGGCGGTCAGGTCAAACGGGGAACTGTCGCGTTACCCCTCCGGCCCGAGCTGCCGGCCGCCCAGGCAGTGCATGTGGAGGTGGTCCACCGTCATCCCGGCCGCGGGCCCCACGTTGAAGGCGATCCGGTAGCCGCTCTCGCCGACGCCCTCGTCGCGCGCAACCTTGGCCGCCGCCACAAACATGCGCGCCAGCAGCGGGCCGTGCTCGCCGCGCAGGTCGCGGGCGTCGCCGATGTGCTCCTTCGGGATGATCATGAAGTGCACCGGCGCGCGGGGGTTGATGTCGAGGATCGCCACCACAAGGTCGTCCTCGTAGAGGCGGTCGGCGGCGATTTCGCCGGCCACGATGCGGCAGAAGATGCAATCGTCAGGCATTCGATGCGCATTCTAACCGCGCCCGCTGCGCGATTCTACCCGCCGATCCACTTGATGTAGCGTTCGGCGGAGCGCCGCACCGCCTCCCTGGCGTCGCTGCGCACGTCCGCGCCCAGCCAGCAGCCGTAGATGCGGTCGAACTCGTATGGCTCCACCGCGGCGACGATCTGGCGGATGACCGGCGCCGGCAGCGGGATGAAGTTCGGGTAGCTGCGCATGAACGTCACCCAGCGGCGGTCCTGCGCGACGGAGATGCTGTCGCCTGTGAAGAGCGCGCCGCGGCCCTCGGCGCCGTCCGCCCAGTGCAGCACGCTGCTCCCTTCGAAGTGGCCGCCGGTCTGGATCAGCGTCAGGCCCGGCCACAGGTCCACGTTGCCCTCGTACCACACGACGACGGGGTCGGGCCGCACGAACTGCTCGCGGTCCGCCACCGGCATGTAGACCGGCGCGCCCCCGAAGGCGTGGCTCCACTCAACGACTGAGCTGTAGAAGTGCGGGTGGGAAACGGAGATGCCCTGGATGCCGCCCATCTCCCGCACGGCGGCGATCGTCGCTTCGTCGATGAAGGTGGTGCTGTCCCAGAGGAAGTTGCCGCTGCCCGTGCGGACGAGGATCGCCCGCTGGCCAATGGCGAACTGCGGCACGGTGAAGATGCTGACCACGCCGGGGTCAGTCTCCATGACCTTGTTCTGGTACTCGCCGGCCCGCAGCTCTTCCAGCGTCGTCCACTGCTGACCGTAGCGGCCGATGTACTGGCGCTCGTCCTCGCAGATCACGCAATGCTGGGGTGGCGAATCGCTTTCGGCGTGCTGGGCGCCGCAGGTGCGGCAGATGAAGAACGGCACGGCCCGCAGTATAGCGCGGCGCCTAGAAGATGCCTTCCAGCGCCAGCTGCAGCGCCAGGCCGCTGACGAAGAGCAGCCCGAACCGCCGGTTGTGGATGAAGGCGATCGCGACGAACCATAGCGGCCAGCCCGGGTAGCCCGCCGGCCTCTTGTCCGGCTTCGGCTTGCTGTAGAAGCGAATGACCGTCCAGAGCAGCGGCAGTGCCCCCACGACCAGCACCAGCGCCGGCATCTTCTGCCAGACCGCCAGCGCCGCCGTGGCCACATACATGCCGATCGAGAGCACGATCGTCACGTAGCGCGCCACCTCCTCGCCGAGGACGATGGGCATCGTCCGGATGCCCTTCTCTTTGTCGAACGAGAGTTTGTCCAGGTGCTTGCCGAAGAGCACAGTCGTCACGCCGAGTCCGTATGGCACCGAGGCGAGGATCACCCACCACGGCAGGCTCTCCGCCATCACGTAGTAGGCGCCGCCGATCATCAGCGGCCCCCAGACGATGAAGACTGCGATCTCCCCCAGGCCGAAGTACTTCAGCGGAATCGGCCCGCCGGAGTAGAACAGCAGCACGAAGGCGCCGCCCAGCGCGAAGGCCAGCACCCAGAGCCCGGCCGCCGCCGTGAGGTAGATGCCGATGGCCGTGGCCAGCGCCAGGATGATTGCCGTGACCAGGAGGAACTCGCGGGTGCTGCCGCCTTCGTCCGTGAAGGGGTGCGGGCCGTACGTGGCGCGCGGCGAGTCCGGCGTATCGATCCCGTGGCGGAAGTCCCAGAAGTCGTTGACCAGGTTGCTGCCGGTGTGCGCCAGGATCAGCCCAAGCACCACCAGGATGAGCAGCGGCAGGTCGAAGACGTCGTCGCGGACGGCCAGCAGACCGCCGATGACGGCGGAGATCGCGCTCATCACCACCACGGAGACGCGGCCCAGGATCAGCCAGCGGCTGATCGGGTCGACTTCGGCGGGGTTGACGCGGGGGATGGTGTAGAGGGCGCGGAGCCAGAGGCGTGGGCCGCCGGCGGTCTCGGTAGCAGTGGTCATGTCCAAGGTCTCCGTGCTGTGAGGCTTTGTACGGTGCGATTGTACAACCTTTTGTGAAGCCGGACACTAATCGCAAAAATCCCCCGGCGGCGCTCTCTGGCCGGACGCCAGGATGGCCAGGTGAACAAACGGTGAACGATGTCCGGCGGCCTCCGCCAATGAGTGGCGTACGGGCAAGTTAATCGCGGCCGTTAGACCGCATGGACGAGGCGAACATGCGGAGGTTAATCCGTCGCGAATGCGGAGCCGCCTTTCCATGACGGACGTGCCTCCGGACGATATGGAGCCATGAATAGCCGCGAATTGGCAGCCTGATGCCTTCTCAGCCGCTCAGGGGGCTCCAGGGAGGCCCTGTAATGCAACAGACTCGGGTTGGTTAATCGTAGCGGGAAGAATTATGTTCACCCTGCATTAACCTTAGTTGGGGGATAGGACGATGAGCGAGTTCAGAGGGCAGCGAGACAGATCCGGGGAATGGCAGTGGCAGGCCCGGCCGCGCACTGCCACCCTGCGGCTTCATAGCGCGCCGATAATCATCGGGGCGCTGCTGGCCTTCCTCATGCTGGCCTACGTTGTTGCCGGTGACTCCTGGTCGTTCGGCACCGTATCGCCGCACTCCTGCGCGGCCAGCGACACGTCCGGCGGCGTGAACGCCCAGTGGTTCTACACACCCACGCCGACTCCCGCCTGTACCCCTACCCCACAGCCCTGCATCTCGGCCGCCGACGTCAACGCGCAGACGCACAACAACACGCCGACGCCGCCTCCTGTCACCTGCACGCCGGCGCCCTGCGTGGACCCCGCGGGACTTAGCGCACAGACGCACAACAACACGCCCACGCCACCGCCTGTCACCTGCACGCCTGCCCCGTGCGTGGACCCCGCGGGCGTGAGCGCTCAGTGGTACAACACTGGGACGCCGACGCCGACCAGGACGCCGACCAAGACGCCGAGCCCGACCCCGTCGCCGACGCCTACCAAGCCGCCGCACACCTGCACGCCGACGCCGACGCCGAGCCCGACTCCGTCACCGACGCCGAGCCCGACTCCGTCACCGACGCCGACGCCGTCACCGACGCCGAGCCCGACCCCTTCGCCGACG
>DATKKM010000091.1:0-5639 GCA_035542855.1 Dehalococcoidia bacterium
GCGCCGCGGTAACGCAAGTCCGTCTCGAAGCGGCTGTCCAGACGAAAATACCGCCTATCAGGAGAAACGGTGCTGCGACGACCTCAACCGGGAATCCTCGCCCGCCTGTGCCGGGTTCGCCCCCGGTGCTAGGTAGAGCCGATGCTGTCACCTTGAACGACACCTTCGGCGCTTGGGCAATCGTTTCTGCCGTTCGACCACCAAACGACGCAGGGTACGCCAGGATCTCATAGTCACCGGGACTCAGCTGGACTTCATACCCCTCTCCTGGAGGAGCTTGCTCAGGAAAAGGTTCCGTGTCGTACACGTTTCCAACCCTGGTAGTCGCGGTGAACTTTCCTTCTAGATCAGCCGAAACCACACCTATGCCGTAGCCACCTAAGGGTGGGTGGATGCTTATGTAGATGGTATCGTTCGGCTCAAACCCATCGCCGTAGACTGTCACTTCATCTCCGGTCGATCCCTCCCTTGGTGACACCGAGATCCTGGGTTCAGCCCCGCTCGTCGAGACGGCGCTCAGGGCCAAAACGAGACTGCCGAAGAGTACAGCTGCTCGGAAAGCGACGTGTCGCATCCAATGCTCCAATCAGAAGGTGGAGGTAGATACCTCCCCCTGTTTATCGCATAGTTCGAGTATAGGCCGCGTGGTACAATCCCGCCCGCCGGAACGAGAACACTCACGCCAGTAAGGAGCCCCATGGCCGACTACACTCTCACACCCGAAATCCGCAAGATCCGCACCGACGTCCGCGCCTTCATGGACGAGCACGTCTACCCCAACGAGCACATCATCGAAGAGGGCGAGCCGGCGGAGGCCGAGTCGCTCATCAAGGACCTGCAGGCCCGCACGAAGAAGATGGGCTACTGGGCGCCCCACCTCCCGAAAGAGGCCGGCGGCATGGGCATCGGCTTCATGCCCTACGTCTACATGAACGAGATTCTCGGCCGCAGCGTCCTCGCCCCGCGCGCCTTCGGCTCCCACGCCCCGGACTCCGGCAACGCCGAAATCCTCTGGCAGTTCGGCAGCGACGAACAGAAGGCCAGGTACCTGAAGCCCCTCGTCAACGGCGACATCCGTTCCTGCTTCTCCATGACCGAGCCCGAAGTCTCCGGCGCCGACCCCACCGGCCTCCAGACCCGCGCTGTCCGCGACGGCGATGACTGGGTGATCAACGGCCACAAGTGGTTCACCAGCGGCGCCATCGGGGCCACCTTCGCCATCGTCATGTGCGTCTCCGACCCCGAGGGCGACGCGCACCGCCGCATGAGCCAGATCATCGTCCCATTGGACACCCCCGGCGTCGATATCGTCCGCGCCGTCCCCGTCATGGGCGAGACCCGCGGCAACCACTGCGAGATCATGTACCGCGACGTCCGCGTGCCCGTCACCAACACCCTCGGCCGCCCCGGCGATGGCTTCATGATCGCCCAGAAGCGCCTCGGGCCCGGCCGCATCCACCACTGCATGCGCTGGCTGGGCCAGATGCAGCGCGCCTTCGACATCATGTGCAAGCGCGCCCTCGAACGCGTCGCCTTCGGCAGCACCCTCGCCCAGAAGCAGACCGTCCAGAACTGGATCGCCGATTCCGTCGCCGAGATCCAGGCCGCCCGCCTCCTCACACTGCACGCCGCCCACAAGGTGGACCAGGGCAGCGAGGCCCGCGTCGAGATCTCGCTCATCAAGTTCTACGGGGCCAAGATCCTGCACGACGTCATCGACCGCGCCATCCAGGTGCACGGCGCCCTCGGCGTCTCCGGCGACACCCCGCTGGAGGGCATGTACCGCCAGGCCCGTGCCGCCCGCATCTACGACGGCCCGGACGAAGTGCACCGCATGGTGGTGGCCCGCCGCGTCCTCCAGGGCTACGGCCAGGGCAACCCCTGGGACTTCGAATAGCATCGTTCGTCCTGAGCTTGTCTAAGGATCGCCGCAAGTAATCGAAGCCGGAGGCTGAGCAGCATAGACCTCCGCCGGCGCATCATCGGCGAACCACGGCGCTGCCCGTCAGATGTCTTTGGCCATCAGGACGCGCCCGGGGCTTCCCGTCATCCGTTCATAGGCGCCGTTTGCCTTCGTCGCGATGAGCCGGTAGCCCTTGCGCTCGTACAAACGCCGAGCCGGGTTGGCGATGCCCGTTTCGATGGTCATCTGACGTGCGCCCGATTCATGCGCCAGCGCCTCCGCGTGGTCCAGCAGCCGCCCACCGATCCCCCGGTTGCGCGCCGCCTCATCCACGTACAGCTGCGCGACCACAAACGCGCCCGGCGCCCGTTCGAACTCGACGCGGCCCTGCAGCCGCATCCCGTACAGCACCCGCGGAATCTTCCGTCCGGCGATCCAGAGCGCCCGCGGCAGTAGCCGCAACATGGCGCCCAGCGAACGGTTCCCCCCAGTCTCCAGCCCGCACTCCACCACGCCAATGACGCTTCCGCCGGCCACCGCCACCCACGAATGCGCGAGCGACAGGACGGCGCCCCGAAGCACCAGGAACTCCCCGAACCTGCTCGCCCGGCGCCTCCCCAGGAGCCCCTCCATGGGAGGCTCAGGAGGGTAATTCATGATCCGGGCGATTGCATCGAGATCGCCTTTCGCCGCCTTCCGAATCGTCAGCTCGCCGTCTATCATCGGATTCACATCATCGGCGCGCCCAGCCGCCTGCCGATCTCCGCGTCCTCCACTCCCGCCACCTCGAACAGCTTCTCGCGAGACGTCGCCCCGCGCTTCAGCACAACATCGCCGGCCGCAACGCCCAACTGCTTCGCCAGCAGCCGGGCCACAGCCTCGTTCGCGCGGCCCTTCTCCGCCTTCTCGCGCACGCGCACCCGCAGCAGGCCGTCCCGCCACTCCATCGCGGCGTCCCGCGCGCCCGGCGTCACCTTCACGCTAACGAACCCCATCTCTGTAATCTGTCCCTTGTAACCTGTACCCTATCACCCATGCCGGACATGCTCGCCCGCCTCTATGACCTCCCTGACCCCGCACCCTACCGCGAGCGCGCCGCCGCCGCCGGCTTTCGCATCCGCCGCGCCGACCCCTGGGACCGCCTCCGCCTGCGCGAGTTCATCCGCGCCAACTTCCAGGAGCTCTGGGCGATCGAGGCCGACCGCGCCTTCGCCAACACGCCCATCACCTGCCACCTGGCCGTGCGCGACAACCAGATCGCCGGCTTCGCCGTCCACGAAAGCACCCGCCGCGGCTACTTCGGCCCCACCGGCGTCCGCGAAGACCTGCGCGGCCACGGCATCGGCGCCGCCCTCCTGCTCGCCTCCCTCGAATCCATGCGCGAGATGGGCTACGGTTACGCGATCATCGGCGGCGTCGGCCCGGCCGCCTTCTACGAGAAGATCGTCGGGGCCTTCGTCATCCCCGGCAGCGACCCAGGCGTCTACGCCACCCTCGCCGAGTTGCTAGGAGACACCGCATGATCGAACCCCGCTCCGAGTACTACGAGTCGCAGCGCGTCAAGCTCCACTACGCCGTCTGGGGCGAACCGGGCGCGAAACCCCCGCTGCTCCTCATTCACGGCGGCCAGGACCACTGCCGCAACTGGGACTTCGTCGCCGAGCGCCTCCTGGACCGCTACACCATCTACGCGCCTGACCTGCGCGGCCACGGCGACAGCGGCTGGGCCATCGGCGGCATGTACTCCATCCCGGAGTTCACCCTGGACGTCGCCACCCTCGCCGACAAGATCGAGGGCCCGCTCACCGTCATCGGCCACTCCCTCGGCGGCGCCATCGCCCTGCAGTACGCCGGCACCGTCCCCGGCCGCGTCCAGAAGCTCATCTCGATCGAAGGCTGGGGGCCGCCGCTGCAGGAGCACAAGCCCGCCCACAAGCGCATGCAGGAGTGGATCGAGGGCATGCGGGACATCGAGCGGCGCCGCCCGCGCCGCTACCCGTCCATCGAAGACGCCACCAGGCGCATGCTGGAGGCCAACCCCTTCCTCACGCCGGACATGGCCCGCCACCTCACCATCCACGGCGCGCAGACGAACGAGGACGGCACCTTCACCTGGAAGTTCGACAACTACGTTCGCATCCGCTCCCCGTACGAGTTCAACCTGGACGACGCCATGGTCATCTGGTCCCAGATCAGCGCCCCCACCCTGCTGGTGAAAGGCGCCGAAAGCTGGGCCGTAGACCCGGAACAGACCGGCCGCGCAGACGTCATCCGTGACCACGCGACCGTCATCATCCAAAAGGCCGGCCACTGGGTCCACCACGACCGCCTGGACGTCTTCATGCAGCACGCAGAACGCTTCCTGTCGTCCTGAGGGCGCCCCAACGTCTGTCATCCTGAGCGCCCGGCCCTCCCGGGGAAGAGTGAGAGAAGGGCGAAGTCCCCACGGCCGCCTGTCCTGGGCGCGGCGCCAGCCGCAGCCGGAGAGTAAAGCGCGACGTCGCCTCGGCACGTTGTCCATCACCACCCGTGTTACACTCACGTTTACACAGCGGTTACATCAGGGGTCACACATGTCGCACGAACCCACCACTGTCGAAGCCATCACCGCAGACTACCTCACGCCTATCGCCGCCCGCATGCTCGGCGACCCCGGCGCGAAGGTCACCACCTTCGAGCTCATCTACGACCCGTTCGAGTTCCCCCGCTTCGGCGAGAAGCAGTTCTACCTCATCCCCTTCCACTACACCAGCAACGGCCGCGAGGGCCAGTCTCACCTCATCCTCCGCATCATGCCTCGCATGGACGCCGTCATGATGCTCACCGGCGACACCGAGCACCGCGAGCTCAAGGCCTTCCAGCAGGGCCTCTTCAACCACGTCCCCGAGACCTTCCACCACCCGTACGTCCACGTTGTCCTGCGCCCGGAGATTGACCAGTACTGGGCCTTCCTGGAGGACCTCCGCCCCCAGATGGAAGCGCTCGGCATGAACGAGAAGGCGCCCGATGCCGTCGTCCGCACGATCCTTGATCACCTCGCCGTCTTCCACGCCAGGTTCTGGCAGAAGCGCGAGATCATCGACGAACCCTGGCTGATGAGCCTGCGCCGCCCCGTCGACTACTTCTATCGCACCGTCTGTGACATCCTCGACGGCATGCGCGATCCCGCCGAACCGTCTCTCTACGTCACCGAGCGCTGGCCCTGGCTCGCCGAGGGCGTCCCCAACATGATGGCCGGCCTGCCGAAGTCCACCCGCGAGGCCGTCGAGACCATCTACCGCGAGCCCGAGCCGCTCCTCCAGATGGTCGAGAAGATGCCGATGACCCTCTGCCACTACGACTTCGACAACCGCAACCTCGGCATCGAAGAGACCGCGGACGGCCCGCGCACCGTCGTCATCGACTGGGAGATCCTGGGCCGCGGCATCTCCGCCTCGGACGTCGTGCGCTTCATGGTCTACCACAACCCGGAAAACGTCGCCGAGCTGCAGGACCACTACCTCGACGCCCTGGAACGAGAGCTCGGCCAGAGTGTCGATCGCGAAGAGTGGCGCCTGGGCTACGACCTCGCCGCCATCGCCGAGTGGCAGATCCGCGGCGTCCTCTTCGGCATCATGGTCAACGCCCCCTCAGCCCCCGTCCCCGACGAAATGCGCCCCGCCATGAAGGAGCGCGTCTTCAGCGACATAGGCTACGTCGAATCGCTCGTCCGCAAGCACGGCCTGGCCTAGTGGAC
>DATKKM010000092.1:0-4960 GCA_035542855.1 Dehalococcoidia bacterium
GTGCTTGCGGGTCAGCTCGCTCCCCAGGATCGTGCCGACGGTGCGGTTGACGTTGCGGATCGGCATCGCGATCTCGACCTTCTCCTTGCGCTCCAGCGCCGGCGCCGCCAGCGGCAGCAGCTCCTGGTCGAGCGCCTTCTCGAGGCCGTGGTCCTGCGTCGTCACGCAGCGCGTCGCCCAGTCAGCCGGGACCTCCGGCTTGTAGAAGATCGCCGAGAAGTCCAGCCCACGCGCCTTGTAGTGCTCGATCGCGCGGCGCATGTCCAGCATATCGCTGCGGCCGACGATTTCTTCGATGCTGCGGTAGCCCATCGCCGCCAGGTACTCGCGGATCTCCTCGGCGATGAAACGGAAGAAGTTGACCACGTGCTCAGCCTTGCCCTCGAACTTCTCGCGCAGCTTCGGGCTCTGCGTGGCGATGCCGACGGGGCACATGTCGATGTGACAGACGCGCATCATGATGCAGCCCATCACCACCAGCGGCGCCGTCGCGAAGCCATACTCTTCCGCGCCCAGCAGCGCGCCGATGATGACGTCGCGGCCGGTCTTCATCTGGCCGTCCGTCTGCACGACGATGCGGTCACGCAGGTTGTTCAGGACCAGCGTCTGCTGAGTCTCGGCCAGGCCGAGCTCCCATGGGATGCCGGCGTGCTTGATCGATGTCAGCGGGCTGGCGCCGGTGCCGCCGTCATGGCCGCTGATCAGCACCACGTCTGACTTCGCTTTGGCGACGCCCGCCGCAACTGTCCCGACGCCCACTTCGGCGACCAGCTTCACGTTGATGCGCGCCCGCGGGTTGGAGTTCTTGAGGTCGTGAATGAGCTGCGCCAGGTCTTCGATCGAATAGATGTCATGGTGCGGCGGCGGGCTGATCAGGCCGACGCCCGGCGTGGTCCCGCGGACCTGCGCGATCCAGGGGTAAACCTTGAACCCGGGCAGTTCACCGCCTTCGCCGGGCTTGGCTCCCTGCGCCATCTTGATCTGCAGCTCGTCCGCGTTAACCAGGTACTCGCTGGTCACGCCGAAGCGACCGGACGCCACCTGCTTGATTGCGGAGCGGCGGAGGTCGCCGTTTTCGTCGGGAGTGAAGCGGCGGCGGTCTTCGCCGCCTTCGCCGGTGTTGGACTTGCCGCCGATGCGGTTCATGGCGATCGCCAGCGTCTCGTGGGCCTCCGCGCTGATCGACCCATAGCTCATGGCGCCGGTCGCGAAGCGGTGGAAGATCGCCTCCGCCGGCTCCACTTCATCGATCGAGATCGGGTCGCGGTCGGACTTGATCTCGAAGAGGCCGCGCAGTGTGCAGAGGCGCTCCGCCTGCTCGTCGACGGTGTGCGTGTACTGCTTGAAGATCTCGCGCTGTCCGGTGCGCGTGGAGTGCTGCAGCTTGAAAACGGTCTCCGGGTTGAAGAGGTGAAACTCGCCGTCCCGGCGCCACTGGTACTGGCCGCCCCAGAGCAGCTCCTTCAGGCCGCCTTCCCGGTCCGGGAAAGCCCGCTTGTGGTGGAACAGCGTCTCTTGCGCGATCTCCTCGATGCCGATGCCGGCGATGCGGGAGGCCGTGTACGTGAAGTACTTGTCGATGAAGGCGGGCTCCAGGCCGATCGCTTCGAAGATCTGGGCGCCGCGGTAGCTCTGGATCGTGGAGATGCCCATCTTGGACATGATCTTCACGACGCCCTTCTTGATCGCCTTCAGGTAGTGCTCCTCGGCCTCTTCGTAGCCGATGCTGGGTTCGAGCAGCCCTTCGTCCACCATCTGGTGCAGTGTGTCGAGGGCGAGGTAGGGGTTGATCGCACCGGCGCCGTAGCCGACGAGCAGCGCGTAGTGGTGCGCCTCGCGGGCTTCCGCCGTTTCCAGCACCAGGCCCACCTGCGTGCGCTTTCGCTCCCGGACCAGGTGGTTGTGCAGCCCGGCGGTCGCCAGGAGCGCCGGGATCGGCGCGTGCTTCGCATCAACCGCGCGGTCAGAGAGCACCAGGATCGCGAAGCCCTGCTCGATTGCCTTGTCGGCGTCGCGGCAGAGGCGGTCCATCGCCTTCGCCAGGCCCTTGGGTCCGTCGCTCACCTTGAATGTCATCGGCAGCGTGATCGAGCGCAGCGTCGTCCGTCCGGAGGCAGACTTCTCGCCGGAGTCGTAATTCTTCAGCCGGGCGAGGTCGTCGTTCGCAAGGAACGGGCTCTTCACCTCGATCATGCGGGAGTTGATCGGCTCCGGGTCGAGCAAATCGCCCTCCGGGCCGATCGTCGTGCTGACGGAGGTCACGATCTGCTCGCGGATCGCGTCCAGCGGCGGGTTCGTGACCTGCGCGAAGAGTTGCTTGAAGTAGTTGTATAGAAGCTGCGGCTTGTCGGAGAGGACGGCCAGCGGCGTATCCGTGCCCATGGAGCCTCGTGCCTCTTCGCCGTTGCGCGCCATCGGGCCAAGGATGTACTTCAGGTCCTCGATGGTGTAGCCGAACGCCATCTGCTTCTCCAGCAGCTTCTCACCCAGCAGGCGCTCCGCGGGCTCAGCCTCCGGCAGCTGGTCCATCGTCTTCATGTTCTCGGCCAGCCACTGGCCGTAGGGCCGGGCGGCCGCCATCTCGTGCTTCAGCTCGTCGTCCGCCACGATGCGTCCCTCGTCCAGCGAGACCAGGAACATGCGGCCGGGCTGCAGGCGCCCCTTGTGCGCCACGTTCTCCGGTGCGACCGGCAGCACGCCGACCTCCGAGGCCATGATCACGTAGTCGTCCTTGGTCACGTAGTAGCGGGAGGGGCGCAGGCCGTTGCGGTCCAACACGGCGCCGATCGTCCTTCCGTCCGTGAAGGCGATCGAGGCCGGGCCGTCCCACGGCTCCATCAGGCAGCTGTGGTAGCGGTAGAAGTCCTTCTTCTCCTGGCTCATGGACTCGTGGCCGTCCCAGGGCTCCGGGATCATCATCATCACGGCCTGGTGGATCGGCCGGCCGGCCATCGTCAGCAGCTCCAGCGCATTGTCGAAGCAGGCCGTGTCGCTGCCCTTCTCGTCGATGATCGGCGTGATGCGCTGGATGTCCGGGATCAGCTCGGACTCGAATAGACCCTCGCGGGCGCGCATCCAGTTGATGTTGCCGCGCAGCGTGTTGATCTCGCCGTTGTGGGAGATCATGCGATAGGGGTGCGCCAGCTTCCAGCTGGGGAACGTGTTCGTGCTGAACCGTGAGTGGAACATGCAAAGAGCGCTGACCAGCCGCGGGTCGCTCAGGTCGGGGAAGTACTGGCGCAACTGGGTGGCCATCAGCATGCCCTTGTAGACCAGCGTGCGGCAGGAGAGGCTCGGGAAGTAGAACGTCGTTGCGTCCTCGATGTCCGACTTGGCGATCTGGCTTTCGAACAGCTTGCGGATCACATAGAGGCGGCGCTCGAAGGCATCCTCGTCGAGGTCCGCAGCCTTGCCGACGAGCACGTGGAACATATCGGGCTCGGCGATGGCGGCGGTGTAGCCCAGCATCTCGTTGTTCGTGGGCACCGGCCGCCAGGCGATGAGCTGCTGCCCCTGCTCCTCGACGATGTTCTGGAAGAGGCGCATCGCCTGCTGCGTCGCCTTCTTGTCCTTCGAAGCGAAGAAGAGCCCGGCGCCGTAGTGGCCTGGCTCCGGCAGGCGGATGCCTTCGTGCGCACAGACATGGGCGAAGAAGTCGTGCGGGAGCTGGATGAGCACGCCCGCGCCGTCGCCGGTGTTGACCTCGCAGCCACAGGCCCCGCGGTGGTTCAGGTGCTCCAGCGCGGTCAGCCCGTCCTCGATGATCTTGTGTGACTTCTGGCCCTTCAGGTGGACGATGAAACCGACGCCACAGCTGTCGTGCTCGTGGAACGGGTCGTACAGCCCCTGCTGCGCGGGCGTGACTGGTCGCGCCGGTGTTGCAGATGTCTTGCGGCGAGGTGAACGGCGCTTATGAGGGATAGGTGCAGAATTCGAAGACTGGCCCATCGTCAGGACTCCTTGCTAGCCTAGGATGCGGTGGTAGCCAGCGGCCCTTGGACTCCGGCTGTCGCCGGGCTCGGGGCATGCTTCAGCCGCCCGTTGAGGGCGAGCGCAGTCGGACGGCCCGCGAGTTTGTGCCTCTGCGGGAAAGCGGCAGATGTATTGTCGCCCGGGTGAACCATCAGTCCCATCCCCACGTCCGAGAAAGATTGTTCGCAGTATAGCGGCGGCCATATAGGCTGTCCATACTGCGTTGGGGCGCCTCCCGGCGGCGCCTATAGAGGTATTGAATCGTACGGGGATACTAGCATAGGCGCGGTGAGGCGGTCAACGAGGCTCGCCTTGTGGCGCCCCGCGTTCCGCCCTACAATCCTCCCAGCGATGTCTGCCGCAGCCGCCCGCACCTGCGTCCGCTGCCAGCGCCCGCTCGGCGAAGGCCTCTTCTGCCAGTATGACGGCGTCTTCATCTTCGACGCCGAGGGCACCGTGGTCATGGCCGGCCGCGGCGAGCGCATCCTGGCCTGGTTCCTCAACGCGCTTATCGCCGTCTTCACCCTCTTCATCGGCTGGCTTATCTGGTGGTTCATCGTCGCGCCGAAAGGGCAGAACCCCGGCAAGGCCGTCGTCGGCCTGCGCGTCATCCGCACCAACGGCGACGCGGTCACCACGGGCGGAATGTTCGTGCGCGGGCTGGCCGGGCTGCTCTGCGGCCTCATCCCGCTTTATCTGGACGACCTCTGGATGCTCTGGGACCGCGACGCCCAGACGCTACACGACAAGCTGGTGAACAGCGTTGTAGTCAAAGCGCAGGGCTCCGAGAAGATCGTGGCCGCGGGCGGCCTCGGGCCGCTGCCCGCGGGGATGAGCGCGCCGCCAGCCTACGCCCCGCCGATCAACTTGGGCACGCCGTCAACGCCCGCCCCGCCGCCAACACCGGGCGAGTGGGGGACGACGGAGGAGCGCCTGCGCGCGCTGGACGACCTGAAGGCCAAGGGGCTGATCACGGAAGAGGAGTACC
>DATKKM010000093.1:0-2459 GCA_035542855.1 Dehalococcoidia bacterium
CGATGACGACGAAGGCGATGATGGGCGCCGTGAAGATGGCGCGGTAGGGCGGGCGGCCCGCCTTGCGGCCTCCGCCGGCCTGCTCCTCGCTGCGGCGCTGCGCACGCCGCGTCCTCAGCGCCGCCGGCTCCTTGATGAAGATGATGAGCGCCACCAGTGCCAGCGCGGAGAGCGCGGCGCCGAAGTAGAACACCGCGTAGAAGCCGGGGGTGCCGCCGCCCCCGAGCGCGTAGAGCGGCGCCGCGACCGCCGGCCCGACGATGAGCCCACCGAACTGTGCCGTGGTCAGGAACCCGTACGCACGGCTCCGGTTCTCGCTGGTCGTGATGTCGGCGATGAACGCCTGGGCCGCCGGCCCGAAGGCGGCGGCGCCGACGCCCTCCAGCAGCCGGAACAGGATGAACCAGTGTGGGTCGGTGGTGGTGGTGAACAGGAGCAGCGCCACCGTGTACACGACGGCGCCGCCGATCATGACCGGCTTGCGGCCGATGGTGTCGCTGAGCCATCCCAGGGGTGACGAGAAGAGCAGCGTACCGACGTAGTACATGGCGGCGATGACGGCCCACAGCGTCATGGATGCGTGCGCCTGCTCCTGCAAGAAGAGCGGCAGGTAGGGAAGGATGGCGCCGAACCCCGCCCAGACCACGAACTCGGACGCGCTGATGACGCCGAGCTGCAGCCAGCTCGTACGCGGCGTGCCCGCGGGCGTCTGTGGCGTCTCTGAGGCCGGTGCGGCGGTCATGCTTCCCCCAGGTCGTCCGTAGGACTTAGACGACGGTCTGCCCTCCGCCCGTCGCTCGCCCGCGGACTCGCCGCTAGGCTATCACCACACGGCGGAGGGCCCGGCAGTGATCCGCCGAGCCCGAGCTAGGCCCGGCGGACCTCGCGTGACGCCAGGCCGACGAGGCCCGAGACCGCCACGATCGCGCCGGCGACGACGAAGAGCACGCGCACGTCCACGACGCCGGCCAGCGCGCCACCGGCCAGCACGGAGACTGCGTAGGTGCCCTGCGTGAGCATGAACCGCGTCCCCAGCACGCGTCCGCGCATGCCCTCCGGCACCGACTGCTGCAAGAAGGTGTCCACTGCGATCAGGACGACGGCGTTGGCGATGCCGAACAGGACGAAGGGGACGGCGGCCGTCCACACGGAGCCGGTCAGGGGCACGAGCGCCAGGCAGGCGCCCATCGCGAGCAGGCCACCGATCATGACTCGGCCCTTGTGCACGCGTGTGGCGAGTGCGACGAGGGCCAGCGAGCCGACGAGGAAGCCGGCGCTGATTATCGCCTCCAATGCGCCGAACACGCCGGCGCCGCCGTTCAGGACGTTGACAGCGAAGAGGAAGGTGAGTGGGTAGACGGCGCCGAGGCCGGCAACGCAAACGACGATCATCGTCGTGTTGGCACGCACTCCGGGGTCCCGGCGCAGGAAGCTGAGCCCCTCATTGAGCTCTCGCCAGAACGCGCCGGCGACCTTCTCCGCTGCATCCCGCGCCGGCGCTCGGTAGCGCATCAACACCAACGCCAACGCAGAGACGGCGAAGGTCAGGGCGTCGAGCTGGAACGTTACCGAGGTGCCCACGGCGACGAGCAGCAGGCCGGCGACAGCCGAGCCGAGGATCTCGGTGAGGTTCTCGCCTGTGGAGAGCAGCGAGTTGGCCCGCAGGAGTTGCTCGGCCGGCACGATCTCAGGCACGATCGCCAGCTTGGCAGGCTCGAACAACACGCCCAAGCTCGCGATCACAAAGGCAAGGACGAACACGGAGGACAGCGAGCGGGTGGCCAGGAAAGGGACCACCAGGACGAGGACTGCCCGCACCACGTCCATGGCGATCATGAGCCTGCGCTTGTCCGTCCTGTCGACGACGACGCCGGAGAACGCTCCGAAGATCACCCAGGGGAGCGTGTAGAGGGCAAAGACGCCGCCCGTGCCCAGCGCCGACCCTGTGGCCTTCCACACCAGCCATGGAAAGGCGAGCGCAGCAAGACGGTCGCCGAGCTGCGAGACGAACTGCCCGGCCCAGAGCAGCTGGAACGCGCGATTGCGGGTGAGCGGTGCGGGATGCACGTCTGCCGGGATGGCCTCGGCCTCTATCGTCTTCCCCCTGGAACGGCCCCATCGCGGGTGGATGACCTGGGGCGGCGCGCCTGCGCCGACCGCCCTGAAAGCGTACATCAAGAGGGTGACGATTTCTCCGGACGGTCCGCGGCCCCTGTTCCTCCGTTAATGTGTTGTCCCGTTTGGCAACTCCGCACCGGGCAGGTTGCACCTTTTGTCCAAGTGACGAGGGTGGTCGAGGCCAGAGCGGCCTCCGTAGAGTCGCGTCACCGAATTGTCAACCAAAACGTATCGGCGTGTGGTGGCAGAACCTTTAGCGATGTGGGGGGACCATGGGCACAGCGATTGGCAAGATGCACTTCGACACGATCGGCAAGATGCACTTCGACACGATCGGCAAG